>NZ_JBFTIN010000007.1:0-194756 GCF_056394785.1 Rhizobium sp. 10N414 | reverse complement strand
GCAGCCTCGCCGCCGGACGTCCACCAGTGCAGCATCTGCACTTCCTTCACATCCGCAGCCTTGGCAGCACCCAAGCCCGCAACACTCATCGTCACCAACGCTGTCGTCAGCAAAAACTTGCGCATCGTTTCCTCCCGGTTTGCAAGTTCGAAGGTGCGGGACCATTCCCGCACCGATTACCCGCCCTCCTCGGGCGTAGTCTCGTTGCCGGTTATCCCAGCGTTTCCCTCTTCGGCATCCACCAGTTTGTCCGGGCGCCGATATGCATGTTGAGCGTCTTGGTCTCGGTGTAATCCTCCACCGCATGGCGGCCGAGTTCGCGGCCGAGGCCGGATTGCTTGTATCCTCCGAACGGCAGCTCGGAGGCGCCGTCCATGAAGGTGTTCATCCAGACCGTCCCTGCCCTGACCTTCCGACCGATCGTCAGGCAGGTGTCGAAGTCACGGCTCCAGACGCCAGCGGAAAGGCCGTGGTCTATGGAGTTGGCGATCGCGATCGCCTCACTGGTGGTTTCGAACGTGAGGACGGACAGCACCGGTCCGAAGACTTCCTCGCGCGCAACCGCCATGCCTGGCGTGACAGCTTCGAGGATCGTCGGCGCCATGTATTGCCCCATGCCCAAGTCGAGCTTTTCGCCGCCATGCGCCACCTGCGCACCGCTGCTCGTCGCACCGGCCACGTAACCGGCAATCTTTTCCAGATGCTGCGGCGTGATGATCGCGCCCACTTGCGTTGTCGGATCGAGCGGATCGCCAACCTTGACGTCCTTGGCGAGTTCGGCGACGCGCTTGACCACATCGGAAGCGATGCTCTTGTGCAGGATAAGGCGCGAGCCCGCATTGCAGCACTCGCCGGCATTGAAATAGGCGCCGAAGACGGCCGCGTCGATGAACGCATCGAGATCCGCATCCGGGAATACAATCTGCGGGTTCTTGCCGCCCAGTTCCAGCGAGACCTTCTTCAGCGTCTGCGCGGCATTCGTCATGGTGAGCTTGCCGACGCCGGTTGAGCCGGTGAACGACACCATGTCGACCTCAGGATGGGACGTCATGATCGCGCCGACCTCTGGTCCCGTGCCGGTGACAATGTTGACGACGCTATCGGGCACGCCTGCTTCCTGAAGGATTTCGCCAAGAACCAGCGTCGAGCCCGAGGTCAGTTCGGATGGCTTGACGACCGTGGTGCAGCCCGCCGCCAACGCAAAGGGAAGCTTCTGGCCGACGATCAGGAAGGGGAAGTTCCAGGGAGTGATGATCGATACGACGCCGATCGCCTCACGCAGGACAACGCCCAGCGTGCCGTCTCCAAGCGTGTTGTAACTTTCGCCATGAAGATCGCGGGCGAGCGCCGCTGCGTATCGCCAAATGTCGACCGAACCGGCGATTTCGCCGCGCACCTGGGAGATCGGCTTGCCGGCCTCGATCGCGTCCAGGTAGGCGAGTTCGTCCGCACGGGCTGAGATCAGGTCGGCAGCCTTGAGCAAGATGGCGGAACGTTCGGATGCCGTCATTCTGGGCCAGGGACCCGTGTCAAACGCCTTGCGGGCGGCTTTGATGGCGCGCTCGGCATCGGCTTTGCTTCCCGCCGGAAAGCGGCTCACGACGACGCCATGGCTTGGCGCCACGCGCTCGATCGGCTGGCCGGAGCCGGCCTCCCACTTGCCATCGACCAGCATCTTGAAGTCGCGGGCCTTGTGATCGCTAAGCGCCTTGGGAGTAACCAGAACCGTCATTACCATTCTCCTTTAAAGTGTGCAGGGCGTTTTTCGGTGAACGAAGCCACCCCCTCATTGAGGTCGCCGGTCTTCGCAACGAGGATCGAGCCCAGCGCCTCGACGGCCGTGCCATTGTCCTCGCCGTTCGCGGAGGCAATCATCAGCTTGACCACTTCAAGAGCAGCCGGCCCCCTCATCGCGATGCGGGCCGCATATTCCTTGGCCGCTTCCACGGCATTACCGGTCGATGTCACCACATCGACGATGCTAAGCGCGCGGGCTTCCTCGGCGGTGAAGATCTCACCGCCCAGCGCCATGCGCCTGACCACCTGCGCGCCGAAGCGCTTCACAAGACGCTGCGTGCCCGACCAGCCGGGAACCATGCCGAGGCCTGTTTCCGGAAGTCCGATCTTGATGTTCTCTTCGGCAATGCGAATGTCGGCGACGCCGGCAAGCTCCAGCCCACCGCCGAGCGCATGGCCGTTCAAGGCCGCGATCAGAGGCATTCTGAGGGTCGCAAGTCTTTCGAAGATGCGATGTCCGTGGCGTACCCAGGCATGACCAAACTCCTGTGGCCGCATGCCACCCCAGGCCTTGATGTCGCCGCCCGCTGAGAAGCCCTTGCCTTCGCCTGTCAGGATCGCCACACGAACGTCGCCGTTAGCCTCGACGTCATCGGCGGCATCTGCCAGCGCCTTGAGCATGTCGAGATCAAGCGCATTCAGCTTTTCCGGACGCGATACCGTCATGATCGCGATGTGATCTTCGACGTGGATCTTGACCGTGCCGCTAGCCATTGAACGTGCCCTCCAGGACGCGGGCGCTCTTCTTCGGTAGAGTCAGGCCGATGTTTGCTTCACCAAAGAGTTTCGCATCCATGACCTTGAGGTCCTCTGCTATGATGAGCGAGAACTCGGACTGATCGAGGATATGGGCCTGCAGGTCGACACCCGGCGCAATCTCCGTGAGAACAATGCCTTCAGGCGTCAGCTTCATCACGCATCGTTCGGTGACATAAGTGATGTCCTGGCCCTGCTCGATCGCCCGCTTGCCGGAGAAGGTGACATGCTCGACCTCGTTGACGAGCTTCTTCAACTTGCCTTCCTTCTCGATCACGAGCTTGCCGTCGACGATCGCGAGCTTTGCGCCGGCATTGAACATCCCCGAGAAGACGATCTTCTTCGCACGCGCCGTGATATCGACGAAGCCGCCGGCACCCGCGGTGACGTGGGGACGGAACGACAACTTCGAAACGTTCACCGAGCCATCACGGCCGATCTCGAGGAAGGAGAGCAACGAGGCGTCGAAGCCGGCGCCCTGGAAATAGGTGAACTGGTATGGCGAGGGCATATAGGCGTCGGCGTTGGATGCACAGCCGAACGCGAAGTCCAGCAACGGGACACCGCCGACGGCACCCTGTTCGATGACCCAGGTGACGGAGCCGTGTAGCCCTTCCTCAAGGAGGATGCGCGGCACGTTGGCGGAAATGCCGAAGCCCAGATTGACGCAGCTGCCTGCCTGCAACTCTTGGGCAACGCGGCGCGCGATGACCTTCTGGATGTTGAATTCCGGAACGCGGAAGCTCTCCAACGGGCGAAAGATCTCGCCTGAGATAGCCGGATCGTAGAGCGTCTGAGTGGTCTGCTTCTGGTCCGGATCGACGATCACGTAATCGACGAGCATACCGGGGACGCGCACGTCATGCGGCTTCAGCGAACCTTCCTTGGTGATCCGCTTGACCTGAGCGATGACGATGCCGCCATTGTTGCGGGCAGCAAGCGCCTGGTCGAGACCGCCGAGATAGGCACCCTCGTGTTCATAAGTCAGGTTGCCGCGCTCGTCCGCGGTCGTCGCGCGGATGATGACGACCTGCGGCACGATCGACGGGAAGAACAGGTAGTCGTCGCCTTCGAACGAGACGCGCTTGACCACCGGGTCCTGGGCAGCGAGGTCGTTCATCGCGCAACCCTGCCTCTTTGAATCCACGAACGTGTCGATGCCCACCTTTGTCAGGACACCCGGGCGTTTGGCGGCAGCCTCCCGGTGAATATCGAACATGATGCCCGAGGGAATGTTGTAGGCCGGAATTTCGTTGTTCGTGATCATTTGCCAGATCAGCGGCGGCTCCGCGCTGGATGGTCCCGACGGATAGGAGCCGCCGATGATACATTTGAGCAGGCCCTTCTTGGCGATATAGTCCACACCCCTGATACCGCTCATGTCGCCCGCCGCGATGGGATGCAGCGTCGTGATATCGCGCGGATGACCGGTGCTATCGAAGCGCTCGCCGATCGCCTTCAGCATCAGGTCGGGGCAACCGAGGCCGCTCGACGACGATACGGAGACAACCGCTCCGTCGGGGATCAGTGCTGCGGCTTCCGTCGGGGTAATGTGCTTGCTCATCTGATTACTCAAAGCCCTTTTTCGATTTTCACGGCCGAGCCGCTTTTCGCCGCCTCGACAACGGCGGGACCCGTCGCCAGCGACCAACTCATGCCTGCCTCCTGTTGGAACCGCCTGCCAGATTTGCTCCACAGGTCTCCCGGACCACGAGCCGTACAGAGGAGACGATCGACTCCGCTTCCGCCCTACCCGCGCTGATCTGCTTCAGAAGCAGTTGCGCTGCGCGCCTGCCCATTCCCTGCGGATCCACCGAGATCGTCGTCAGCGCCGGAACGGCGGCCTTTGCCTCGATGACGTCATCGAAGCCGACCACTGCAAAGTCACGTCCAGGCTCGAGGCGCTGGGCGCGAAGCCCGTCGCACACACCGAACGCGACTGCGTCGTTGAAACACACAGCGGCAGTGGGAGCGGCAGCGATTGCCAGCGCTCGGCCGATCGCATCGACACCACCAGCTCTCGAGGGGGCGGAAGGCAGGATAAGATCTTCGTCAAGCTCAAGGCCGCAAGCCGCTATTGCGCCGCGATAGCCGTCGATGCGCTCGTCGAAGACCGCCGTATCACTAAAGCCGCCGATGAATGCGATCCGGCGGTGGCCAAGCGAAGCGAGATGCTGCACGCCAGCAGATATTCCCTCGCGATTGTCCGAAACGACGGACGAGACCTTAGCTCCCGGAACGTTGCGGACAGCAACGACGACGGGAATGCCAGCGGCGACCAGCGGCTTCAGGTCAGCGGCTTCGGTCGCACGGGCGGGCGACATGATCAGCCCTGAAATCCCATGCTCGCGCATGGAGGCGATAACTTCCCGCTGTCGGTCCAGGTTCTCGCTGGTATTGGACAGGAACTGGACGAATCCCGCGGACTGGACGACCATGTCCACACCAACGGCGAGTTCCGCGAAGAACCCGTTGGTCAGATCGTTGACGACCACGCCGATAATTTTCGACTTCGAACCGGATTGGCGCAGATTGGCGGCTCCGCGATTGTACACGTAGCCAAGCTCGCGCATCACCGCATTGACCTTCGCTCTCGTGCCGTCGTTCACCAGGGACGATCCTTGCAAGACAAGCGAAACGGTCGACTTGGAGACGCCCGCCGCCTTCGCAATATCGATGACGGTGACCCGCCCTTTTGTCATGAGATCCTCCAATGGCCTTAGCCACGGCGCCCAAATAATTGGAACGTTCCAATTTTGTCAAGTGGCAATTCCGCATTTCTTGCCGGAAAAGCAATCGCCATACAGGAATTACGCCTCTGCGCTTCGGAATATCTAAGCCACGGAAAATACATCAATATCATCTACAGCGCTTGCTTATTCGCAAGAAATTGGGTCGGTGTCGATCTAGAATATTTTGGAACGATCTAAGTTAAACCAACCGGAGGTCGCGCATCAACGCTCCCCGCTGCTGAGCAAAAGTCACGGACATGTAGTGTCGGTAGGCTGGGAAACCGGCCCAGACGGTCTTTTGGATCTCCGCGCTGAGTCCCTTTACGCTGCGCGACCACTTGGCCCGCCGCTCCCAAGCGCCGACTGGCCAGCAGTCAGTCGCCAGCGGTGAAGCCACCTATGGCATGCGTCAAAAATCCATGGTGAGATCGGCCGCTGGTAGGCCTGAGCTCGTGGAAGCCGTGATAGACAGCGCTGCGCCAACCGGAACTCGCCGCGTCAGAACTCCCCGATCAAACCGCGATCGGCGCCTTGATGCTGGCGTCGGCTTCGTAGCCGACCAGCTCGAAATCATCGAACTTGAAGCCGAAGATGTCCTTCACGTCGGGGTTGATCCGCATGAACGGCAATGGCTTTGGCGTGCGCGTCAGCTGCAGCTTCGCCTGCTCGAAGTGGTTGTGATACAGATGCGCATCGCCGAGCGTGTGCACGAAATCGCCGAGCTTCAGGCCCGTTACCTGCGCCACCATCATCGTCAGCAGGGCATACGAGGCAATGTTGAAGGGTACGCCAAGGAAGATGTCGGCCGAACGCTGATAGAGCTGACAGGACAGCTTCCCGTCGGCGACATAGAACTGGAACAGGCAATGGCAAGGTGGCAACGCCATGTCATCCACCTCGGCAGGGTTCCATGCCGAAACGATATGCCGGCGTGAATTCGGGTTCTTGACGATGCCCGAAACGAGATTGGAGATCTGGTCGATATGGCCGCCATCGGGAGCAGGCCAGGAACGCCACTGTGCGCCGTAGACCGGCCCAAGGTCGCCGTTTTCATCAGCCCATTCGTCCCAGATCGAGACGCCATTGTCCTTGAGGTAGCCGATATTGGTGTCGCCGCGAAGAAACCAGAGAAGCTCGTGGATGATCGAACGCAGATGCAGCTTCTTGGTCGTCAGGACCGGAAAGCCCTCCTGAAGATCGAACCGCATTTGATAGCCGAACACCGAGCGTGTGCCGGTGCCCGTTCGATCGCCACGATCGGTTCCGTGTTCCATGACATGCTTCAAGAGATCGAGATACTGCTTCATCGTCCGCCGCCGATTCCGTTCCGTACCTATTTAGGCGTTTTACCCGTCGAAACCAATCATAGTGCGGCTATTATCCCGGCAATTCTCCGCGATACCTGCCAGACGGTCGGAGGCGCTTTCAGGCTACCGTCAGGTTTGCGTGTCGCCCTATGCTCAGCGCGGGGGCGCTCCACGGGGTTCAGCACTGTCAGTATATTAGCGGCAATTCACGCCGCTCTCCTTTGGGACCAACCGCTTTTTTTGGGGGGGGGAAATGATGGCAGAGAGCCCGATACGATTGCAGCTGCGAACAGAGCGGCGGGACGAAGAATTCGCCAAAGAGGATCAGCCGATTGGCGACTTCACCTTCAATGCGAAGGTCGCAGATGTCTTTGACGACATGGTCAGCCGATCCGTGCCGTATTACGAAGAAATGCAGCGGATGGTCTGTGAGTTGGCGCAGGACTTCGCCGTACCGAACACCAATCTCTACGATATCGGCTGCTCGACGGCGACGACATTGCTTACGCTCGACCGAA
Organism: Rhizobium sp. 10N414; assembly: GCF_056394785.1. Classification (NCBI taxonomy): domain Bacteria; kingdom Pseudomonadati; phylum Pseudomonadota; class Alphaproteobacteria; order Hyphomicrobiales; family Rhizobiaceae; genus Rhizobium; species Rhizobium sp. 10N414. The sequence goes on along the minus strand of NZ_JBFTIN010000007.1, from coordinate 187,646 downwards.
TGATCGATCCGAACGTCACTTTCATCGGCATCGACAATGCCCCTGACATGCTGGAAAAGGCGGCACAGAAAATCGAGCATGCAGACGCGCGGCGCCCGATCGACTTGAAAGTCGTCGATCTCCACCAGGGTCTTCACATGGAGAACGCCAGCGTCGTCACCATGCTGCTGACGCTGCAATTCATTCGCCCGCTGTTTCGCGAGCGCGTAATGAAGATGATCTTCTCCGGCCTGAACGATCAGGGCTGCCTGCTCCTCGTTGAGAAATTGACCAGCGAGGATACGGCCTTCAACCGGCTGTTCATCTAGCACTATTACGACTTCAAGCGACGAAACGGCTACTCCGAAATCGAGATCGCCTAGAAGCGCGAAGCGCTTGAAAATGTGCTCATCCCCTATCGTCTGGAAGAGAACATGCAGCTTCTGAAAGAGGTCGGCTTCCGCAGTGTCGAGGCCTTTTTCCGCTGGTACAATTTCTGCGGCATCGTGGCCGTCAAGTGAGTCTGGGCGCAGAAATGAAAACAGCCATGATCCATATCGGGAACTTCTTCTTCAAATATCGCAATCAGGTGTTCCCGCTCATAATTGTCACCTTGTTTCTGATGACGCTACCCCCCTCGGAAATCGGGGGAAGCGTTACGGCGGAGCGTGTTAAAGACGTAGTTGCACTTCTGATCCTGCTTGCCGGCCTGGCTTTGCGCGCAACCGTGATCGGCTATGCCTATATTCAGCGAGGCGGCCTGAAGAAGCGCGTCTACGCCAGCGATCTTGTGACCGAGGGGATGTTCGGGTCTGCCGCAACCCGCTCTATGTCGGAAACATGCTGATCTATGCAGCGGTCTTCTTGCTGCATGGAAATCCAATGGTCGTAGTTGTCGGCATAGCGCTCTTCATGCTAATCTACCAATGCATCGTCTACGCCGAGGAAGCATTTCTCGAAAACAAGTTTGGCGACGCCGACGTTCCGCGCTGGATGCTTCGCCTTGGCAATTTTGCGCCGGCAACGCAAGGGATGGTGTTCAATGCGAAACGCGTCATCGCGAAGGACTATTCGACTGTTTCCGCCGCGCTTCTGGCCGTTCTCCTGATCGAGATCTACCGGGTCGCCAGCGCAGCCAATGCGCTGTCTCTCCCCTATCTATCTCTTCTTGTCTTCTTCATGGCCGTCGTGGGCGCTGCGACCGGTATGGTGAGTCTGCTCAAGAAGCGCGGTGTTTTCAATGAGGCAACGGCCGTCTGCTAGAGCACGGGCGAAATTCCTGCAGTCCCGCTCACTACGAAACGGTTTTGTGACAACACCTCTTCCCAACCGAGGCGGAAAACACTATATCAGCCATGCCGGTCCTCGGGCCGGCTATGGCGATAAATGAGCGGTGTAATAAACCTATTGGACCCGGGGGCGGTACCCGGCGCCTCCACCAAAAACCGGCGGCTTGCAACAAGATGGCCGGCTTTTGATGGGGGCGAAACAGGATCGACAAGGGTGTAAAGATCGTCTTTTTGCTCGGCATTGTACCGCCGTTATCGGGCTAAAATTGTAGTTGCAAACGACAACTATGCGGAAGCTCGTCTCGCTGCTTAATCGCGGTGTGACACTTCAAATAAAGCCCTAGTGGTTCGCACCTCTAGGCGGGGTCCGAAGGCACCTGGCAACAGAAGCCTTCACCTTCTCCCTTGCGCGCAAATCATGTATGGTTTGGTCAAGCATGACTCGGCTCAGGCCTTTTCCAGGGCGTCTTGGCATGCCATACAGCCTTGGGAAACGAGTCCGAACCAAAAGAAAGACAGGAAAGCATGGGGCAGGATCACATCCGTTACGACATTCTGGCACAGGACGCACTGCGCGGCGTCATCCGCAAGGTCTTGTCTGAAGTTGCCGCGACGGGCCGCCTGCCGGGCGAGCATCATTTCTTTATTACCTTTCTGACCGGCGCCCCTGGTGTTCGCATCTCGCAGCACCTGAAGGCGAAGTATCCGGAACAGATGACTATCGTCATCCAGCACCAGTTCTGGGAACTGAAGATCACGGAGACCACTTTCGAGATCGGCCTTTCCTTCTCGGATGTTCCGGAAAAGCTCTTCATTCCGTTCAACGCCATCCGCGGCTTCTATGACCCGTCCGTGAACTTCGAGCTGGAATTCGACGTGCCTCTCGCTGACAGCGAAGAGCTTCCCGCCGCTGAAATCACCGCCTATCCGGTTGCGTCCGAGAAGTCCGAGGAAACGCCCGCCGCCAAAACCGATGGCGAGGAAAAGAAACCCGGCTCGGTCGTCTCGCTCGACGCCTTCCGAAAGAAGCAGTAAAACCAAGGGAAGCAACTGCTTCCCTTTTTCAATTCCGATCGAGGCCAACCGTGACCGCCGAAGTCGTCAATCTCCGCCAGTTCAAAAAGAAACAGGCCCGCGCCGACAAGGCGAAGCAGGCGGAGCAAAACCGTATCTCCTTTGGCCGCACCAAGGCCGAGAAGCAGCTGACGAAGGCGCTCAATGAGAAGGCCGAACGCTCTCACCAGCAAGGCCGGATAGAGAAATCTGAAGACGACAAATGAGCGCCCCGAGAAACGCAAAAGATTCCGGGATCAATCAGTTGGCAGGCTTTCTGGAATCAACGTGTCAGCGGCTCGAACCGAATTCTGAAGCCTTGCGATGATCCGCAAGCACTCGGCTACTCTACACGGACACCGCACCAGCTTCTCGTTGGAAGACGAGTTCTGGACCGAGTTGAACATAATCGCCAAAGCGCGCGCCATCCCACTCGCAGCCTTGATTTCCGACATAGACGATCAGCGACAGCCGGAGAGCAACCTCTCGTCAGCGCTGCGCGTCTATGTCCTTCATTGGCTGAAATCCGAGAGCGCGGGCTAGTTCGCCTCGAAGGCTACCGCGCGTGAGGATGCCCACATACCGCGATCGCAAACACACTACTGCGGCACCTGCACGCCCGGCAACCCCGGCACCGTTTCGAAATTGAGTGAGTTCTCCGGGGGCACGGTAAGCTGCTCCTGTGCCCGTCGCGCCGCCTCTGCGGCCGCTTTTGCGCCCTCCGCCGCCTTTGCCTTGGCGCGCGCTTCGGCTTCAGCGTCAGCCTTTGCTTTCGCTTCCGCTGCCTGCCTATCGCGCTCGGCCTGCGCGGCCAAAGCTCTCAGGCGCTGCTCTTCCGCCTGCCGTTGCGCCTCGAAGGCTGCGGCCTTCTGGCGCTCGATATCGTTGAACTTGTAGAGAGCAACTTCACGGCGCAGTCGCTGCTTCTCCAGTACGTTGGACTGCAGGCGCTCGACGCGCCGGCGTTCGCGCTCGTAGGCGCGCAACGACAGGAAGCCGGTGATGTCCGTGACATCAATGGTTCGCCCAGGCGACGCGAGCAGTCCTGAAAAGTCGAGTCGTACCGCAGGCTCCGCACCGGGAAGCACCTCGCCACCCGGATTCAGTGCAATGTTGAGCGACGCATTGATGCGCTCCTGTGGCAGGTCGATCTGGCCGTTGCCGACGAGCTTTGCCTGGTCGGTCGTCACGCTGACGTTCTGAAAGCGCAGAACCCCATCCGTCACGTTGAACGGAATCGCAGTCGGCGGCAGCTTCGCTTCGCCGTTGTTGAGCAAGGTCTCGACGATCGGATGAACCTTGCCGGCATTCAGCTGATCCTGCATCGGATCGGTGGCGGCCAGTAATGGCGCCAGCATGCCGAGATTGAGACCACGTACGCTGATATCGCCAAGCCGAAGCTCGCCGGAGCCGTTCAAAGAACCAGCGATATCCTTCATGGACTTGCCGGAAGCCTCCATGGAGAGCCCAAGCCCGAACTTGCCGTTGGCGACCGGCGCGCCATCGCGGGGCCACACGACACCGGCCAAATCCGCATCTGCCAGCACCAGTTGCGTCTGGAAGAAGCCCGTACCGTCAGCATTGGTAAACAGCAGGCTGCCGTTGACGCTGCCGCCATCCCAACCGCCCTTGATGTCGTTCAGCTGCAATTCGTCGCCCCTGTAGGCCACGTTTGACGTGAAATCCGAAATCGCGCCGGACCAGCCAGGCCAGAATTGCTTGGCGGAGAGCTTGAGGTTGACGTCCAAATCCTTGAAGATCGGCAAGCCCAGCGCGCCGGCCGACAGGTCGCCGGTCGCCGCATCCGTCATAGGTCCGTAAACAGCTTCCCCTAGCCAGGTGGCATCGGCCTTGGATAGCGCCAATTCGCCCGTCGCCGTGGTCTTTTCCGCTTTACGGTCGACGGTCAGGGCGCCGCTGAACTCGTTGTCGGCGGCATGTCCTGCGATATCCGCAAAGGAAATCTTGTCGCCATCGATGGTCGCGTTCGTTGTCAGCTTGAACGGCAGGCCCGTACCCATTTGCGGCACAGCGATGCCGTTCATGACAAGATACGGATCAAGATCGGCACTCTCCAGGGATACTGCAAGCTGTCCGTTCATGAAGGCCTGCGGGCGAACGTCCACCTTGCCGCCAGCCGTAAACGATGTGCGGTCGGTGGCAAATGTCAGCTGGGCGTCGGCAGGATCCGTTCCTTCTGCCTGCACCTTCAGGGTCAGGCGGCCATTGGCATCGGCCTCGACCGGCAACGGATCAAGACCCGCCTGCCCAAACAGGATCGAGGTGACGCTGTTCTCAAGCGTCGCCTCAAGGCTCGTTGTGCCCTTGCCCGTCAGCGCCAGAAGATCCGACATGCGGTAGTCGAGGTTGACACGACTGCCGTTGGTCACCCCCGCCAATGTCAGGGTCAGGCCGTCGCCCTCGTCGCCTCCGAGAGTCAAAGCTCCGCGCAGTGCGGTATTCGTGTACCATGCGGCATTGCGCACAAGCCTATCCACGACCGGATGCTGCGGCAGATGCTGCTTGAGCATTGTGAAGAATGAGCCCGGATCCGCCGATTTGAAGGTGATTTCCCCAGAGCCCTTGTAATCGAGCAGCGATCCCTCGGCGCGACCGGTCGCAGTCACTTCGGCACCCGCCAGGTTCTTGATAGAAAGCTTGTCGACCGCGAGAGCCCCATCGGCAATTGCAAAGCTCGCCTCGACATCGCCCGCTTCGACGCCGAAGGCTGTAAACTTGTCGGCCTTGAGCCGTGCAGTGATCTTGTGATCGAGTACGTTGTCGCCGCCATCCTGGCCGGTGAACAGCCCTGTCAGCGCACGCAGTGCATCCAGATCGAGTGCGTCGCCGGCAAGCGCGACATCAAGCGTCGGTACCTGGTTGGCCAACGCCTGTCGGTCCATCCGACCCTTCAACGTGGCCTGTCCAACGGCGATTTCCAGGTTGTTGAACGTCTGCCGGTCATGCGTGAGGCTGACATCAGCGGAAAAGCCCGCCTGCCGCAGTTGCCGGATCGCCGGATCGACTGAGCCGGAAAGCCATGCCGCAAGGCCCGTGGGCTGATTGGAGGCCACCGTGATCTGCCCAACGAACGATGCTTGCCCCTGCAAATTGAGCTTGCCCTGGCCTTCCACCTGTGTGCGTCCCGGAAGCGTGCCGACCACGTTGTCGATGATCCAGCCCTTGCCAGCGGGTTGCACATCGAGCTGGATATCGCGGATTGTCGTGTCGCCGGCGACGATCRCCGGCAACCGAACGGTTGCCTTACCCGGCACCTGCGGTACAGGCACTTGCGAAACGATCTGAATCAGCGCGTTCAGGCGCTGCCGCGCCGATAGGCCGGGATCGCGCGTCGTCTTGCCATTCGCACCCTGATTGCCGATGCGATTGACGTCGATCTGCTGGCCGTTCGCAATCAGCAGGAATTGCGGCTGGCTTCCGGTGTCCAGGGCCGCCTCGCCCGTGACCACATAGGGATCATCGGTGGCTCCGATCTCGAGACGGTATTCCGGTATACGAATGCTCTCGTTCGTAAGCTCGAACTTGCCTTTCAGTCGCGGAGGAACATCGGTCTTGTCGGCCGCCTTGGCGTTCCGGCTCTCGATCGATGCAGATATCGCTCCCTGATAGTTCGGCCTGCGGTCGACAAGTTTCAACTCGCCATCGAGATCGACGATCACCGGTTGCTTGTCGGGCTGCAGTCGCGTGCGCATCCGCAGGATCCCGTTCTCATCAGGCTGATTGCTGGCGATCATGAAACTCCCATGTGCGCCATCCAGCGCCGCATCGCCTTCGATCCTCCACGGACCGGCAAGCGACTTAGCCGACATTTCGGCGTTCAGTCCTGTGATGCGGCGCGACCGCCCTGACTGATCGTCAATGAACTGAATATCGCCGCCAGTAACGTGGACGTTTTCGAGAACAACCGTCTTGGCCGGAATTTCGGGTTGGCTGCCACGGGTCCAATCGAGCGTGCCATCCTTCAAGAGGCGCAGCTTCACCCGCGGATTGACCACGCGCATGTCGAAGATCAACGCCTCGCCGGAAAGGAAAGGCGCGAGTTCAGCATCCATGGAGAACTGCTCGATCTGCACGATCGGCGACCCGTCGACCTCCTGTCCAACGCGTACATCATGCAGCGTCACCGAAGGGAACGGCAGAAGGCGCGCGTCCACCGCTCCGTGCACGACGACCTTTTTGCCGATAATCCGGCTCGCCTGATCCTCGAAATTCTTTCGGAAATCGGTCCAATCGATAAACAGCGGTGCCAGCAGCGCTACGAACAGCGCCACCACAATCACTCCGCCCAAAAAGACGAGGAACCGGCCTACCAACTCAACTATTCTCCATTCGGGAATCCATCGCGGACACTAGAGCATGATCCCGAAAGCTGTGAAGCAGCTTTCGGGCAACATCATGCCCTATTTAATTGATTTGGAGATGAATTCGCCTCATCGCCAGTCAATCTTCCGTAGCGTCAACCCTGCCGGCCCACAGGCTCGACGGAATCCTACTTCAGGTGCGGTGGAATATCTTGCCAGGATTGAAGATATCATCCGGATCGAGCGCCTTCTTGACCTGCCGCATCAGTTCAACCGTGCCGCCGAGCTCCTCTTCCAGGAATGCCATCTTGCCCTGGCCGATGCCGTGCTCGCCAGTGCAGGTGCCGTCCATCGCCAGAGCGCGAGCGTTGAGCCTGCCGACAAAGGCCTCGGCAGCAGCAATGCCCTCCTCGGTCTTGTCGTCGAACAACAGGAGCACATGGAAGTTTCCATCGCCTGCATGCCCGACGATCATCGCCAGCAGGCCATGTTCCTCTATATCGATCTGCGTCTCGCCGATACAATCGGCAAGACGGGAAATAGGCACGCAGACATCCGTCGAGAGCGCGGCCAATTCCGGCGCCAGCGCGCGCGATGCCCAGTAGGCATCGTGCCTTGCCTTCCAGAGCCTGCTGCGCTCCTCGGCGTTGACTGTCCATGAGAACGCGCCGCCTCCACATTCGGAGGCAATCTCGGCAAACTGTTCCGATTGCAGGGCAACGGTTTCATCCGTGCCATGAAACTCGAGGAAGAGCGTCGGCGTTTCCTCGTAGTTCAGCTTGGAATAGGCATTGCAGGCACGAATTTGCAGCGCATCGAGAAGTTCGATGCGGGCGACGGGAATGCCCATCTGGATGGTCATGATCACGGCATCGCAGGCGGCCCGAACAGTCGGAAAGGCGCAGACGCCACCGCCGATCTTCTGCGGGATGCCCTGCAGCCTCAGCGTCACCGACGTTAGTATGCCAAGCGTGCCTTCCGCGCCGACAAACAGCCGGGTCATATCGTATCCGGCCGACGACTTGCGGGCGCGTCGTGCTGTACGAATTTCCTCTCCGTTCGCGGTAACCGCGGTCACGGCAAGCACATTGTCCTTCATCGTGCCGTAGCGCACGGCATTCGTTCCGGAGGCCCGCGTCGAAGTCATGCCACCGATCGAAGCGTTTGCTCCAGGATCGATCGGGAAGAATAGACCGGTGTCACGGAGATAGGTATTGAGCTCCTCCCGCGTCACCCCGGGCTCGACGGTACAATCGAGATCCTCAGCATTGACTTCAAGAACCCGGTTCATTCGACTGAAATCGATCGATATACCGCCATTCGGCGCATTGACCTGCCCTTCCAGCGACGAGCCGGTGCCGAAGCCAATGACCGGCACCTTGTGCTCGGCGCAAATCTTGACTGCGGCCTTCACATCGTCGGCACTCTCTGCAAAGAGCACGCCGTCTGGCAGCTGAGCCGGGATGTAGGTAGTAGTATGCGCGTGCTGTGCGCGGAAGGCCTCGCCGGTCTGGAAGCACTCACCAAAGCTCTGTTTCAGAACAGCAAGAGCGGCGGTGATGCCTGTTTCGTGCCGTGTTCCGGATTTTGCATCTTTGAGCGCCATCTCTTTGATCTCCTTCACCTTCACACCCGGAGGCAGGTTGGTATGAGACAAGAGACGGCGCCTGTCTAGTGCATGATTAAGGGGAACGTCCCCGATCGAGCACCCTTAGACCACCGGCGGGTTTAGCCGCGCAAACGCTTCCTGCCTGCGGTATGGGAAGTAGGGATAGGGCGCGGTTACACTGCTCGCTTTGTCGAGCTTTTCCACCTGCTCCTTGGCCAATGACCAGCCGACGGCACCGAGATTCTGCCGCAGTTGCTCCTCGTTGCGCGCGCCGATAATGACGCTGGAAACAGTGGGGCGACCGATCAGCCAATTGAGCGCGATCTGCGGGACGGTCTTGCCCGTTTCCTCGGAAATCTCCAGCAGCGCATCTACGATATCATAGAGCTTCTCATCATCGACCGGCGGCCCGAATTCAGCCGTCTGGTGCAGCCGACTGCCTTCTGGCAATGGTTGGCCACGGCGGACCTTGCCGGTGAGACGGCCCCAGGCAAGCGGACTCCAGACCAACGCACCGACGCCCTGGTCGGCAGCGAGCGGCATCAGTTCCCATTCGTAATCGCGGCCGGCAAGGGAGTAGTAGACCTGATGCGCAACATAGCGCGGGTAGCCATGCCGCCCAGCAATGCCGAGCGACTTCATCAGCTGCCATCCCGCGAAATTGGAGACGCCGACATAGCGGATTTTCCCTGCCGCGATCAGCCCGTCCAGTGTTGCGAGTACCTCTTCGATCGGCGTCGAAGCATCGAATGCATGGAGCTGCAACAGGTCGATATAGTCGGTCCCTAGGCGTTTCAACGCCTCGTCAGTGGAACGTATCAGGCGCGAGCGCGACGTTCCCCAATCACCCGGTCCGTCGCCCATCGGTAGCGCGATCTTGGTTGAGATCAGCACGGCGTCGCGCCGGCCGGCGATAGCCTGGCCAAGGACTTCCTCGGAGGCGCCGCCCGAATAGACATCTGCGGTGTCGAAGAGATTGACGCCCGCTTCCAGCGAAATGTCGATCAAGCGTCGAGCTTCGGCGGCGTCCGTGTTGCCCCAGGCACCGAAGAGCGGACCCGAGCCTCCGAATGTTCCCGCACCGAAGCTCAAAACCGGCACCCTGAGGCCCGATGCGCCGAGATTTCTGTATTCCATGGTCGGTCTCCTGTTGTGGACTTCAGAAGAGATAGACACTGAATCTATCGTGATATAGATTGCCGGGAGGAAAACTATCCATGAATTGAATTCATCATGAGCAGACAAGACATCAATCGCTCCGGCGAAATGGAAGTCTTCGTGCGTGCCGTCGAACTCGGCGGTTTCACGGCCGCAGCGCGTGCCTGCCGCATGACACCATCTGCCGTCAGCAAGCTTGTGGCGCGCCTTGAGGCACGCCTCGGCGCTCGCCTCGTCAACCGTTCGACCCGCAAGCTGCATCTGACGCCGGAGGGATCCGCCTTTTATGAGCGTAGCGTTTCGATCCTTGCGGACATCGCGGAGGCCGAACGCTACGCCTCCGCCGGCGAGCAGGCCGCGGGTCCCATCCGCATCAACACGAGCGCTTCCTTCGGCCATCATATCCTTGCACCGCTCGTTTCGGATTTTCTGGCGCTCAATCCCGCCGTCACCCTCGACATCTCTCATACCGATGCCATTGTCGATCTTGTCGAGGATCGCGCCGATGTGGCGATCCGCGCCGGACCGTTGAAGAGCTCTAGCCTCATTGCGCGCAAGCTTGGCTTCACCCGCAACGTCATCGTGGCATCGCCGGATTATTTGAAACGCGAAGGCGAACCGAAGACGATCACGGATTTGAAGCGCCATCGCCGTGTCGGCTTCTCCTACGCACGCAGCGTTCAGGGCTGGCCGTTACTCGATGGTGGCGAGACCATTGGCCTGCCGATTACGCCAGGCGTTCAGGTGGGTGATGGCGAAGCGATGCGATACATGGCGCTGTCAGGCGCAGGCCTGGTCCGCCTCGCCACCTTCACCGTTCGCGCCGATATCGAGAGCGGGCGGCTGGTGCCCGTTCTCGAGGATCTCAACCCCGGCGACATCGAGGAGTTCTACGCCGTCTACATTGGCCAGGGCGGTCCGTTGCCGGCTCGCGTGCGGGCCCTGCTCGACTTCCTGGCGGAGCGTGTCAGCCTCTGACCTCGCGAAACCGACAGGATTTCGCAATTGACCGCTTCCCCGGCAGGCGCCTATATCGCCGCATATCCTCCGGCCCCTCCGGCCGGCTTCTTTTGCCAGCCAGTGCTGCTCTCCTGCTTCGCCTGATCGCGGCTCCAGCATTGGCAAGACATGCATGGGAATCATGCCGTTGTACGACGCCAGCCGTTTCTTTCGATACGCCAGCCTGCCGCGATGGTTTCTCCTGCTCAGTATCTCGACCCTGCTTGTGGTCGGGCTTGAAATGCTCGGGCTGCCAGCCTCGCTCCTTATCGGCCCGATGGTGGCGGCAATCATCCTTGCCCTTTCCATCGGGCAGGGATCGCTTCAGGTGCCGCGCTGGCCACTCCTCTTCGGGCAGGCGCTCGTCGGTTTTCTGATGGCGCGCGCCATCACTGTCGATATCCTCAAGACCATGGCGACCGACGCGCCACTTTTTCTCGCGATGATCTTCTCCGTCATCGTTGCCGCGGCCGGCCTTGGCTGGCTGCTGACGCGCTGGCAGGTCTTGCCGGGAACGACCGCGGTTTGGGGTTCCTCGCCAGGCGCGGCGTCCGCGATGGTCATCATGTCCGAAGCTTATGGCGCCGATGCCCGTCTCGTCGCCTTCATGCAATATCTGCGGGTGGTCTTCGTCGCGGTGGCGGCCTCGGTTGTCTCGCGCCTCTGGGTTGCCGCCGATGGTGGCGAAGCGCCGCCCTTCATCCTCTTCCCGTCGGTCGACTGGCAGGCGCTGGCCGCCACTGTCGCCCTCACCTGCCTGTCCGCCTACATTGCGGTGCGCTTTCGCATTCAGGGCGGCACGATCACCGTGCCGTTGGTTCTCGGCGCGCTGCTTCAAGGGTTCGGGTTGTTCAAGATCGAACTTCCGCTCTGGCTGCTGGCGATCAGTTATGCCCTGATCGGCTGGAACATCGGACTGCGTTTCACACGCCGCATCGTCATGCACGCCGCGCGTGCCCTGTCCCGCGTCGCGGCCTCTATCCTGCTGCTAATGTCGATCTGCGGCTGTATGGCCCTTGCCTTGCACAAATTCGCCGGCGTCGATCCGCTGACGGCCTATCTGGCGACCAGTCCCGGCGGGGCTGATTCTGTGGCGATCATTGCGGCGTCAACCGACGTCAACGTGCCCTTCGTGATGGCGATGCAAACCGGCCGCTTCCTGGTGATCCTGTTTACTGGCCCAATGCTGGCACGCTTTATCGCGCGCCGCTCCGGCCTTGCGGAGAAGCCCGTCTAAGGCTCGCCCATTGGCCGGGCGTCATGCCATAGGCCTTTTTGAAATGACGTGTCAGATGGCTTTGGTCTGCAAAGCCCGTCGCCGCGGCCACATCCGAAAGCCCGTCACCCACCCCGATCATGGCGCGCGCCTGCTGCAGCCGCCGCATGAGCAGATAGCGATGCGGGCTTGTGGCGAAGGCGGCCCGGAAGTGCCGCGAAAGGGAGAAGCGGTCGAGACCGGTGACCGTCTCCAACTCACCGGATCGCACCGCTTCCGTCGCATGTGCTTCGAGATAATCGCGCGCCAATCTAGCACGCTGCCACGCAACGTTGCCGAGCGGCCGCCGCGGGGTCTTTGCATGCTTTGCAAGTCCGCCGGCAACACGCGAAACAAAGTCGTCGACGAACAACTCGTCGAGCTCGCGATCCAGCTCACTGAGTGCAGCTAGCAGCGTACCCGCCAAAACCGGATCTCCGATGACAGGGTCGTCAACGAAGGGCAGCCCGATCTTTTCCGCTCCAAGGCATTGGAGCAGTAGCGCCGGCTCAAGATAAAGCATGCGATATTGCAGCCCATCATCGGTGCCTGCTCCACCATCATGCTCCTCGTCCGGATGGAGCACGAGCACCTGCCCGGGCATGCTGAAGCGCCGCTGGCCGCGATAAGAAAAGGTCTGCACGCCTTTCATCGTGACGCCGAGAGCATAGGTATCGTGGCGATGCGGCTCGAAGGCCTTGCCGGAAAACTGCGCTTCCATCCGCTCGATTCCCGGAAAAACCGGCGCAATCACGATCCTGTCTGCGCCGGGCTCCGTGCACAAACGTTCAAGACCCTCGAAGGCGTGACTGGTTACATCCTGGTCCAACGCGACTTTCGAACCTGCATGAAAGAGACTGGAATGTTTGATACCAAAATTGCGATCGTCCTGCGAAACAATCTTGCATCCTGGCAGAAGCTGAACGTCACGGCTTTCCTGATGAGTGGCATTGCCGGCCAGCACCCCGAGATGATCGGCAAGGCCTACAAAGACCGCGCCGGCAATCTCTACAATCCGCTTTCCATCCAGCCGATCATTGTACTGTCTGCAGAGGACGAAACGATGTCGACAATCCACCGCCGCTCGCTCGAGCGCGGCATAACCTCGTCGCTGTTCATCGAGGAGATGTTTGCAACCGGCCACGACGCCGCCAACAGGGCCGTCTTTGCCGAATACGCACCCGACGATGCCAAGGTCGTCGGCATAGCCATCCGGGCCGAAAAGAAGATCGTCGACAAGATCACCAAGGGCGCGACGATGCATCAATAACGAAAACGGCCGGGCGCTGGCCCGGCCGTTTCTCTTGACTGAAGTCTGGATCAGCTCTGCGTGACAGGCGCAATCTGGATTTCGACGCGGCGGTTCTGAGCACGTCCAGCTTCCGTAGCGTTGGAAGCGATCGGCTGCGACGGACCGAAGCCGACAGCGGAAACGCGGCGCGGGTCGATGCCCTGCGTGCCGAGATAATCGGCAACCGACATGGCGCGGCGCTGTGACAGATCCTGGTTGTGCTGCAAGCTGCCGGTCGAGTCGGTGTGGCCGTTGACGTCGATCAGCGTGCGGTTAAACTTGCGCAGGACGATCGCGACAGAATTCAGCGTTGGATAGAAGCCAGACTTCACAGCGTCCTGGTCAACATCGAACGTGATGTTGGACGGCATGTTGAGGATGATGTTGTCGCCGCGGCGGGTCACCGAAATGCCCGTTCCCTGGAGCTGGGCGCGCAGTTCCGATTCCTGCTGGTCCATGTAGTTGCCGATCGCACCGCCTGCGAGCGCACCGACGCCGGCGCCGATCAGCGCGGCATTGCGACGTCCGACCGGCGAGCCGCCGACCGCCAAACCGGCAAGCGCGCCAACGCCGGCACCCAGCAGCGCGCCGCCCGATGTATTCGACATCTTCTGCTCGCCCGTATAGGGGTCGGTCGTGGTGCAAGCACTAAGGTAAGTTGCGGCAACAGTCAAAAGTATGAATTTCTTGATCATGGACGGGCGAATCTCCAATTCGGTGTTAATGCGACCAGTATTAAGGATTGCGGCAACAAGATGAAGCAGACGCTGCAGATGCTCGAAATTGGGCAAAAAGCACAACTACTGCGGACGGCAAGCAACAACAACGGCCAGGCCGCTAAGTCGCCCGTCGGAATCTAAGCGACAGTTCTACTTCAAGACGACCGGTTAGAAGTTCTGGAAGAGTTGGCGAACCGTGTCGTAGCTGGCGTTGGCGATGTTCAGCGACTGCAAGCCAAGCTGCTCTTGGGTTTGTAAGGCACGCAGCAGGCTCGACTGCTCTTCCATATCGGCGTCGATCAGACGGCTGATGCCGCGGGAATAGGAGTCGTCCAGCGACTGCGCGAAGTCGCTCTGGATGCTGATGCGCTTTTCAAGCGCACCGAAGGCCGAGCCAACCGTCGTCATCTGGTTCAGCATCATATCGACGACGGTGATCATCTCCTTCACCTGCGCCTGCGTCGTGCTGCTCGAAACACCGATTTCAACCTGCCCAGCCGTGTTACCAGCGCCTTTGAGCATCACATAGTTCTGCGAGGCACCGGCCTCGGTCGCGAAATACTGGGATGTAAGAGCGCCATATTCACCGGAACCGGTGGTACGGTCGTCAATCAGGTAGCGAGCATCCTTCGAGGTGGTTGCCCCAACGGGCGCGAGATCGACCTCATAGCTCAGCATATCGACCTTCACCGTTCCGTCGGAATAGCGGACGAACGACGACGGGATCTCCCTCGGCTTGGAGGGATCGGCCGAATCGTCGATCGTAACCCAGTTGTCGCCGTTGAACTCCGCCGACTGCGCGACCGACCGGAGCTGATCTTTCAGGTGGGCGATATCGGTGTTGATCTTGTCCTTGTCGACACCAGACTCGGTCGCTGCGACCAGCTTTGCCTTGATCTCGCTGACGAGATCAATTGCGCTGTCGACGGCGTTATAGGCCGTGCCCATCGTCGCAGCCGCCAGGCCGAGAGCGTCGCGAATGGCCGATTGAGCTTTCTGATCAGTTTTCAGGGTCGAACTAATCGCCCAATAGGCGCCGTTGTCGGACGCTCTTTCGACTCTGAGGCCGGTAGACACCTGCCTCTGGGTTTTGGTCATGTCGCGACCGATGTCGCGCAATACATACAGCGCGGCATCCACCGAGGTGCGCCGATAAATGCTCAAGGTACTGTACTCCGAACACAACAATACACTGATACAAACAAACCGTACCGCGAACGATCATTGTCCGGGAGCGCCTGAACGAGGCACCAGGGCGGCCCTCAGAAAACGCTGGAGGACCTTTCGGCTTCTGTCGGAATGATTACCGCTCACACTTAAAAAACGTCTAAAATTTAGAAGAAATTCATCCAATCCTACAACTTTTTATAAGCCATAACTCGCAGGACCTTACCCGCTGAAGGCGCGGTTCATTCTGCCGCCTCCAGCCGGCCTGCCTTGGCGGCAGGGCGCGGACGCGATGCGTGCGCCATTTCTTCGTGGAGCCGCTCCTCTTCGTGAGCATGCGGCTTCGCGAAGCGGGCAATCAGCAGGTAAGCGACCGGCGTAATATAGAGCGTCACCAGTGTCGCAAAGCCAAGCCCTCCAACGATAACCCAGCCAAGCGCAATGCGCGCTTCCGCGCCAGCGCCATGGGCGAAGACCAGCGGAACGCCGCCGAGGATCGTCGCTATCATGGTCATCATCACGGGGCGCAGGCGTAGCGCGCACGCCTTCTCAATCGCCGTGCGCACCTCCTCGCCGCGATCGCGGAGTTGGTTGGCAAATTCAACGATCAGAATACCGTTCTTCGCCATCACGCCCACAAGCAGAACAAGGCCGATCTGGCTGTAGATATTGAGGCTCGACCCGGTAATGATCAGCGCGAAGACGGCGCATGCCAGCCCGAGCGGAACCGTCGACATGATGATAACCGACGACAGCACACTCTCGAACTGCGCGGCCAGAACCAGGAAGATGATGACGATTGCAAAGCCAAAGGTCAGTGCCATGCCGCTTGAGTTCTCCTCCAGCGTCGCCGCCTCGGCAAGTGGCACGAGACGCGCACCGGCAGGCAGGATCGATTTGGAGATCTCGGTTACTTCCTTGACGGCATCTCCGAGCGAAAGACCATTCTTCAGGCCGGCCGTGATCGCTACCGACGCAAGCTGCTGTTCGCGGTTCAATTGCGGCGCGACCGAGCTCTCCGTCAGTGACGCGATTACAGACATCGGCACGATTTTGCCATCGCCCGTCTTCAGGAAGACGTTCTCTAGATCCGTCGGATCGTCGAGTGGTCGGGTGTTCGACGTGAGCAGCACCGGATAGGCTTCGCCCTTGACGAAAACGTCAACGACCGATCGCCCTTCCAGGAGCGACTGCATAGCCGTTGAAAGGCCGGTGATGTCGATCCCGAGATCGGAGGCACGCTCGCGGTCGATCGTCACCGACACCTGGGCCTGGGTCGGTTCGTTGGTCAGTCTCGGCGTATCGTAATGGCCCGTGGCGTCGAGGGCCTGCACCAGTTGAGCAGCCGCAGTCGTCAGAGCCTCGTGATCGTTGCCGACCAAGGCCATCTGCAGTCCGTTGCCGGCGCCGCGGATGCGCAGGCTGTTCGATTGGATCGCATTGCCGCGCAGCGCCGGAACCCTTGCTGCGGCCCGGTTGATATCGGCCACGATCTCCGCCTGTGTGCGATGGCGTTCACCCCACGGCGCCAGCGTCAGCACCATGAAGCCGCTGTTGACCTGTCCGCCCTGTCCCGAGATCGAAAAGACATTGCTGATATCGCCGCTATTGACAAGCGGCTGGAGATATTCCTCCACCCGTTGCATCTTGTCGCGCGTGTATTCGAGACTTGACCCCTGCGGCGTGGTCAGGCGCATCATCACCATCGCGCGGTCTTCGTTCGGCGTCAGCTCGCTTCGAACCGTCTGGAAAGCAAGAACAGCGGCACCGGCAAAAAGCAACGAAGCGACGACGACCACAAGCGGTGCATTCAGGCAGGCGTGCAGCGACCATCGGTAGGCGTCGGCGAACCACCTTCCGAAACGGCCAAGAAGGCCATGGTCCTCAAGCATCTCCTTCGTCAGTATCCGTGAAGCCAACATCGGACATAGCGTCAGGGCAACGATGGATGAGAGGCCAACCGAGAAAGCCAGCACGAAGCCGAATTCGCGGAACAGACCACCCACCTGCCCCGGCAGGAAGGAAAGCGGAATAAAGACCGCTGCAAGCGTCGCGGTCGTGGCGATGACAGCAAAGAACACTTCGCGCGTGCCGAGCACGGCAGCCGCTCGAGGTCCCATGCCTTCCGAACGGCGGCGAACGATGTTTTCGAGAACGACGATCGCGTCGTCAACGACAAGGCCGGTCGCCAACACGATCGCTAG
This sequence comes from Rhizobium sp. 10N414, assembly GCF_056394785.1. NCBI lineage: Bacteria > Pseudomonadati > Pseudomonadota > Alphaproteobacteria > Hyphomicrobiales > Rhizobiaceae > Rhizobium > Rhizobium sp. 10N414. The sequence goes on along the minus strand of NZ_JBFTIN010000007.1, from coordinate 170,601 downwards.
CAGCGTCAGGATGTTGATCGAGAAGCCGACGAGATAGACCGCTGCCAGGGTTCCGATCAGCGCAACCGGCATGCTGACGGCAGGGATAATCGTCGCACGCCAGTCCCGCAGAAAGAGATAGATGACGCCGGTGACGATGACCGCGGCCAGGATGAGCGCCAGTACCACTTCATGGATCGCGCCCTGGATGAAGACGGCGTCATCGCTGGTGATGGCGATCCGCGTGCCTTCGGGAAGCGTTCTTGAAAGCTCGGCGACGGCGTCCTTGATGCCGTTGGAGATGTTCAGCGTATTCGATTGTGCCTGGCGGATGACGCCGAGGCCGATGCCGGGAACGCCGTTCGAGCGCAGCGCCGTCTGCCCGTCGCGCGGTCCGAGGGTAACATTTGCCACATCGCCGAGACGCACGTGGTTCTGCAGGATGACGTTGGAGAAATCCTCCGGCGTCTGCAAACTTGCCATCGCGCGGACAACGATCGTCTGCGTCGGGCTCTTTAGCGATCCGGCCGGCACGTCGAGAGCAGCGCTTGAAAGCGCCTTCGTCAGATCGCCAACGGTCAGCCCGCGACTGGCCAGTTCGCTCTGGTTCACGTCGACGCGGAAGACCTTCTCCTGGTCGCCGTAGGTTTCGACATCGGCAACGCCATCTACCGAGGCAAGCCGGTCGATGACCTGGTTCTCGACGAGAAGCGTCAGATCGTCCATGTTCAGTTTCGACGACGTAACGGCAAGACGCATGATCGGCTGAGAGTCGGAATCCGCCTTGACGATCTGCGGCGCATCCGCCTCTTCGGGAAGACGGTCGGCGATACGGCCGATGGCATCTCGCACGTCGTTTGCCGCTACCGCGAGATCGACGGAGTCAGAGAATTCGAGCGTCACCCGGCTCTGGCCGAACTGAGAACTGGAGGAAATGGATTTGAGGCCGCTGACGCGTGCGGCAGCGCCCTCGATCACCTTCGTCAGTTCCTGGTCGATAGTCTGTGGCGAGGCACCGTCGAAAGTCGTGCGCACCGTCACCACGGGTCGGTCAACATCGGGCAGTTCGCGCACTTCGATCCCGGCATAGGCTGCAAGGCCGGCAACGATCATCAGGGCGTTGAAGACAAGCGCAAGGATCGGGCGCCTGACAAACAGCGCGGTGAAGGTCTGTTTGCCGGAAGCCGGCTTCTCCTGCATCTCGGTCACGGTCATTGCGTGACTGGCTCCGAATTCGACGCCACTTCGCCGGCCACCCGTACCGCGCCGCCTTCACGGACACGCTGCAGCCCTTCGGTAACGATTGCATCGCCATCGTCCAGATCGGCCTTGACGAGAATATAGTCGGGATTGCGCTGCACGATGCTGACACGCACCTTGCCGGACTTGCGGTCGACGACCTGCCAGACGAACGCGCCTTGCGAATCCCACTGGATTGAGAGCGGATCGACCGCGGGATACTGGTCGCCGCCAAACCTCATCCCGACATTGAACGACATGCCGGCGCGCAGTTCGTCCGATGCGTTGTCGATTCGGGCCCGCACGCGCATTGTCCGGCTGGCGGCGTCAATGCGGTTGTCGATTGCCTCGACCGCGCCCGAGAATACCCGACCTGGCCGTGCCACCGACGTTGCCTCCACGGGCTGGCCGACCGTGATCGTGTTGGCGAAGCGTTCCGGCACCCAGTAGTCGACCAGGATTTCGGTCCGGTCGTCGAGGGTCGCGATCGGCGTCGTCGTCGAAACGTTGTCGCCGACGTTGACCGGGATGATGCCGACAATGCCATCGATCGGCGCGACAATGCTGCGACGCTCGAGATTGAGTTCGGCGGCCTGCAGTTGAAGGCGTGCGCCTTGCTCGGCGATTTCTGCATCGAAGACATCCATGCGCGACACGCTGGATTTGATGTTGTGGTAGAGGCTGGATTTCTCGACGGCGCTTTTCAGCGCCACATCGGCCTGACCGCGAGCGATGACCTGCTCTTCGCTGTCTAGCTTTGCAAGCACCTGCCCCTTGGTGATCCTGTCGCCCGACTTGATCAGGATCTCGCGAATTGTCCCGCTTGCCTGCGGCATCACCACCACGGAGCGGATGGCGTCGCCCGTGCCGATGGCACTCAGCCGATCATTGACGACACCACGAACGACGGCCTGCGTGGCGACCAGAACGGGCGCGTTTGCTCCGCCGCTGCGACGTCTCGATTGCCCTTCCTCGCTCCCCACCGGCTTCGGTGCAGCCTCACCGGGCGCCAGCTTTGAAACCTCTGAAAAGCCGGCCTTCCGTAGCGTCTCGCCAGCCCCTGGCACGAAGAAAACCCATCCAGCAAAGCCGGCCGCAATCACGACAAGGCAAACTATAAACTGCTTCCAAAATGGCATTCACGTCTCCAGAGGGACTCGAGGCTGGTCCAGGGTCTATCGAAAGAGGCGTTCGCAGGACAAATTGCCGCGCGTCTGCGACAATATTGTCTCTTTGCCGATCACCAGCAAGCGAATTGCTCCAGCATTACTGAATTGTAATTCAAGACTGAGTTACTGTCAGGCAACTCTCGACCGCCGCCTGCCGTGTTGTAGAATTTCATCGCCAACGTCAAATGACGGTTTTGTTTTCTGAGTTTTATTGACGATGTTTGCGCGCGACCGAGCCCGCCCTTACAGCGCACATGGGCAATTCCCGGGCAGGACTGCTCGAATGCACTGCATAAGCTGAGGACAGCGGGTGCGGGGCGGAATGAAAGCAGAACATCTTTTCTGGTCTTTCGATCCCGAATCACTACATTACGCGCCATGAGCAATAGTTTCGACGATATCCCCTTCTTCGATGAAGAGCCGGGCGAGCCGCCGCGCAAGCAACCGGCCCCTGCCGCTCCCGCCGCCGGAAGGCTCGCCGCCCGTGCCATGGCAGCTCGCGATGGCGGCGGGCGCCCCGATTACCTTTCCGGCCTGAACCCTGAACAGACCGAAGCCGTCGAGACACTGGAAGGCCCCGTACTCGTGCTCGCCGGTGCGGGCACCGGCAAGACGCGCGTGTTGACGACGCGCATCGCCCATATCCTGAACACTGGACGCGCTTTCCCCTCGCAGATCCTTGCCGTGACCTTCACCAACAAGGCCGCCCGCGAGATGAAGGAACGTATTGCCGTGCTCGTCGGCGGCGCCGTCGAGGGCATGCCCTGGCTCGGCACTTTTCACTCGATCGGCGTCAAGCTTCTGCGCCGCCATGCCGAACTCGTAAACCTGCGCTCCGACTTCACGATCCTCGACACCGATGATGTCGTCCGGCTGATCAAGCAGCTGATCCAGGCGGAAGGCCTCGATGACAAGCGCTGGCCTGCCAAGCAGTTCGCCGGAATGATCGATGGCTGGAAGAACAAGGGCCTCGGCCCTGGCGACATTCCCGAGGGCGACGCCCGCGCCTTTGCCAACGGCAAGGGCCGCGAACTCTACTTTGCCTATCAGCAACGGCTCTCGACGCTGAACGCCTGCGATTTCGGCGATCTCCTGATGCACCCGATCGCGATCTTCCGGAAAAACCCGGATCTTCTCAAGGAGTATCACGGCCGCTTCCACTACATCCTTGTCGACGAGTATCAGGACACCAACACAGCCCAGTACATGTGGTTGCGGCTGCTTGCCCAGCGCCCAAAGGGCGAGCCGCAGAACGTCTGCTGCGTCGGCGACGACGACCAGTCGATCTATGGCTGGCGCGGTGCCGAGGTGGACAACATCCTCCGCTTCGAGAAGGACTTCCCGGGCGCCAAGGTCATCAAGCTGGAGCGCAACTATCGTTCGACGGCGCATATCCTTGGCGCCGCCGGCCACCTGATCGCTCACAATGAAGGCCGCCTCGGCAAGACGCTTTTCACCGACCGCAGCGACCCCGATGACATCAAGGTCCAGGTGCACGCATCCTGGGATTCAGAGGTGGAAGCCAGGGAAATCGGCGAGGAGATCGAGCAACTTCAACGCGGCGACGCCAAAGGAAAGCGGCATTTGCTCAACGACATGGCGATCCTCGTGCGCGCCTCATTCCAGATGCGCGAGTTCGAAGACCGCTTCGTGACGCTCGGCCTCAACTACCGAGTCATCGGCGGCCCGCGCTTCTACGAGCGCCTCGAAATCCGCGATGCCATGGCCTACTTCCGCCTCGTCGCCCAGCCTGCCGACGACCTCGCCTTCGAGCGCATCATCAACACCCCGAAGCGCGGTCTTGGCGATACGACGGTGCGCGCCCTCCACGATTATGCCCGCGCCCGCGACATTCCGATGCTGGCCGCAGCCGCCGACATGATCGAAACCGACGAGCTGAAGCCGAAGGCGCGCAAAGCTCTCTTCGACGTCGTCCAATCATTCCGCCGCTGGCAGGAAATGCTGGAAAACACCCAGCACACTGAGCTTGCCGAGCAGATCCTTGAAGAGTCGGGTTACACCGACATGTGGAAGAACGATAAGTCGGCGGACGCGCCGACCCGTCTCGAAAACCTGAAGGAACTCATTCGCTCGATGGAGAGCTTCGAGTCGATGCGTGGTTTCCTCGAGCACGTCGCGCTTGTCATGGACGCCGAGCAGAACGAAAACCTCGACGCCGTCTCGATCATGACGTTGCATTCCGCCAAGGGCCTGGAGTTCGATACCGTCTTCCTGCCGGGCTGGGAGGAAGGCCTGTTCCCGCACCAACGTTCACTGGACGAAAGCGGCCGCGCCGGCCTCGAGGAAGAACGCCGCCTTGCCTATGTCGGCATCACCCGCGCCAAGCGCCGCTGCCACATCTGGTTCGTCTCCAACCGGCGCATCCACGGTCTCTGGCAGTCGACCATCCCTTCGCGGTTCCTCGACGAACTGCCGGAAATGCATGTCGAGGTGGCGGAAGCCGAGCAGAGCTACGGCGGCTATGGTCGCGGTGGCTACGGCCAGTCCCGTTTCGACAAGGCTGACCCCTTCGCCAACTCCTATTCGACGCCCGGCTGGAAGCGTGCCCAGCAGAACAAGACGGACGCCACCCGCGACAACTGGGGCACACGTTCTGGCCACGCCGTCGAACGCATCGGCTACGGCGAAAGCGGCCCGCGCAGCCGCACCATCGATGGCGAACTCGTGGCGAAATCAACCGCCGCCGAGCCCTCGAAATTCAAGACCGGCGATCGCGTCTTCCACCTCAAATTCGGCAACGGCAACATCGTGGAGATCGAGGGCAACAAGCTGACGATCGAGTTCGACCGGGCAGGCCAGAAGCGCGTCTTGGATGGGTTTGTGGAGAGGGTTTCCTAAAGCGGAACCGCCAACTCACTGACCTCAGATAATGTACCAACAACTGCAGCAAACGACAGCGCGGCTTGCCTCACCCTTTCGTGACTTCGTTTACTGCCCCGCGTCCCGCATACTGAACTCCCGCGCGCATCGATCGCGGGAGAGAAGGAGGACGCAGATGAAACGTTATTCGCTGCCTCTGATCGTAGCCTCGCTCATGATTGCCGTGTTGAGCAGTCCGACCGTCGCATTTGCCTGCAGCAAGATCATCCTAGGGACCTGATCCCGCAGGTACACGAACGACTACCGACAAGCGAGGAAGTCCGAATTCATGGAGCGGGCGTGGCGCCCGCTCACCCCAGGATCGGCATCGATCCCAACCCCAGTATGTCGTTGAGCAATGCGAGCCCGATCCCGGCGGCGACGACCGCGATTCCGATCAGGAACAGGCGCCTCGCCCGATCGTACTTGGCCGCAATCAGCGAGTCCCTGGCCAGCAGATCGGCAAAGACCTTGACCTGCAAGGCAATCCCTACCGTCAGCAGCAACATCGGCAGGATATCGATCCGGCTCCAGTCGTTCGGATTCGAAGCCCAACGGCTCATGAAACTCAGGGAAAAACCGAGAATGATGCCGGCTGCTGTCAGTGACCCGTTGCGAAAGGTCGCATCGATCTTCTCATCAGGACCGGGCTCGGTCGTTGGCTTTCGCTTCAGGTCATCCTCTGCAGCCATCAGGCACAGCCTTCCGCGGCAAATGTCGCACCGCGCTCTTCAAGGAGGCGCCGCAACACGCTTCGATGGCAGCGGCTCTCGGTCTCGCAGTAGCATCCGATTGAAAAATGACTGGCATGCGAAAGCGTGGCGAGCAGGTCTAGCACATGGCTCGCCTCCGGCACTTTCATTTCCTTCGTGAAGCTGCGGACGAAGGCCGCCCACTCGGCGTCAGTCGTCGCGGCCTTCGCTTCCGTCACAAGGGGCTGGCTCGGCGAAAGCACCGGCAGCCAGACGTCATAGTAGTTGCGGCTGGAAAATTCTTCCTTCGGCACGCCCCGTGGCGGTCGGCGGACGGTACCGATCCGCACCCCCTCGCCTTCTGCCCGCGGCGAACCCAATTGCACGACCCTGATTGCCACGACGCCCTCCATCGACCTGCCGCGATATTTACCGCAAGGGCCGCCGCCTCACCAGCCTCCAGAGGAATGATCCGTCACCAGATCCCAGGCACTAGGCGCCATTGGACCTGGCTGCGGTACTCGGCATAGCCGACCAGATTGCCCACCAAATACCTCTCCTCATCTAGGAGGCGGGCGACCAGACCACCAATGACGGGAGCCAACACAAGCAGACCCCAATAGGAAGCCAGCGCCAAGGGCACGCCAAAAAACATCGCCAGCGCCGCGGCATACATCGGATGGCGCACCACGCCGTAGAGGCCGGTCGAAATCACCCGCTGCCCCGCCGTCACGCCGACTGTCGCCGCGGCAAACGAATTCTGCCGGAGCACGAAGAAGCAGCCGATAAAGCCGACCGCGATCAATGCATTGCCGAGAAGCACGATCGAGGCCGGAACGACCGACCAGCCGAACCTGTGGTCGAGCGCCGAAACGACGAAAAGCGCAAGGATCGCGATGCTGTTAAAGGACTGTATGCGCTTCTGCGATGGCTCGCGTTCCGCCGCCGGTCCGACACTCATGCGTTTCCGGACCAGTTCCGGGTCGCGCTTGACGAAATAGGCCGTGAGGACTGCGCACCACCCGCAGAAATGCACGAGAAACACCCAGCCTTGCCAGTAAGACAGGGATCCCGCCGCTAGGAAAATCATGACCAGCATGACGAGACAGAATTTGGCCGTCGCGACTGTCGCCTGTCGCCCGAGACTCTGAACGCTACTCACCATCATCACTCACTCGCACTGTCGCGGGCACAAGGTCTCCTATCTCTAGATTGGCCTGACTGAGCGCGCGTCAATGGCATGAATCGCACGAGGATCGGGAAACCGATCTTCGCCGCATCAAGTGAAGGTTTACGAATCATGCTTAAAAGCCGACGAACAACGCTGCGCCTCCACACATGCGACAACAAACCGAAAGTCTCATCATGAGCGACTCCGATATCTTCGACCTGTCACCGATCGCGATGTGGATCGAGGATTTCAGCGGGGTCAAGGCGCAATTCGATCGCTGGCGCGCTGAGGGCGTCGAAGACATCCGAGCTTACCTTAGAGAAGACACAACGCGCATCGCCGCCTGCTCACAGCTTATCCGCGTGCTGCGCGTCAACCGAAAGACACTCGAACTCTTCGGGGCTAACGATCTCGACCACCTGGTCGCCAATCTCGGCCTGGTGTTTCGCGACGAGATGCTCGAAAGCCACGTCAACGAATTGGCAGAACTCTGGGATGGCAAGACCGAATTCACCAGCAGCGCGGTCAACTATACGCTGTCCGGCCGCAGGCTCGATATCCAGCTCCGTGGTTCGGTGCTGCCGGGCCATGAGCAGTCGCTTGCGCAGATAATGCTGACAACGGAAGATGTCACCGCACGTGAGGAAGCGCGCCGCAAGGAGCGCGAAAATCGCCGCTACGCCGAAGGCATCTTCGAGCATTCCCCGGTCTCGCTCTGGGTCGAGGATTTCAGCCAGATCAAACTGCTGCTTGAGAATGTCCGCGATCGCGGCATCGACGATTTCAGGGTTTTCACCGATGTCCATCCCGAGTTCGTGCGTCAGTGCATGAGCGAGATCCAGGTGATCGACGTCAACCAGGCAACCCTCGACCTGTTCTGCGCACCCGACCGGCATACGCTTCTGCAGCGCATTGGCGATGTCTTCCGCGACGACATGGAAAAACACTTCCGCGAACAGCTGATCGAGCTTTGGAACGGCCGGCTCTTTCATCAGCGCGAAGTGATCAACTACGCCCTCGACGGCTCCGAGCGCTACGTCCTTCTGCAATTCTCCGTCCTTCCCGGCCACGAAGGCGACTGGGCACTTGTGCAGGTAGCCCTCACCGACATCACAGCGCGCAAGAAGGCCGAAGCTTACCTCGAATATCTCGGCAAGCACGACGTCCTGACCAAGCTTCACAATCGCGCCTTCTACGTGGACGAGTTGAACAGGCTCGAACGCAAGTCGCTGCGGCCGGTCTCGGCTGTCGTCATCGATCTCAACGGCCTGAAGGAGGCCAATGACCAGCTGGGACACGATGCCGGCGATGCGCTGCTGCGCCGTCTCGGCGAAGTTCTGAATGGCGCCGCCACACAGCCAAACCATGCTGCCCGCATCGGCGGCGACGAGTTTGCGGTGCTGATGCCCGGCGCCGACAAGCAGGCTGTCGCCGCAATGGTCGAGACCATCGGCGAGCTGCTGAAGATCAACAATCAGTTCTACTCCAATGCTCCGCTCAGCATATCGCTCGGTGTCGCGACAAGCGAGCCGGGGGAAACGATGGAAGCCATGGTGCGGCGTGCCGACATTGCGATGTACGCGCAGAAACGCGCCTATCACGCCAGCCGCAAGACAGAAGGACAAGGCAGCGTCGCGGCGAATGAAAAGTCCGCTTCGGCGGCCTGACCATTTCCCCGGCGCAGGAAATCTCTCCACGGTCTTGGAACGCCGGCGCAAGAACCGGCCGCGTCAGCACATGTTCGCAGGGGCGAACCACCCGCCGCAACGCACAATAAAAATCGTTTGAATACTACCAATTTGGTTTCAAATGGATATATGAGCCTTGTGGCTTGCTGCATGCCTCCTCCCAAGTGCCTTGCCGAGCCACCGCCGGCCCGCCGTTTCGACGGCTTCAAGAGAAAATTTCCGGCGCAACAAGAACAAGAGGTACAAGACTGTGGCTGGTATCATCACCAACAGTGCCGCGACGACGCGCCCGGCATCGGCTTCCCCGGCAGCGAGCTATCAATTTGCCCTCGTGGCCCTGACATCGTTGTTTTTCATGTGGGGTTTCATCACCTGCCTGAACGACATTCTCATTCCGCACCTGAAGAACGTCTTCCAGCTGAATTACACGCAATCGATGCTGATCCAGCTCTGCTTCTTCGGCGCATACTTCATCGTCTCCCTGCCCGCCGGCGCGCTCGTCAAGCGCATCACCTACAAGTGGGGGATCGTGACGGGCCTGATCATTTCCGCCATCGGTTGCGCGCTCTTCATTCCGGCCGCAAGCTACCGTATCTATGCACTCTTCCTCGGCGCCCTCTTCGTGCTGGCAACTGGGATCACCGTGCTACAGGTCGCGGCAAACCCGTATGTCACGGTCCTCGGTCCACCCGACACCGCCGCAAGCCGCCTGACCTTGACACAGGCCTTCAACTCCCTCGGCACGACACTTGCCCCGATGTTCGGCGCAGTCCTGATCCTGTCGGCGACAGCGGCCGCCGTTGCGGGCACCACTCCGGAACAACTCGACGCCGTCAGGCTTGCCGAAGCGAGCGCTGTGAAGTTCCCCTATATGCTGCTGGCTGTCGCCTTCCTGTTACTCGCCGCGCTCTTTGCAGCCCTCAAGCTCCCCCAGGTTGAAGGTGCGGAAGATATTGAGCCGATCACCGGCGGCGGCTCGGCCTGGCAGTATCGCCATCTCGTGCTCGGCGCAATCGGCATCTTCCTCTATGTCGGCGCGGAGGTCAGCATCGGCAGCTTCCTGGTCAACTTCATGAGCCAGCCGGATATAGCAGGCTTTTCGGAAGCCGAGGCCGCCCATCATGTATCCTACTTCTGGGGCGGCGCGATGATCGGCCGGTTCATTGGTGCTGTCGTGATGCGCTACGTCGATGACGGCAAGGCCTTGGCCTTCAATGCAGCCGCGGTCATCCTGTTGCTGTTACTCACCGTCTTCTCGGGCGGTCACGTCGCCATGTGGTCGGTCCTCGCAATCGGCCTCTTCAACTCGATCATGTTCCCGACGATCTTCAGTCTCGCACTGTACGGCCTTGGAAAATACACGAGCCAAGGCTCTGGAATCCTTTGCCTGGCAATCGTCGGCGGCGCCTTGCTGCCGCTTTTGCAAGGCGCCCTTGCTGACACGATCGGCATACATCTCGCCTTCCTGATGCCGGTTCTGTGCTATGCTTACATTGCCTTTTATGGGCTGAAGGGGCACCGGCCGACCTGACCATTTCAAGGCCCGCTTCGCCGCCCATGCGGCGAAGCGTTTCGGCGCTTGCGCCGTCCCTCGGCCCTTGGCATGTTGCAGTGCAAATCGAGGGAGTCGCACCGATGAAAGCCTTGCTTCTAGTCGATATTCAGAATGGCTTTTGCCCGGGCGGCAACCTGCCGGTGCCGGATGGCGACCAAGTGGTTCCCATCGCAAACCGCCTGATCGAGAGCGGCAAGTATGACCTGATCGTCGCCTCCCAGGACTGGCATCCTGCCGGCCATGGAAGCTTTGCCTCATCTCATCCCGGCAAGCAGCCGTTCGAATTAGGGACGCTCTCCGGCAAGCCGCAGATGATGTGGCCGGACCATTGCGTTCAAGGAACGGTGGACGCTGAACTGCATCCCGATCTCAAGACGGGCGAGATCGATCTCATCCTCCAGAAAGGCGAGAATCGTGGTGTCGACAGCTACTCGGCATTCCGCGACAACGATCAGGACGCCCTCACCGGGCTCGCCGACTTTCTCGAGGGGCAGGATGTCACGGAACTCGACGTTTGCGGTCTCGCAACCGACTATTGTGTGAAGTTCTCCGTCCTCGATGCGACCGAAATGATGCCCGGAGTGCGGGTTCGCTTTGTCGAAGATGCCAGCCGTGGGATCACACCCGAAGGTGTTGCGATCGCGGTCAAGGAAATGCGCGAGCACGGCATCGACATCGTCACCAGCCGACAAATTTTGGAAGGCTGATCACTCCGTCGCAGTCCGCTGCAACTCATAGACGTCCTCGGAAAAGTCATCCATGCGTCTGGCAAGCGCGACTTGCGCATCCTCGAGCCCCTTCTTGTAGTAAGCGGCGCCAACTTCCTTCGCGAAAAACTCGAGAACAAACTCCGCTTTCAGGAGGCCGATCGGTTGGTCCAACTCACTATCGAAATAGTGCTGGATCCGCGCAATGAGTTCGGCCTTTTCCTCTTTCGATAGTTCGATCCGGGTCATCTTTGTTCCTCGAACGGCAATCAGTCGCGTGTGCATCGTTCAGCGAAATCGATCGGTCAATCAAGGAAATTTGCTTGCGGCGGATACCGCCCGTCCCTAGACGGGGGACAAAATTCCAGAAGGATTATCGCCGATGAGTCGCGCTGATTTTTTCGACGGCTTGCGCGGTGGCTCAGCCATTGCGATGGCCTCGGCCCCGTTTGGGGCATTGTTTGGAGCGCTCGCAGTCGATAACGGCATGTCGCTCGCGGAAGTGACCTTCATGAGCGCCACGGTCTATGCCGGCGCGAGCCAGATGGTCGGCCTCGAACTGTTCGGCCATAACGTCCAGGCGTGGCTGATCGTCGCCTCCATCCTGGCCGTCAACTTTCGCCATGTCCTCTATTCGGCGGCCATCGCCCCTTACATCAAGCATTTTTCGCCGCTCCAGAAATTCTTCACCTTTTTCCTGCTGGTCGATCCGCAGTTTGCCGAAACGCTGAAGCGCGGCGAAGCCGGCAAGCCGGTCACCTTTGTCTGGTACCTCGGCTTCGGCATCATCATCTACATCCCCTGGGTCCTGGTGAGCCTGCTCGGCGGGCTGCTCGGCAACTACATCGGCGACCCGAAGTTGATCGGTCTCGACATCCTGCTGCCGGCCTACTTCCTCGGCATCGTCCTGGATTTCCGCCATCGCGACAACTTTCTGCCGGTCGCCGCCGTCAGTGCGGTCGCCTCTGTTGTCGCCTATCACTATGTCGGCTCACCTTGGCACGTCAGCCTGGGTGCCGCAGCGGGAATCATCCTTGCCGCCCTGTTCCCACCGCCGCCCCACGAACAGGAACTCGAATCCGATCTGCACGAGGTATGACGATGGCCTTCGATCTTCATATGGCACTCGTGATCGTCGCTGCGGCGGTTGCAACCTACGCAACCCGCATCGGCGGCTATATCCTCATCACCACGATGAAGCGCATTCCGCCACGCATGGAGGCCGCACTTGCTGCGGTCCCAGCTGCAGTCTTGACGACGCTTGTCGCGCCGGCCTTCTTCATGGGGGGCTGGGATTCGAAGCTGGCCCTGCTCGTCGCACTCGTCGTTGGCCTGCGGGCCTCGCACACCTGGATGCTGATCGTCGCGTGGCTCTTCGTTCTGGGCTGGCGTCACACGATCGGCATGTGACGCCATCGGCGGCGAGCAAGGCCGCCTGGCTCAGTATTCCAGCGGCAAGGTCGAGTTCTCCAGCCACGCCTTGACGTCGTGGTCGTGGATCAGCGGCATCAGCGCCTCCCGCGTGCGCTCATGATAATTGTTCAGCCAATGCAACTCGTCATGGTTCAGAAGTTCTGGAATGACGAGGCTGCGATCGATCGGACAGAAGGTCAGCGTCTCGAACCCGAGCATTGGCGTGTCGCCGCCATCGATTGCCTCTGCCTCGCGGACGTAGATCAGGTTCTCGATGCGGATGCCGAAAGCGCCGGGACGGTAGTAGCCGGGCTCGTTCGAGAGGATCATCCCCGGCAGTAATTCCTGCGTTGATAACCTGGCGATGCGTTGCGGACCTTCATGCACCGAAAGGTAGGACCCGACACCGTGGCCGGTGCCATGGGCGAAATCGGCCCCCGCCCGCCAGAGCGCGATGCGGGCCAGCGGATCGAGATCGCAGCCGCGGGTGCCTTTCGGAAAACGCGCGGTGCTGATCTGGATCATGCCCTTCAGCACCAGCGTGAAGAAGCGCTTGTGCTCCTCGGTGACCGAACCGATCCCGACGGTGCGGGTAATGTCCGTCGTGCCGTTGATGTACTGGGCGCCGGAGTCGATCAGGAAAAGCTCCCCGGCTTCCAGCTTGCGGTTCGTTTCCGTCGTGACGCGATAGTGCATGATCGCCGCGTGCTCGCCGGCACCGGAAATCGTATCGAACGAAATGTCCTTCAGCGGGTTCTGCATGCTCTGCCCGACACGGGCGCGCGCTACTTCGAGCTTCTCCGCCACGTCGATTTCCGACACGGTCCCGGGCTTGACTTGCGACAGCCAGTAGAGAAACTCGACCATCGCTGCGCCATCCTGCAGATGCGCGGCCGCGGAACCGTTAATCTCAACGTTGTTCTTCACCGCTCGCGGAAGCTTTGCGGGATCATTCCCTTCCACGACTTCGCCACCTCCCTTGCGAATGATCTCCGCCAGGGCATACGAGGTGAGGTCAGGATCCACGAAGACGCGACCACCATCCTTTGCAACAGCTGACAGTTTCTTTTCGAGCTCCGACGGCGGAAGCTGCATGCACATCTGAGCGAGATAGGCTTCGGGTTCGATACCGGTCTTGCGCTTGTCGAGGAAGAGGTCCGCCTTGCCATCGGCATAGATGATCGCCCGCGCCAGCGGGTGCGGCGTGTGCGGCACATCGGCACCGCGGATATTGAAGATCCAGGCGACCGAAGACGGATCCGCGATCAGCGCCGCCTTGAGGTTCTTCTTTGCAAGATCGGCCGCGACCGTTGCGATCTTGTCGGTTGCGAGCACGCCCGCCTGGACGATGTTCTGGATTGTCACCTGCCCCAACGGCTCCTGCGGCCGGTCGCTCCAGAGTTTGTCCAGAGGATTGTGAGGCAGGACAACGAGCGAACCGCCAATTTCGGCAAGCGCCTTTTCAAGTCGCCGCACCTCCGCCCCGGAGTGCAGCCAGGGATCAATGCCAAGACGCAAGCCCTTGGAGCCATTCTTTGCAAGCCAGGCATGAGGCGGCTCGTTCACAAGGTCCCCACCGGTGAAGAGCGCGTTGTCGACTTGCTCGGCAAGTTGCGTCACGTAGCGCCCGTCCACGTAGACAATCGCCTCCGAACGCGTCACCAGCGCGACCCCCGCCGAGCCCGTGAAACCCGTCAGCCACGACAAGCGTTCCGAGCAAGCTGGCACGTATTCGCCGTTGAACTCGTCGGCGCGCGGCACCAGAAAGGCGTCGATGCCAAGCGCATCAAAGCTTGCGCGCAGGGCCGAAACGCGATCGCGGCCGAATTGTGGCGTCGAGGTGACTTCGAAAGACTGGAACATGCTCACTAACCCGTTTTTTTGGACAATCCCCTCAGCGAAGAGATTCGGCTATGGTATCGGAATTTCATGAGAATACGAGAAATTGCTACGCGATACCTGAGTGAGAGCCGCGCAATAATTCGGCGGAAATGAGGCGCCGATTCACAAACTGGCACGCTTTATGCATTCTCTGCATGGCTCCCATGAAGGAAACCCTCTCCCTCAGCTTTTCTAAATCGCTATATAGGCGCCATCAGACGGGTTCGAGACGAACCTGAAACGAAACAAAAGGAATTTGGATATGACTGCCCCTCTGTCGCGCTTCGCTTACAGCAGCCCGGTGCAGGCTGGCGAGCGCCAGACTGTGCGTCACATCATCGGCTCGCGCCGTCCGCCGCATGAGGACACCCTCAAGCTGCTCGGCGCCGGCCACAGGGTTACGCGCCATCAGGTCGCAACCAGCTACACGTTCTGAGCAACTCGCCGCTCCCTTCTCCTCCTCCCTCACGGGATCGGCGATCAGAACAGTAGAAGCCCGCTCGAGCGCTCCTCCTCCTTCGAGCTCGCGGGCACTGACCGGGAAACTGGTCTCAAGGCGGTGCCATTGGCACCGCCTTTTCTTTTGCCTTCATCTCAAGGGCGGTCGAGATGGATCGTCACCCAACCGTTTCGCCAGATCGTGCGGACATGCCGCAGGTGCGCACCATTATAGGCGGCAAGCACCTTCCAGCGTTGCGCGGCCAGAATGCCGGAGAGGATGACCGAGCCTCCCGGCGCCAGGTGGTTGACGAGCTGCGGCGCCATCTTGATCAGCGGTCGCGCGAGGATGTTGGCGATGATGAGATCGAAGGGACCATGTGTGGAAAAGGCCGTCGAGTGAAAACCCGGCGCTGTCGCCGTCGAGATACCGGACGCAATCCCGTTGCTTCTGATGTTCTCGGCCGCGACCCGAGTTGCGACCGGGTCGATATCGGTGGCGAGAACGGGAATGTTACGCAGCTTCCTCACGGCAATCGCCAGAACGCCGCTACCGGTTCCGAGGTCGAGCGCATTCCGCACGGAGCGGGAACGAAGAACACGATCGATCGTCTCCAGGCAGCCAGCCGTCGTACCGTGGTGACCCGTACCGAACGCCTGGCCCGCATCGATCTCGATCGCAATGTCCCCGGGCCGTACCTTGTCGCGGTCGTGCGAGCCATGGACGAGGAACCGCCCTGCCCGAACCGGCTTCAGGCCCTCGAGTGACTTGGCGACCCAATCGACGTCAGGGATCACCTCGCGTTCGACCTTGGCGTCGGGAAAGCTCGTCTTCAGCGCGTCTTCGACACGCGCGCGAACCTGCGCCTCGTCTTCACGCATCATGTAGACGGAGGCTTCCCAAATGTCCTTCTTCTCGTCGATTTCAGTCGTTGCGATCGCGAAGTCTTCTTCGCCGAAGACCTCGGACAGCAGGTCCAGAATCTCACCGGCCTGCACTTCGGTCGTCGTCACATAAAGGCGTATTTCACTCACAATCACTCTTTCTTTTATGGGGCGCCATCGATCCAGGGCGGCGACTGCGTATCATATCCGGAAACACCGTGAAGCAATTTTTGTCGGAATGCAGGTATCCGCAAAAGAACCGGTACGGCAAGATTGCGGATCGCGATTGCCATCGGATGTGTCATTGTGATTAGCGATGTCAATTGATGGGTCTGCTTCAGCACCGTCGTCACAGCAGGCATCCTGAGCACCGCATACTCCTGCTCCCGCCCCTCCGAGATCAGCCAGGCCAACCAGCATGCGTCTTCGATGCCAAGGTTCATCCCCCGCGCCCCGGCAGGCGAATGAATGTGCGCAGCATCCCCGGCAAGGAAAACGTTGCCCCTCGCCATTACCTCGGCACGACGAAAGTGAATGCGAAAATCGGACGCCCAGACCCGCTCAGCAATGGGCGCGGGATGCTCGATGCGGCTCTCGAAATCGGGGAGCGTCGAAATGTAGCGCAGCACGTCACGCGTCACAGGCAAGCGCCCGATCATGCCAGGATCGAACAGGCTGATCTCGGCAAAGCTGGGATCGACCGGTCCGGCGTAGCGAAAATCCGCCAGGTAAAAGCTGCTCTCCAGCACCTGCCCGGGGAAACCGATGCCGAGGGCTTCTCGCACCGTTGAATGGGACCCGTCGGCCGCGATCACGATATCGAAATCCGCGGTTTCGACCGAACCATCCAGCTTCCTTAGCGTCACCTTCGGTTTCGAAAGATCGCCGGAAACCGCCTCCACGACGGTTTGCCACTCCGGAGCAATCTCGTAGTCGGAAAGCTTGCCGAGCAGCAGCCGCTCGGTATGCCCTTGCGCCAGCGCATGGATGGCACTGTAGGGACCGGGAACCTCCGTGGTGTCGATGTCGGCAAGGACCTTGCCTTTGGCGGCGATCCGGAAGTGCTGTATCTGCTGCGCTTCCTGCAGGATCGTGTCCGTCACACGCGAAGGTGAAAGCAGCGTCAGCGTTCTGGCATTGATGCCGAGAGCACGGCTTTCCGTTAGGGGCACCGGTCCGGCGTCGCTATCGACGATGCGCGGGAGGTGGCCGCGGCGGGCGAGTTCAAGAGCAGCAGTCAGACCAGTCGCACCGGCTCCGGCGATCAAGATGCTGCGATGCCCTGACGCCATGCCGTCATCCCTTGCTGACGAGGTTCTCCAGTTTCTTTACAGCCGTATCGGGATTTTCGCCATAGGCGATGGTACCGGAGAACCGCCCTTCCGAATCGAGCAGGAAGACAGAAGCCGTGTGATCCATCGTGTAGTCGCCGTTCGGATTGCTTTCGTCCACCGGAACCTTCTTGGCGTAGACGCGGTAGCCCTTGATGACATCGGCAATCTTGTCGGGCGCGCCTGATATGCCGACGATGCGCTTGGACACGTTGGAAACGTATTCGTTCATCACCTCAGGCGTGTCGCGCTCCGGATCGACGGTCACGAAATAGGCCTGCAGCTTCTTGCCATCCGGATCGACCTTCTCCAGCCAACCGTTCATCTCAAAGAGCGTTGTCGGGCAGACCTCCGGGCAATGGGTGAAGCCAAAGAAGAGCGCCGTCGGCTTGCCCCGGAAGGCCTGCTCGGTGATCGGCTTGCCGTCCTGGGCAACGAGCGTGAACGGCACGCCGAACGGCCCCTCGGAAACGGCCTCCTTCGTCTTGGTGACATTAAGCGTCAGCCAGCCGAGAATTCCGGCCATCAGCAGCACCGCAACCCAGACCGCAATGCGGACAGTCTTCATCGATCGAACCTCAAAGATCGGGATTATTCCCGTTTATCGGGTGATATCGCCTCCTGCTTCGGGGCGCAATTCAACAACACGTTTCCCAGTGGCGACCGATTGCCCCACCAGCACACGGAAAAGGCGAAATCGGTTTCACAAAAACCAAAATCTTCAACCACTTAGCAGATGAAACAAAGACGGTTGCAATCTTTGAGGGTTAGCAAATACTTAAAAATACATATCTATATTTAGGAATGGATAGAACGTTCTACGTTCTCGTGACATGAGGTCCACCCGGCATTTCAATCCCCGGCTATCCGCGTGAGCGCAAGATGCACACCGCGTCTCATCGCGGAGGGGGATGATCATCAATGACTGATATGAAAGTGCGCAAGAGCCTCTCTGTAGGCCAACGGCTGGGGACACTTGCCGGCGCGGCGTTCATTGGCTTCGGCTCGATGCTTGCAGTTGGCTGGTATCAAAATTCGAGCGCCGACGCGGCTTTGAGACATGCCAACGAAATCCAGGCCAGCGTCGACCAGATTAACGAGATGCGCGCCGCAAACCTCACCCTCATTCTTGCCGCCATGGACACCATCGTCGACCGTGGCGATCGCGCCGTGATGCCCGAACGCCTGAAGCTGATGAACGAGGCGATCGGCGAGCTGCAGAACAGCTCCAAGGAGATGCACCGCCTGGGCGAAGAGCTGAACGCCGGAAACCTGTTGTCCACCTATGATGCAGACGTGGCGTCTCTGGGGAAAAATGTCGTCGGAGACTTGAAATCTGCTGTCGAAGCCGGGGCGCCGGACAGTGAATTTGACAAGCTGGACGACGCCATCGACGGTGGCGGCGACAAGGTGGGCGCGACACTGGACAAGCTCGCCCACGAAGGCGGCGAATTGGCCAAAGCGCGTATCGACGAGGCAAACGCAATCTCGGAGCGGGCGATACTGATCCAGCTGGGACTTGGCATCGTCGCCATCCTGACAATGGGCACCCTGCAATACATCCATGGCGGTTCCATCCGTCGCGGTATCGAGGGTGTGCGAAAAAGCATGCAGGGCATCATGCGCGGCGATCTCAATAGCCTTGTCCCCGCCACTGACCGGGGCGATGAGATCGGCGACATGGCACGCGCAGCGGAGAGCTTCCGGCTTGCCGCAATCGAGAAGCAGGAATTGCAGGCGCGTAGCGACAGCGAACGCCAGCAGAGCGACGCCGAGCGCCGCAGCCGTGAAGCAGCGAAGCTTGCGGACGCCGAAGCGCTCAACGATGCAGTCCATGCGTTGGGCGACGGCCTTACGCGCCTCGCGGGCGGAGACGTGACAGTCACCATCAATCAGCCGTTCACGGCAGAGCTTGAGCGCTTGCGCACCGACTTCAATCACACCACGGCGACGCTCCGCCAGACAATGGCCGGGATCGCCCGAAACGGGACTTCCATCCAGGCAAACAGCCAGCAGATGCGCTCGGCAGCAGACGACCTCGCCAAGCGTACGGAACAACAGGCGGCCTCGCTGGAGGAAACCTCCGCGGCGCTCGACCAGATCACCGCGACGGTTCGCAACGCCACCAACCGTGCCGAGGAAGTCGGCCACATGGTTGCCCACACCCGGCAGAATACCGCGAAATCAGATGTGGTCGTGACCGATGCCATGGCTGCGATGGAGCGAATCGCGACCGCCTCGCGCGAGATCGGAACAATCATCAACGTCATCGATGAGATCGCCTTCCAAACCAACCTCCTCGCCCTCAACGCGGGCGTCGAAGCTGCTCGCGCCGGCGAAGCCGGCAAGGGCTTTGCTGTCGTAGCACAGGAAGTACGCGAACTCGCCGGCCGCGCGGCCGGTGCCGCCAAGGATATCAAGGCCTTGATCGGAAAATCCGGCGCCGAGGTAAAGGCCGGCGGCGAACTCGTAACGGCGGCCGGCGAAGCCCTGCGCCAGATCGGCGAAGATGTTTTGCGCATCGACGAGCATGTTAAATCAATCGTAACCTCTGCACGCGAACAATCTACCGGACTGAACGAAATCAATACGGCCATCAGCCAGATGGACCAGGTCACGCAGAAAAACGCGGCCATGGTGGAAGAAACGAACGCAGCAAGTCACGCGCTCGCCACCGATGCCGACAGCCTGATCCACCTGATCCAGACGTTCAAGATCGGCGAAGGCATGAATGCCCGTTCCACGCCGCGGGAAGCCACCGCAGTCTCGCATCCGAAACCATCTCCCGCACGAAGCCTTATCGGCAAGGTCGCGGGCGCATTCAGCGGCGGCGCAACCGCCAGAGCCATGGCCGTACCGGCCGGAGACAACTGGGAAGAATTCTGATCATGAACAATACCGTCATCAACCAGACCGGATCGCATCTCGAGATCGTCTCCTTCCATCTCGGCGAGCAGGAGTTCTGCATCGACATCATGGCGATCCGCGAAATCCGCGGCTGGGCGCCCGTAACGCCAATGCCGCACACACCGCCCTACGTCCTCGGCCTCATCAATCTTCGTGGTGCGGTAATTCCGGTCATCGACATGGCCTGCCGCCTCGGCATGAAGATGACCGAGCCGTCGGAGCGCTCCGCCATTATCGTCACCGACATTGCCGGCAAGCTCGTCGGCCTGCTGGTCGAGCAGGTCTCCGACATGATGACCATCAAGAGCGAAGACCTGCAGCCGGCACCGGAGATCATCCCGGAAGCCCAGCGCGCCTTCTGCCGCGGCATCGTCGCCCTGGAAAAGACCATGGTCTGCTTCCTAAACCTCGACACCGTAATCGCCGACGAATTGGCACAGGCTGCTTGACGCGACCAGCCAGCATAACCGCCAAGAGATTTTCGAACCGCTCGCATCGAACCGTTGCGAGCGGTTTTTTCTGTACGGTCATTGTTAGGGCCGCATTGCAGGCTATCTCCTCATCGCATCGTCCGACGTCGCTTCGAGTGAACGAAGTGCGCGAACGGGCGTTCGAATGGTTGTCAGAAGAACAACGGGGTACGCAGAATGCGCGAGGCGAAAACCCGTCACACCGGAGGATGCGGCTGCGGTGCGGTCCGATACAGAATTGACGAGGCGCCGCTGGCGAGCGGCATCTGCCACTGTCAGACATGCCGAAAGGTCGCTTCGGCTCCTACGCTTCCGTTCGTCACCTTTCCCGTGCGAACGCTGGTATACGAACAGGGAGCCCCTCGGGCATTTGCCTCCTCGAGAGGCGTTGTCAGGACATTTTGCGGCTCATGCGGTTCCCCGATCGGCTATCAGAACGATGCCGACCCAGACCTGATCGACATCATGACAGTCAGCCTCGACGACCCGGATGAGTATCATCCGACCTTTCATGTCTGGACGTCTGAAAAGGTGTCCTGGGATGTCATCTGCGACAAGCTGCCGGCACATCCCAAGAGCCGCGCCTAGCGCGACGAGGCGTGTTGCTATTGCGGCTTGCCGTTCTTCCACGTGACATTCTGGCCGTATAGCGGGATGGTTGAAATCGCCATCTTCGCCGAGCCATCAGTCAGTTCGCGGGAGTGGGCGAGATAGACCAGCGTGTCGTTCTTCTTGTCGTAGATCCGGTTGACGACCAGCTTCTTCCAGATAAGCGACATGCCCGTCTTGAACACCTCGTCGCCGCCCTCCGACAGATTGATGTCGCCAATCTCGATCGGCCCCGTCTGCCGGCAGGAGATGGAGTTGTTCGAGGGGTCTTCGAACCAGTTGCCGTTCTTCACGCGATCGATAACGCTGCGGTCGAAATAAGTGACGTGGCAAGTCACGCCCTTCACCTGCGGGTCGGCCACCGCATCGATGATGATGTCGTTGCCAATCCAGTCGACCCCGACCTTGCCGACGACGTCGGCTGAGGCAGCGCCGGCGCTAAGGCCGATGAGTGAAGCAGCGGCAAGCGCGATGTAACTCTTTCTGGACATGACGGTTCCCTGATTGCATCCGCATCTTAGGTAAGCGCGCCTGATGCCTTTACAAGGAAGTGTTCACGCCTTCCTGCAGGTGCAGGCCTCATACCCGGTCGACGTCAGCCTGCCAGGCTTCATGCCTATCAGAGCGGGAATGGCGTTCACTGCAGCCGCCCCGACAGCCTTTGCCATCGCGATCGCGGCATGCGCGCAGACGGCGGCGTCCTCGGCGGCATTGTGATGCGCAAAACGCAGGCCGAGATGCTCGGCGATCATGTTGAGCCGGTGCGAGAGGAAATGCGGCCAGATCCGCTGGGCCATCTTCAGGCTACAGAGATACGTCAGCTCCGGATAGGACTGCCGATAGAGATCGAGGCTCGCGCGCCAGACGCTGAAATCGAACGCTGCATTGTGCGCAATCATGGTCGCACCTCGGAAATCGTCGTGGAATTCGTCCATCACTTCCGGAAACGCCGGCGCGTCCTCGACATGCTCAGGCCGGATGCCGTGAATGGCGATGTTCATACCGGAGAACCGCATCTCCTTCGGCCGGATCAGACGCTCCTCGACGCGAGTAACCTTGCCGTCCTCAATCCATGCCAGTCCCACCGAACAGGCGCTGCCGCGTTGTTCGTTGGCGGTTTCGAAATCAATGGCGATGGTTTTCAACGAGATTTCCGATTCGATGTCATGGATCTGGCATAACCTCCCCACCCTCTCCGCGCAAATCCGGCTGTTGACATCCGCAAGCGGATTGCGAAATCATGGCGCATGACCGGATTGATGACCATTGTGCTGACGCGGACGACCACCCTTGCAGGGTTGGCGGGAGCGATGGTGCGTTAGAAGCAGTCCGTCATCCCCTAAACCCTGCCGAGGCGAGCAGGGTTCGGGAACCGGCTCTCCTCAAACTGAGAAGGAGAGTTGCATGCAGAAGAATCCAAACCCCAGAGAAATACCCGCCGGACTGTCGATCCGAGCCATCCGTCCGTCCGACACCGAGGCATTGACGGCGCTGGTCAATCTGCCGGGCTTCCGTGCCGGTACCTTGCGTCCACCCTACCAAAGCATTGAAGAGACCCGCCGCCATGTCGAAAACAGCAATCCGGATGCAATGCGTCTGGTCGCAATTATCGACGAGCAGATCGTCGGCGACATCGGCATGACCCGTTACCACGGCCGCCGCAGTCACGTCGCCAGCATCGGCATGGGCGTGCATGACGACTTTACCGGTCGCGGCATCGGCAGCGCGATGCTCGCGGCCGTCATCGATGCCGCCGACAACTGGCTGAACATCATGCGCCTGGAATTGACTGTTTACACCGACAACGAAGCCGCCCTCGCCCTTTACAGGAAATTTGGTTTCGAAGAGGAAGGTATACTCCGTGCTTTCGCCTTCCGCGCCGGCAGCTACGTCGATGCTTACGCGATGGCGCGCATCAAGCGGTAGAGGAACGCTCCGAGGTCGGTGACAGCCGATCCCTCATCCGCTGATCAGGGCCAGCCACTCGTCCTCGTCCATCGTCTGGACACCGAGTTCGCGTGCCTTGTCGAGTTTCGAGCCTGCGCCTGGTCCTGCAACCACGATGTCGGTTTTCTTTGACACCGAGCCTGCGACCTTAGCGCCGAGGCTTTCAGCCCGCGCCTTGGCTTCATCGCGCGTGAACTTCTCCAGCGAACCGGTGAAGACCACAGTCTTGCCGGCGACTGGGCTGTCTGCAGCAGCAACCATCTCTGCAGGCAAGGGCGTCCCGTCATTCAGTTCGGCGAGCAGTCGCGAGATCACCTCGACATTGCGCGGTTCCTTGTAGAATTCAACGATCGCGCGCGCGACGATCTCACCGATGCCTTCGATGGCGTTGAGGTCGTTCCAGGCATCGCCCGAGAGCGGCGCGGCAGCTGTCATCGCTGCTTCGAAGTCGGCATAGGTGCCGTAGGAGCGTGCCAGGAGCTTGGCTGTCGTCTCGCCGACGTGCCGGATGCCGAGCGCGTAAATGAACCGGTGCAGCGCGATGCTCCGCCGCTCGTTGATCGCCGTATAGAGCTTTCCGACGCTGACCTTGCCGAAACCTTCGATATTTTCAAGCTTTGTCAGCGAACCGGCCTGCCGCTTCTCAAGCGTGAAAATATCTGGCGCGTTACGGATCTGCAGCGCCGGATCGTCGCTCTCGAAGAAGAAGTCGACCTGCTTCGATCCCAGGCCCTCGATATCGAAGGCATTGCGCGAAACAAAGTGCTTCAGATGCTCGGTGGCCTGCGCACGGCAAATGAAGCCGCCGGTGCAGCGCGTTACGGAGTCGAGCTTGCCTGTCTTTTCGTTCTTCTCCCGCACCGCATGGCTGCCGCAGACCGGGCATTTTTGCGGGAATTCATAGCGGGCGGCATCAGCGGGGCGCTTCTCCATGACAACATCGAGCACCTGCGGGATAACGTCTCCGGCCCGCTGCACGATGACCGTGTCACCGATCCGAATGTCGTGCCCGACGTCGCGGATGCGTTCGCCCGAGTTCCCGATGCCTTCGATGTAATCGGCGTTATGCAGGGTCGCATTGGTTACGACGACGCCGCCGACGGTAATTGGCGTCAGCCGTGCAACCGGCGTCAGGGCGCCGGTGCGGCCCACCTGGATATCGATGTTCTCGACAGTCGTGAAAGCCTGCTCGGCCGGGAACTTATGTGCCGTCGCCCAGCGCGGACTGCGGGAGCGGAATCCGAGCCGTTGCTGCAGTTCCAGGCTGTCGACCTTGTAGACGACACCGTCGATATCATAGTCCAGGTCCGGTCGCTTCAGGCCGATCTCGTCGTAGTGGGCTAAAATATCGGCGACGGAATTCAACCGCTTCATCAGGGGATTGACCGGAAAGCCCCAGCTCTTGAATACCTCGACCATACCAAACTGTGTGTCGGAGGGCATGTCGGATATCTCACCCCAGGCATAGGCGAAGAACTTCAACTTGCGGCTCGCAGTCACCTTGGCGTCGAGCTGCCGCAGCGATCCGGCTGCCGTATTGCGCGGATTGACGTAGGTCTGCTTCCCCTCGGCTTCCATCTGCTTATTGAGCGCCAGGAAGTCGCTCTTGGCCATGTAGACCTCGCCGCGCACCTCGACGACTGCTGGTGCCCCCGCCGGCAGCGTCTGGGGAATTTCCTTGATCGTGCGGATGTTGGCCGTGACGTTTTCGCCGGTCGTGCCGTCGCCGCGCGTTGCAGCGCTCACCATCCTGCCGTTCTCATAGCGAATCGACATAGAGAGGCCGTCGATCTTCGGCTCCGCGGTAAAGGCAATCGACTGGTCCGGCAGACGGCCGAGGAAGCGATAGACGCTCGCCACGAAGTCCTGCACGTCCTCCTGCGAGAACGTGTTGTCGAGCGATAGCATCGGCCGTGCATGCACAACGGGCGCGAACGTTACCGAAGGCGCGATACCGACACGCCGCGACGGACTGTCCTCGCGAATGAGTTCCGGAAAGCGCGCCTCGATCGCGTCGTTGCGACGCTTCAGTGCATCATACTCGGCATCGGAAATCGCCGGGCGATCCTCGCCGTGATAAAGCTCGTCGTTGCGGGCGATCTCCTTGGCGAGCCACTCAAGCTCGGCGGCGGCATCTTCGATCGTCAGGGCATCAACGGCTATGGCTTCGGTCGACATACGGCTCTCGCTCCACGGAATCTGGAGTCGGTTTTAGAGCAAAATGAATGGATTGAAAGAGAGCGAGAGGTCCTCGTTCGCCCTCTCCCCAATTCGGCGATTAGGAAATCAGCCGTTCCCGGCCAGCAGCCGGGCCGCCGCCGCCCTCGCCTCTTCCGTCACCGACGCACCCGCCAGCATGCGTGCGATTTCTTCCGTCCGGTCGCCAGGCGCCATCGTCGCGACGTGAGTCGCGATCTTCTCCGAGCCTTCGGCGGCCGGTCCTTTCGAAATCAGCAGGTGCGTCGCCGCACGCGCGGCGACCTGCGGCGCATGTGTGACCGACAGCACCTGCACGCGGTCGGAGAGCCGCTTCAGCCGCTGACCGATCGCATCCGCAACCGCCCCACCGACGCCGGTATCGATTTCGTCGAAGACGAGCGTCGGCGCAGAACCGCGATCGGCAAGCGCGACCTTCAGGGCGAGCAGGAAGCGCGAAAGCTCGCCGCCGGATGCCACCTTCATGATCGAACCAGGACGTGTGCCCGGGTTGGTCTGAACGTGGAACTCCACCACGTCGATCCCCTCCGAGGTCGCGTCATCAGGATTGGTGGTGATCTCTACCATGAAGCTTGCGCGCTCGAGCTTCAGCGCCGGCAGTTCCGCCATGACGGCAGCAGCCAAGGCGTCTCCGGCATGATGACGCTTATCGGAAAGGCTGCGCGCCGCTGCGTCGTAGTTTGCCTTGGCAACACCGACCTCGGCTTCAAGCTTGGCAAGCTTTTCCTCGCCGGCATCGACGTCGGCAAGATCGCTGATCATGCGGACCGCCAACGCCGGCAGTTCGGTCACCGGAACGGAGTATTTGCGGGAGGCAGCGCGCAAGGCAAACAGGCGTTCCTCTACACGCTCCAGCTCCTTCGGATCGTATTCCGTCTTCCTCAGCGCAGCCTCGACTTCCATCTGCGCATTGGAGAGCTGGTCCAGAGCGGCATCCAGAAGCGCCACCGTATCTTCCAGCAAGCCCGGCGCCTCGTGGCTCTTGCGCTCCAGCCTGCGCACCAGCGAGGCGATATGTGGCACGGGGGAAGCATTGCCGTTGAGGAATTCGGAAGCCTCGGCGATATCGCCGGCGATCCGCTCGGCCTTCATCATCTTCTGGCGACGATCGGCGAGCTCGTCCTCTTCTCCGTCTTGCGGTGAAAGCTTCTCGAGCTCCTCTACGGAAGCGCGGAGGTAGTCGGCCTCACGAGCAGCGTTCGCCACCTTTTCGCGCTGCTTCTTGAGCGTCCGCTCGGTATCGCGCCAGATGCGGTACAGATTGGAGACTCCGGCAGCATCTTCGTTCACGCCTGCGAAAGCGTCGAGCAGGATCCGGTGCGCATGCGCATCGATCAAGGCGCGATCGTCGTGCTGGCCATGAATCTCGACCAGCATCTGCCCGACCTGGCGCATGAGCTGAACGCTGAGCGGCTGGTCGTTGACGTAAGCCTTGGTACGGCCATCAGCGTTCTGGACACGGCGGAAGATAACATCGCCGTCATCATCGATGCCGTTTTCGCGCAGCAGCTTGCGGGCGCTGTGGTCCGGACCGACGTCGAACACAGCCGTAACCTGCCCCTTGTCCTCGCCATGGCGAACAAGACCGCCGTCTCCGCGCCCGCCAAGCGCGAGCGACAGGCTATCGAGCAGGATGGATTTGCCAGCGCCGGTCTCCCCGGTCAGCACCGAGAGGCCGGTCTCGAAGGCGAGATCCAGCCGCTCGATCAGGACGATATCGCGGATCGAAAGCTGGATCAGCATTGGCCTCAGGTACCGAGCAGGAGTTTCTTGCCCGCGGCAGCAATCCACGAACCGGGGTTTTCACGCGGCTCGGTGCCACCACTCTTCAGCAGCTTGAAGGAGTCCGCATACCACTGACTGTCAGGATAGTTGTGGCCGAGAACCGCGGCTGCCGTCTGTGCTTCCTCGACGATGCCCATTGCGTAATAGGCTTCGACAAGGCGCGCAAGCGCTTCTTCGATCTGGTTGGTATTCGGATATTTCTCGACAACCGTGCGGAAGCGTGAGATCGCCGCCAGGTATTCCTTGCGCTCCATGTAGTAACGGCCGACCTGCATTTCCTTGCCTGCCATCTGATCGCGTGCGAAGCGGATTTTCGCCTGCGCGTCGTCGACGTATTCCGAATCCGGATAGTTGTCGATGACAGCCTGCATGGCCTCGACGGTCTTGGCGGCCGCGCGCTGGTCCTGCGTGACGTCCACGATCTGCTTCGAATAGGTCAGACCGATCAGATATTGCACGTAGGGAGCGTCCTTCGACTTCGGATACTGCGCCATATAGCGGTTGCCCGAAGCGAGAGCGTCGTCCAGACGGCCCTGGCGATACTTGACGAAGGTGCTCATCACGAGCGCCTTTCGCGCCCATTCTGAGAACGGGTTTTCGCGGTCGATTGCGTCGAACTTGCGCGCCGCCTCGGCCATGTTGCCGGCCTTCATGTTGGCGAGGCCTTGGGTATAGAGGACATCCGGCGGATCGTTCTCGAGGCCGAGCTTGGTGATATCGATATCGGGGTCCGACTGGCATCCGGAAATTAAGGCACCTGCGCTCAGCACCAAGAGCGATGCGAACAAAGCGCGCGCTGTCTTCATCATACTATCAGACCCTGCATAACCCATCGGAATATCCCAACGCCGCCATCCCTCAACGGCAGCCACGCCTTGCTGGCGTTTCTAGCCACAAATGTGGAGCCAGAGCAACGCAATGATGATGCATTAACGCATTTTTGTGGCGATGCAGGCGATAAACGCCGGTTTTACACTGCGAATGCTGCATCTGGTGCTACTAAGCATCTGCGGCAGCACATCTATCGGGGAATCATCGTCAGCCTGCTCCCCATAAAGAAACCGCCTCCCGAAGGAGGCGGCCCTGGCCTAATAAATGCGATGGAGGTCATGCCGACCAGGGAGCAAATTCCGGCGCGTTGACCCGGATGAAATCCCGAGCCGCAACACGCTGGCGCGGCGCAGAGGTCTCGACCACTTCATAGGCGGTCGGGTCGCTGAGCAACGCCTTGAGAGCATTAGCATTCATCTTGTGACCGCCGCGGTAGGACCGATAGCAGCCGATGAAAGGAGCACCGGCGAGCGCCAGGTCGCCAACCGCATCGAGTGCCTTGTGGCGCACGAACTCGTCCTTGGCGTAGCGCAGGCCTTCGACGTTGATAACGGTGTTGTCGTCCGATATGACGACCGAATTCTCAAGCGACGAACCAAGCGCGTGGCCGGAGGCCCAAAGACGCTCGACATCGCGCATGAAGCCGAAGGTACGGGCACGCGACAGCTCGGACTTGAACGTCGCAGCCGTCATGTCGCCTTCCCACTTCTGTCGGCCGATCAGCGGGCAGTCGAAATCGATCTCAACCTCAAAGCGCATGCCGTCATAGGGACGGAACTCGCTCCACGAACCACCATGCTCGATGCGAACCGGCTTGGTGACGCGGATGTAGCGACGCTTGACGCCAAGCGATACTAGGCCAACCTGTTCGATCGCCTCGATAAAGGGCATCGAGCTGCCATCCATGATGGGCATTTCGGAACCGTGAACTTCGATCAGGACGTTGTCGAGACCAAGCGCGTAGACAGCGGCCATGACATGCTCGATCGTCGCGACCGATCGCGCCGGCGAGAAACCAAGAACGGTGCAGAGATCTGTATTGCCGACCTGAGAAGACACGGCACGATATTCGGAAACCTCGCCGTTGTCGTGCATGCGATTGAAGACAACGCCTGTGTCAGCTTCTGCCGGGTTGAAGGTAATCGAAACGTCAGCACCGGAATGAACGCCGATGCCCGAGAGCGTAATCGGGCGCGATACTGTCGTCTGAAAACCCAACATGCCAATAACCATAAATTTTTGCCTTTATTATCCCTGGTGATCCGCATCGGCTAACATGCCGAACCATCCGCCAGGGGTCATTTCACTCCGTCAGAGCCTCGCGATAAAGCGCAAGAAGACGGTTCCTTGAGCACATACATACGTGCGCCCGGGTTCCAATCCAAATCACTGTTTCTTTCGCATTGTTACGAAAGCATGCCTTTGAAATAACAACGCAATTCGTGTCGAATTCAGAGCTTTGAAACGGCAATGCCCGGGAGCGTACTCCCGGGCATCCTTGTGGCGATTCTGTCCCTTGCCTCAGTTCGACTGGCGGCGCAGGAACGCAGGAATTTCAAGCTGATCGTCTTCCTGCATCATGCGAGCTTGCGGAACGCTTCGGCCCTGATCGTCGAGATTTCCGCGACGCGGCGCATAGAGGCTGGCTTCCGGAGAAAGCGGTCGGCGCTGCTGCGATGCCGCAGCCGGAGCCGAGGTCATCTCTGGCGCAACTTCCTCTTCGCGGCGACCAAGTGAGTTGGTGATCCGCTTCAGGAGCCCCATCGGGCCACGCTCTTCGTGGGCGTGAGACGGAGCGGCCGGCTGCGAGCGACGGTCGATCTCGGCCTGCACGACCGGCGGAAAGTCCTCCACCTTCGGCATGCGAACGGCCTGCTGGGCGGCCATCGGCTGCTGCATGACCGGAGCCGGCTGGCTCATGACCGGCTGCGGAGCCGGCTGGCTGATAACAGGCGCGTGAACGGGAGCCTGCTGAACCGGGGCGGGGCGAATGACGGGAGCGGCTTCCGGAGCAGCGAAGATCTTGCTCTGTGGGCGGAAGGTCTCCTGCATTGCCGGCTGCTGCACCGGAGCTGCAGCACGCGGAGCGTGGATCTCGAGCTCGCGTTCCATCTCGGCCTCGGCCGTGCGGATTGCCTGTGCAACCGAGCCGACGGGCTTGGGTGCCTGCTGCATGACAGGTGCAGGCTGAACAGCGGCCGGAGCCGGAGCAACGGCCGCGGAAGGACGCACGATCGGCTTCGCTGCCGGCTGGAAGGCCTTTCCTGCCGCGGCATTGATCGCACGATCGATACCGGTAGCAACAACGGAAACGCGGATGATGCCTTCGAGCGACTCGTCGAACGTCGCGCCGAGGATGATGTTCGCGTCCGGATCGACTTCCTCGCGGATGCGGGTCGCAGCTTCGTCGACTTCGAAGAGGGTCAGGTCGCGACCGCCGGTGATCGAGATCAGCAGGCCCTGTGCGCCCTTCATCGACGTTTCGTCGAGCAGTGGATTGGCGATTGCAGCTTCGGCAGCCTGCATCGCGCGGCCCTGGCCGGATGCTTCGCCGGTGCCCATCATCGCGCGGCCCATTTCGCGCATGACCGAACGGACGTCGGCGAAGTCGAGGTTGATGAGACCTTCCTTCACCATCAGGTCGGTGATGCAGGCAACGCCGGAGTAGAGTACCTGGTCAGCCATCGCGAAAGCGTCGGCAAAGGTCGTCTTGTCGTTGGCAATGCGGAAGAGGTTCTGGTTCGGAATGACGATCAGCGTGTCGACCGACTTCTGCAGCTCTTCGATTCCGGCTTCGGCCAGACGCATGCGGCGACCGCCCTCGAAGTGGAAAGGCTTGGTAACRACGCCGACCGTGAGGATGCCCTTGTTTCGAGCCGCCTGAGCGACAACAGGGGCAGCGCCGGTGCCTGTGCCGCCGCCCATGCCGGCGGTGACGAAGCACATGTGCGTACCGTTCAGGTGATCGATGATTTCATCGATGCACTCTTCGGCTGCGGCACGGCCGACTTCCGGCTGCGAACCAGCACCGAGACCTTCAGTGACGTTGGCGCCGAGCTGGATGATGCGCTCCGCCTTGGTCATCGTCAGGGCCTGGGCATCCGTGTTGGCAACGACGAAGTCGACGCCCTGGAGGCCAGCGGAGATCATGTTGTTGACAGCGTTGCCGCCGCCGCCGCCAACACCGAACACGGTGATACGCGGCTTAAGCTCAGTGATATCCGGCTTTTGCAGCTTGATAGTCATGTTACCGTTCCTTCTCTTTATGGCCGCATCGCCACGCCGGCCAATTCACTCAATTGTCAGAAGCTCTCTTTCAACCACTGCCCCATGCGGGCAAAGCGGCTGGTATTTCCCCCAAGCGACATGAGCAGACCGCTCTGTGACGCATGTGTTTCCTGGTCCGCGACCTGCGGATAGATCATCAGACCGACGGCCGTCGAAAAGGCTGGGCCCTTCGCTGCAGTCGGCAGGCCCGAGACGCCCATCGGACGACCGATTCTGACGTTGCGGGCAAGAATGCGACGCGCAACTTCGGCAAGGCCGGTCAGCTGGCTCGCACCACCCGTCAGCACGACGCGCTTGCCGACGATCGGGCTGAAGCCCGAGCGCTGGATGCGGTCGCGGATCAATTCCATGGTTTCCTCGATACGGGCGCTGACAATGCGCGATACCAAAGCGCGCGGCACTTGCGTCGGCAGGTCGCGTTCGTCTTCGCCGATCGGCGGGATCGAGATCAACTCGCGCTCGTCCGAGGAGTTCGGCATTGCGGAAGCATGAACGACCTTGAGGCGCTCGGCGTCTTCGATACGGGTCGAAAGGCCGCGGGCGAGGTCCGTAGTGACGTGATGGCCGCCGAGGCTGACGGCATCCGTGTGCACCAGCTTACCTTCTGCAAAGACCGAAATCGTCGTCGTTCCGCCCCCCATATCGATCGCCGCGCAGCCCAGCTCGACTTCATCGTCGACGAGAGCTGCCAGACCGGAAGCATACGGCGTCGCAACGATTCCCTCAACCGAGAGGTGAGCGCGATTGACGCTGAGCTCGAGATTTTTAAGCGCGGTACGCTCAGCGGTGACGACGTGCATGTCGACGCCGAGAACGTCACCGTACATCGACAAGGGATCTCGGATACCGCGTTCGCCGTCGAGCGAGAAGCCGGTTGCCAGCGAATGCAGCACGGCACGATCCTGGCGCAGCGACTGCTGGCAGGCTGCCGACAGAACCTTCTTGAGGTCGTTCAGTTCGACTTCCTGGCCACCGAGATCGATGGTTGCGGTGTAGATATCGCTCGTCAGACGACCGGCCGTGACGTTAACGATCAGGCTTTCGACCGTCAGGCCGGCCATGCGCTCGGCGGCATCGACAGCAAGGCGAATCACGCTTTCCAGCGCATCGAGGTCGGAAATCGCGCCGGTCTTGATGCCGCGCGAACGCTGGTGGCCAATCCCAATGATTTCAATGTTGTGCGTGCGGCCGGGCAGCACCTGGCTTTCCTCGCGAGGCGTCAGGCGGCCGATCATGCAGACGACCTTCGTCGATCCGATGTCGAGCACCGAAACGACGTGGGACCGCTTCGACGAAAGCGGCTTCAGGCGCGGCAATCCGAAATGGGACGAACCGAACAAGCTCATATATTTTGCCCCGCCTTCTTCAAATCCTTGGTCCGCTGATCAAGCACAAGTTGCCGGCGCGCCATGGCTTCCGGCGTCAACTGAATTGCCGTGCGGTCGGTGAGCCTGAGATCGACCGCAGCGATGTCGCGCTCCAGAAGGTCCTGCTCCTTCATGAACTTCGACAGCCGCGCCAGAGCCAGATCGACATCGTCTTCCGGCAACTTCACCGCAACGCCGTTGTCCATGTGCAGATCCCAGCGGCGACCCGACACCCAGACGTAGGCCTTTACCCGCGCCCTGATCTCCGGCCACTTCGCAAATTCGGTTTCGAGCGAGGTTGCGGCAACTTCAGCACCGCGACCAACCACCAGCGGCAACTGCGAAAACTTATTGTCACGCAGCGGAGCGATGACCGAGCCACCCTTCTCCACGAGAGAGAGTTCCTGACCATGCTGCCAGATGGCGTAAGCCTGTCGCTCCGTGAGCTTTACCTCGATCGTCTTCGGATAGACCTTGCGAACTTCGACATTCTCGACCCAGGGAAGTTTCGCGATCTTCTGACGCGCGGCATCGACATCGAGCGCCACGAGCGAGGTCGTACCGTCCAGCCCCAACAACTGCAGGATCTCGATTTCGGAGGTCTCGGAATTGCCGGACACCTTCACGTCATCAATCGCAAAGCCTGCAGCCGTCGTCGTCGCCTGCGCAACCGCTTCGGTGTGACCACCGAGCGACATGCCGTAGAGACCCGTCGCCGCAAAGAATGCCAAGGCGGATACCGTCCCAACGTGAGCCGGAATATGGATGCGGCCACTCCCGAGGCTGACAAGAAAGCGCACAACGCGACGCAGCGGGCGCGGCAGAACCAACCGACCATCACCCTCGGGAAACGAGAGCTCCGCCTGATGACTTGGGCGCCCTATTCTTTTGACCGTCACCGAGAACAAGAAGCGTCCTCCACCATCCAACGGAGAAATTCACCAAACGTGTAGCCGGCATGACCGGCCATTTCGGGCACCAGGGAGGTTGGAGTCATGCCTGGCTGAGTATTGATTTCCAGCCAGATGATTTCACCATCTTCGGAGAAGCGATCGTCGTAACGAAAGTCGGAGCGACTCACGCCACGGCAACCAATTGCTTGATGCGCCCTTAACGCCAATGATTGTATTTTTTGGTAAATATTCGGTGAAATTTCCGCCGGAATGACGTGTTTCGATCCACCTGCCACGTACTTGGCATCGTAGTCGTAGAAGCCATGCCCGACCGGCACGATTTCGGTGACGCCGAGCACTTGATCGCCCATCACACCGCAGGTCAGCTCTCGACCGTAGATGTAGCGCTCGACAAGAACCTGCTCGCCATAGCGCCATTCCGGAGAGCTGATGATTTGCGGAGGATGGGATTGATCTTCCTGAACGATCACTACGCCGAAGCTGGAACCCTCGCGCACAGGCTTCACGACGTAGGGAGGCTTCATCGGGTGCTCCGCCGGAAAGGCGAATCGATTGATCACCTCGGATTGAGCAACCGGAATGCCGACAGCGGCGGCAACGCCCTTGGCCTTCTCCTTGTCCATGGCGAGCGCTGATGCAAGCACGCCGGAGTGCGTATAGGGAATCTCAAGATATTCGAGGACGCCCTGGATCGTGCCATCCTCGCCATAGGGGCCGTGCAGCGCATTGAAGACGACATCGGGCCGCAAGGCAGCAAGCTTGGCAGACACATCGCGATCGACGTCAATCCGCGTCACCTGGAAGCCCTCAGCCTCGAGAGCGTCCGCGCACGCCGTCCCGGAGGAAAGGCTTACCGGCCTCTCCGAGGAAAACCCGCCCATCAGGACAGCGACATGCTTGCGACTCATCAACACCCCCAAAAATAACCTGCACTGTGAATTTCGACGCTTGCACCAAGCTTGTTTCCCGTCCGAATCTCGCTCGGTGACGCAGGTGTATTAGAGCCTGATTATGGTTAATGAAGTGTTTACTTTCGTTAATTTTTGCCTCGAACGCCCCTCCGGAGGAAGGCCGTGCAACGTTCAGAAAACCCCACGACAACGGCGGCTTTCGTGCAGCATCCCATCAGGAATTCGCACCAGTTCGATGGCTTTTCCGCCCGTCAACTTTGAGGTTCGGCCACCCAGAAGCGCCGAATCGTCGGAAAAATGCAAAGCGTACTAATTTTTTTTGCGTTTGTTACTCGGTGGGCATTTGCGCCGAATTAAAATTGCGTTAAGAGCCGTCTGCCTCCCAAGGGCACCGGTGTAATCCCAATTGGAATGAAAATGTCAGACGCGATATCCAGAGTATCGCCGACGCCCGCTTTATCGAACAATGCGCAAGTCAACTCGCCGGCGCGTGTTCTGATCGCGAGCCTTGTCGGCACCACGATCGAATTCTTCGATTTTTACGTTTACGCCACGGCCGCCGTGCTGATCTTCCCGACGCTGTTCTTCCCGAACAGTGATCCGACCACGGCCCTGCTTGCTTCCTTTGCAACCTTCTCGATCGCCTTCTTCGCCCGTCCACTGGGCGCCGTGGTCTTCGGCCATTTCGGCGACAGGATCGGCCGCAAGACGACGCTCGTCGCCGCCCTGCTCACCATGGGCATTTCGACGGTCGTGATCGGTCTTCTGCCCTCCTACGAGTCGATTGGCGTTCTCGCGCCGCTGCTGCTCGCGCTCTGCCGCTTCGGCCAGGGCTTTGGCCTAGGCGGTGAATGGGGCGGCGCCGTGCTGCTCGCCACCGAGAATGCACCGGAAGGCAAGCGCAGCTGGTACGGCATGTTCCCGCAGCTCGGCGCGCCGGTCGGCCTGTTCCTCTCCTCGGGCATCTTCTGGCTGCTGCTGCAGGTCATGTCGCAGGATGATCTGCTGAGTTGGGGCTGGCGCGTGCCGTTCATCTCTTCGATTCTGCTGATCGCCATCGGTCTCTGGGTTCGTCTCTCGATCACCGAAACGCCGGCGTTCCAGAAGGCGATTGACAAGCAGGAGCGCGTTGCAGTCCCGGTTGCCGAACTCTTCCGCAAGCACAAGCGCAGCCTGTTCCTCGGCACCTTCGTGGCGCTCGCCACTTTCGTGCTGTTCTACATCGGCTCGGCTTACCTTCTGTCTTACAATGTCAAGGTCCTGAAGATCCCGTTCCCGGACGCGCTTAAGATCCAGATCGTCGGTTCCGTCGCCTTCGGTATCTTCATCCCGATATCAGGCAAACTCGCCGAGCGCTTCGGCCGCCGCGAGATGCTGATCCTCACCACCTTGCTGATCGGTATCTTCTCGTTCTTCCTGCCCGGTCTGATGACCGGCGGCGAAGGCAGCATTGTTGTGTTCGCGATCGTCTCCATGGCGCTGATGGGCATGACTTACGGTCTGATCGGCACGGCGCTTGCTGCGCCCTTCCCGACTGCCGTGCGCTATACCGGCTCGTCGATCACCTTCAACCTTGCCGGCATCTTCGGCGCTTCGCTGGCGCCCTACATTGCCACTTGGCTGCAGGCAAACTACGGCATGCAATATGTCGGCTACTATCTCGGTCTTTCTGCCGTCATCACCTTGATCTGCATTCTGGCCTCCGGCCGCAACGAAGTCTGATCACGAAAACAGTCCAGTTCGAAGGGCCGCGACGGGAAACTGCCGCGGCCCTTTTCATTGTTGCCGGCTAACGCCTTGCCCCTAGATTCTCGAAAACGGGGAGAGCCGGGATGCTGACACGACGATCACTGCTGGCACAAAGTGTAGGCGCCGGAATCTCGCTGACACTGCCGTCCATTGCGAGCCGGCCAGCGTCCCGCCGATCAATGTCACCTTCCTTGTCATCAACGACGTCCATGCGTGCCGCTTCGGAGACGGGCTAAGTCCCAACTGCCAGTGTGAAGGCAAGACCGACGCAAACCTGCTCCGTCACATTCTTGCGCTCAACGGCATTCACCACCAGGCATGGCCCACTGAGATCGCAGGGGAGCCGAGCGGCCTTCTGCTCGCCGGTGAGCCGATTGCGAGGCCGCAGGGCATCACCGTGTGTGGCGATGTGACCGATGATGGCGGCGGCCAGACTGCGGAGTTCGCAGAAGGGTCGCAGCTACTGGAGTCTTCTCAACGCTACCAGCAAGGACGCGGTGCCGACCACGTGCACTTTCCCGTCTATGTTGGGCTCGGCAACCACGATCTCGATCAGGACGGGCGCCCGCCGCAAATCGATTGGTATCGCGACGAACTGCGTGATTACGTGCAGATGAACCACAAGCCGAGCGTCTTCTTCAAGCCGCTGGTGCCTGTCGACAACTACGACGAAGCATCGGACAACTACTCCTGGAATTGGGGTGGCCCGCATCTGATTCAGGCGCAGCGTTACGCTGGGACAACACAAGAGGTTCAGCGAGCAGCCTCGATTGGATGAAACGCGATCTCGAGACCTATGCGTCCGATGGCCGCCCGGTGGTCATCTTCCAGCACTATGGATGGGACCGGTTTTTCCTCGAGCGCTGGAATCCTGAAATGAAGACATTCACGTTAAGAGGAAGCGGTGCGCCCCACTGGTGGGGTGAATCGGAACGTCAGGAACTCCTCGCAACCCTCGTAGGCTACAACGTAATCGGTATTTTCCACGGCCACGAGCACAACACGCCGATGGCCTATCGGGTCGGCAAGCTGGACGTTTTCAAAGCAAAAGCCGCCTTCATGGGCGGCTTCTGCCTTGTCCGGGTGACAAGCAACACGATGGATGTAGCGATCGGCGAAGCCAGTGACGACAGGGGCGGCGTAACTTTCTCCACCGCCTTCAGCAAACGCCTCACCTAACGTTACTCGCTGGTTACGCCTTGGAAAGGACGAACCTCACGTCCTGGCATGAAGACGCCGAGACGCTTGATTTCCCACTCGAGCTTGATACCGGATTTTTCGAAGACTTCGCGACGGACCTGTTCGCCGAGATATTCGAGATCATATCCCGTCGCCTGCCCCATGTTGATCATGAAATTGCAATGAAGCGACGACATCTGGGCGCCACCGATCACCAGCCCGCGGCATCCCGCTTCGTCGATGAGCTTCCAGGCGGAATGGCCGTCCGGATTCTTGAAGGTCGAGCCGCCGGTCTTCTCGCGGATCGGCTGGACCGTTTCACGATGACTGCGCACGGCATCCATCTCGGCCCGGATCTTGGCGCGGTCCTCGCTGTACCCTTCGAAGAGCACCGAGGTGAAAATCAGATCGCTCGGCACCGATGAATGACGGTAGGAATAGCCCATATCCGCGTTCGACAGGACAAGCTTGTTGCCCTTGCGATCAACCGCATTCACCTCGACGAGCCGCTCGCGCGTCTCCCCGCCGTTGGCGCCGGCGTTCATGCGCGCTGCGCCACCAATGCTGCCGGGAATACCGTAGTAGAAATGGAAGCCGCCGATGCCGTTGTCCATAGCCATGGCTGCGACATGCTTATCGGGGCAGATCGCACCAGCGCGTATTCGGTTCTCGCCCGCAAGCTCGACGGCGCCGAAGCCCTTTGCCGAAAGCCGCAACACCACGCCGGGAATGCCGCCGTCACGAACCAGGATGTTCGATCCGACGCCAACGACGGTGACCGGGACTTCCTCCGGCAAAAGCTTGAGGAAAGCAATCAGGTCGTCCTCATCATGCGGCTGGAACATCAACTCGGCCAGACCGCCAGCGTGGAACCACGTGACGCGGTCCATCGGCGCATCCGGCGTGATCCTACCGCGGATGTTCTTTACACCGTCGCCGAGCGACGCAAGAAGCTTTTCCCCATTCACCTGTTTCATGCAGATATTCCCGAAAGGCTTTCCAATTGCTTGGGCAACGCTGCCGCCCAGTATGTGATACTCCCAGCCCCCAACAGAACCACAAAATCCCCCGGCTTTGCAATCTCTGCGACCATTTCAGGCAAAAGCTCTTGGGAAGGCAGGAAGCGGGCATCGCGGTGACCGCCCGATTTGATCCGGGATACGAGTGCCTCGGAATTCACCCCTTCGATCGGATCCTCACCCGCCGCATAGACAGGCGCGAGGAAAATGCTGTCCGCATCGTTGAAGCAAGACGCGAACTCCTCGAAGAGGCTGGATAGCCGCGAATAGCGATGCGGCTGATGAACTGCGATCACGCGACCCTTGCAGGCTTCGCGCGCAGCGCGCAGCACGGCTTTGATCTCGACAGGATGGTGGCCGTAGTCGTCGAAGATCTGGACGCCATTCCATTCGCCGGTCAGCGTGAAGCGGCGCTTGACGCCGCCGAAGGAGGCCAGTCCCTTGGCAATGTCCTCGCTGGACATACCGAGGCGATTGGCAACCGCGATCGCGGCGGTGGCATTGGATATGTTGTGCCGTCCGGGCATCGGCATCACGAGATTGTCGAGCCTGATCACCTGCCCGGTTCTCCGGCGGCGGATCTCTACGTCGAAGATCGAGCGCGGACCCTCGACACGGACATTCATGAAACGAACGTCGGCCTGCGGATTCTCGCCATAGGTAACGATCTTGCGGTCCTCGATCCGGCCGACGAGCGCCTGGACTTCCGGATGGTCGAGGCACAGCACGCCGAAGCCGTAGAACGGCACGTTCTCGACGAACTGGCGGAATGCGCCGCGAACCGCATCGAAATTGCCGTAGTGGTCCAGATGCTCGGGGTCGATGTTAGTGATGACGGCAACGTCGGCGGGAAGCTTCAGGAACGTGCCGTCGGACTCGTCGGCCTCCACCACCATCCACTCACCCTCACCCATGCGAGCGTTGGTGCCATAGGCATTGATGATACCGCCGTTGATGACGGTAGGGTCGAGACCGCCTGCCTCCAACAGCGTTGCCACCAGCGACGTGGTTGTGGTCTTGCCATGCGTACCGCCGATCGCGATCGCATTGCGGAACCGCATCAATTCGGCAAGCATCTCCGCCCGGCGAACGACCGGCAGCAGCTTTTCACGCGCCGCGACAAGCTCGGGGTTGTTCTTCTTGATCGCAGTCGAGACGACCACCACTTCGGCGTCACCGAGGTTTTCTGCCTTGTGGCCGACGAAGACTTCGATGCCCTTGTCACGCAAGCGTTCCACGTTGGCGCTGTCGGCCTGATCCGATCCCTGCACGCGGTGACCGAGATTGTGGAGCACCTCGGCAATGCCGCTCATGCCGATGCCGCCGATGCCGATGAAATGAACGAGGCCGATGGCCTTCGGCATTTTCATGCGCGTTTCCCCTTGAACTCTGCAATTGTACGTCGTGCCGCAATAGCCTCTACCATGTCGGCAAGCAAGTTCGCAGCGTCGGGTTTACCCGCTTGCCTGGCTGCAGCGGCCATCCGGGCGAGCTTTTCCGGATCGTTCATCGCATGGGTGAGTATCGAAGCGATCTTCTCCGGCGAAAGCTCGGCCTGCGGAATGACCTTGGCTCCGCCGGTCGCCGCAAGCGCTGCCGCGTTCGCCGCCTGATCGTGGTCCAAAGCATGTGGGTAAGGCACAAGCACTGCCGGCCGCCCGATCACGGAAATCTCCGAAACCGTGGATGCACCGGAACGGCAGATGACGAGATGTGCCGCGGCAAGTCGTTCGGCCATGTCGCTGAAGAACGGCGCCGTATCAGCAGCCATCTTCAATTGAGCGACGCAAGCGCTCAACATGCCCATATCTTCCGGACGCACTTGCTGGGTGATGCGCAGGCGATCGCGAAGCCCGTCCTCGAGCAAGCTGATGGCTGTCGGCATCGCCTTGGAGAAATACTGCGCGCCCTGGCTGCCGCCAAAGACGACGAGATTGAAAGGCTCACCGGGATTGGACGGAGAATACGGCACTTTCGCCGCCTCGATGATGGCCGGTCGCACCGGATTGCCCGTTGTCACCGTCTTGCTCGGAAACTGGCCGTCGCCTTCGGGCAGGAACCCGCCTGCAATCGCCTGCATACGGCTAGCCAGCGCCTTGTTGGCGCGGCCCATCACGGCGTTCTGCTCGTGGATCATCGCAGGCACGCCGAGGCGCGTTGCAGCGAGCAGCGGCGGTACGGTGGGATACCCGCCGAAGCCAACGACCACCACAGGCTTGAGACGCGCGATAAGCTTCTTGGCAGCCCGCATTCCGGTCCACAGCGTCCACAGCGAGCGCGCGACAGCGACCGGATTCTTGGAGCCGATCGTCGACGACGGCACGACATGAATCTCATCGGCCGGGAATTTGCCGGCATAACGCTCGGCACGGCTATCGGTGACCAGGTGCACGGAATAGCCGCGCTCCTTCAGCTTGTAGGCCAGAGCCTCCGCAGGAAACACATGACCGCCGGTTCCCCCGGCGGCAAGCAGGACAATGCCTTTACTCATAAGCAATTACTCCGCCGGCATTCCGTGCGCGACGCGGAAGAGGCTCCGATCCTGCGCACGTTTTTCCGGCCTGTGACGCGTCAGCGCGAGAATGAACCCCGCGGTAACGCAGATGGCGACCATGGACGAACCGCCGTAGGAAATCAGCGGCAGGGTCATGCCTTTCGCCGGTAGCAGTTCGAGATTGACGCCTACGTTGATGATCGACTGTATGCCGATCTGCAGCACGAGGCCAGCGACGGCAAAGCGGTTGAAGTCGTTCCGCTCCTTGTAGGCATGCGAGAGACCGCGCAGCACGAGGACGGAAAACAGCGCAACGAGCGCCATGCAGAAGACGATGCCGAACTCTTCGGCCGCGACCGAGAAGATGAAGTCGGTATGCGCGTCGGGGATGATCCGCTTGACGATGCCCTCGCCAGGTCCCTGGCCGAACCAATCGCCACGAATGATGGCTTCGCGTGCCGTGTCGATCTGAAAAGTATCACCTTCGCCGGTCAGGAACTTGTCGATGCGCAGCGCCACGTGCGGGAAGATGTAATAGGCGCTGACAAGGCCGCCGACACCGCCTGCGCCGAGCAGGATGATCCAGATCCACGGCATGCCGGCCATGAAGAACATGCCGCCCCACACCGCCGTCGTCAGGATCGTTTGCCCAAGGTCGGGCTGCGCGACCAGAAGTGCAGCGACAATGCCGAAAAGTATGATGGCAAACAGGTTACCCGGAATCTCCGGCTGCCTTGCATGCTCGGCAAAGAGCCAGGCACAGACGACGACAAAGGCCGGCTTCATGAATTCGGAGGGTTGGATAGAGATGCCGGCAAGCGTGACCCAGCGGCGGGAGCCTTTGACCTCGACACCGAAAAACAACGCCAGCAACATCATGCCAAGGGCGACGATCAACAGGATGATCGCCGTTCGCCGCACCTGGCGGGGCGTCAGAAAGGAGAGGCCAACCATCACCGCGAGCGACGGGATCATGAAAGCGGCATGGCGCTTGACGAAGTGGAACGGCTCCAGCCCGATGCGCTCGGCGACGGCGGGCGACGCGGCGAAAGACAGCATGAAGCCGATGCCCATCAGGAAGATGAACATCGCCAGGAAGAAGCGGTCGATGGTCCAAAACCAATCGGCCAGAGGCCCACGTTCCGCGCGGCTTACCATGTTATTTATCTCCTGTTGCCGAATCGATCAGCATGGTGATTCCGTCGAGCGCTGCCACATGGCTGACAAATGCATCGCCCCTGACTTCGAAGTTCTTATATTGGTCGAAGCTTGCGCAAGCCGGGGATAACAGCACGGCCAGAGGACCGCTTTCGTCCTTTTCGGCATCGGCAGCTGCATGAGCGACGGCGCGCTCCAACGTCCCCGAAATCTCATAGGGCACGGCCTCGCCGAGTGTCGCGGCAAACTCGGCCGCGGCTTCGCCGATCAGATAGGCCTTGGCGATCCGCGGGAAGAACCCCGTCAGTGAGGTAATGCCTCCAGCTTTCGGCAAGCCGCCGGCGATCCAGTAAATGCGGTCGTAGCTCGACAACGCCGGAGCCGCGGCATCGGCGTTGGTGGCCTTCGAGTCGTTGACGAAGACGACGTTGCCGCGACGCCCGACCGGCTGCATCCGGTGCTTGAGGCCGGGAAAGGATGCGAGCCCGGCGCGTATCTCTTCTTCGGAGACGCCGACGGCCAGGCATGCGGCAAGCGCCGCTGCGGCATTCTGTGCGTTGTGGCTGCCGCGCAGCGTCTGGATCCCGTCGAGATCGGCAATCGACTTTGTTGCGCCTCCCGAGGCCTGGATGAGCTTCGTTCCATCCGCGTAGATGCCGTAGGGAAGTGCATGACGGCGGGAAATGCGCATGACCTTGCCGCCGGCCCGCTCGATACGATCCGCGATCATCTGGCAATGGCTGTCGTCCACGCCGATGACGGCGACGTCACTGCCGGCAACCAGCCGCTCCTTGATGTCGGCATAGTGCTGCATCGTGCCATGACGATCGAGATGATCCGGCGTCAGGTTGAGCAGGATGCCGGCGGACGGATTGACCGTCGGCGCGAGGTCGATCTGGTAGGACGAGCATTCGACGACGTAAAAACGTCCATCCTTCGGCGGGTCGAGCGTCAGCACCGCCGTCCCGATATTGCCGCCGAGTTGCGTATCGCGGCCGCTCGACTGCAGGATATGCGCGATCAGCGCGGTCGTCGTCGACTTGCCGTTGGTGCCGGTAATGGCAATGAACGGGCAATCGGGCGCATGAGCCCGGCGCTCGCGCACGAAGAGCTGGACGTCGCCGACGACATCGACGCCGGCGGCACGCGCAAGATCAACGGTCCAGTGCGGCTTGGGATGCGTCAGCGGCACACCCGGTGAGAGCACGAAAAGCGACTGCGCGCTCCAGTCGATGGTGCGCAGATCGGCGGTATGGATGCCCTCGGCGGCGGCTTTGGTAACGCTATCCGGATTATCATCCCAGGCGGTCACCTCGGCGCCGCCCAGTTTCAGCGCGCGCGCCGTGGCAAAGCCGGAACCGCCGAGCCCGAATAGCGCGACCTTCTTTCCTGAAAGCGTCGTAACGGGAATCATCGCCGCCTCACCGCAGCTTCAGGGTGGAGAGACCAAGCAGGGCAAGACCGACCGCGATGATCCAGAACCGGATCACCACCTGGCTTTCCGTCCAGCCCTTCTTCTCGAAATGGTGATGGATCGGCGCCATCAGGAAGACGCGCCGGCCGGTCATCTTGAAGTAGCCAACCTGGATGATGACCGAGAGCGTTTCCATCACGAACAGGCCACCGATGATCGCCATGACGATCTCATGCTTGGTAGCGACGGCAACCGTGCCGATCGTGCCGCCAAGCGCCAGCGAGCCGGTGTCGCCCATGAAGATTGCGGCGGGCGGCGCGTTGAACCAGAGGAATCCGAGGCCGGCGCCGATGACGGCCCCAAGCACCACCGAGAGCTCGCCGGTGCCCGGTACGAAGTTGATCTGCAGATAGTTTGCAAAGACGGCGTTACCCGCGAGATACGCAATCACCCCGAAGGATGCTGCGGCAATCATCACCGGCACGATGGCGAGCCCATCGAGACCATCGGTCAGGTTCACGGCATTGCCGGCACCGACGATCACGAAGCCGCCGAAGAGGACGAACATGATGCC
Organism: Rhizobium sp. 10N414; assembly: GCF_056394785.1. Lineage (NCBI taxonomy): Bacteria > Pseudomonadati > Pseudomonadota > Alphaproteobacteria > Hyphomicrobiales > Rhizobiaceae > Rhizobium > Rhizobium sp. 10N414. Next base: position 126,740 of record NZ_JBFTIN010000007.1, on the reverse strand, counting down.
GAGGTTGATCATGAAGTCCTTGAAGAACGGGAACGCGATCGATGAGCCGAAGGTCGAACCCGCGGTTCCGGATGCAAGCGCCGTTCGCATCATGAAGTAAACGGCAATGCCTGCGATCACGAACTCGATGCCGAGTCGCGCCTTGCCGGAGAAGCCCTTGTGGCTTTGCTTGGTGACCTTCAGGTAGTCGTCATAGAAGCCGATCGCGCCGAAACCGAGGGTGACGAGCAGCGTGGCAACCACGTAGACGTTGGAAAGATCAGCCCATAGCAGCGACGACCCGACGATACCCGCGAGGATCATCAGGCCGCCCATGGTCGGCGTACCTGCCTTCTTGAAGTGTGTCTGCGGACCGTCGGCGCGGATCGGCTGCCCCTTGCCTTGGCGGATGCGCAGCGAGTTGATGATCGTCGGACCAAAGAGGAAGACAATGAAGGCGGACGTAAACAGGGAGGCGCCCGTGCGGAAGGTAATGTACCTGAACAGATTCAAGAATTTCAGGTGTTCCGACAGTTCGACAAGCCAAATCAGCATTCAGGGCCCCTTGTTTACCCGCTCAAAAATCGCGTTGCGTGTCGGCAAATGGCGGGAACTTGTCAAGAAGCGCGGCGACGATCTTTCCGAAACCTATGCCCAGTGACGATTTTACCATCAGCACGTCGCCAGCCACGACGGAGTTCAGTACGTATTCGCTTAGTTCTTCTGTCGTCTCGTAGTGAACGACCTGGACGCTCTCCGGGAGCGATTCCTTCAGCGCAGCCATTTCACGACCGGCCAGCCAGACATGCTCAATGCCGGCAGCAAGCAACGGCCCCGCCAGATCCGAATGGACCCTTTCCGCGTAGTCGCCCATCTCCAGCATGTCGCCGAGTACGGCGATGCGCCGCCCCGCCCCCGTCGGCACCGCGCTCGCAAGCACGGCGATTGCCGCCCTCATAGAGGCGGGATTGGCGTTGTAGCTCTCGTCGATGACCGTGAAGGCGCCGTGGTCGATCATCAGCCGATGACGGCGGCCCCTGCCCTTCTCGGGCTGGAGCGTCGCGAGGGCGCCGATCGCCTGCTGCATGTCCGCACCGACTATCTTCACGACCCCGAGGGCAGCCAGCGCATTCTCCGCGATGTGCCGGCCCGGCGCACCGATTGCCACTTCCTTCGTGTCGCCGTCGATGGTGATCCAGAGCGTCGAACTCTGGTCCGAGCCGTTAAACTCTGCCAGGCGGAAATCCGCTTTCGCGTGCTGACCGAAGGAATGGATGTGGTGGATACCGCAAGCTTGTGCCGTCCGCTCCAGAAAGTTGAACTGGTCGTTGTCTCGATTGAGCACGACCTGCCCACCGGACACGACGCCTTCGAAAATCTCGGCCTTGGCCGTCGCGATCTCACGAATGCTCTTGAAGTTGCCAAGGTGTGCCGGCGCGATTGTCGTGATCACGGCGACATGCGGCTTGATCATCTTGACCAGCGGGCGGATCTCGTCCGGATGGTTCATGCCCACTTCGAAGACACCAAAATACGTGTCGAGCGGCATCCGGGCGAGCGTCAGGGGTACGCCCCAGTGATTGTTGAATGAGGCAACGGAAGCGTGCACCTTGCCCGATGGAGACAAGACCCGGCGCAGCATCTCCTTGGTGGTCGTCTTGCCGACCGAACCGGTGACGGCAATGATCTGGGCGCGCGAACGGGCGCGAGCAGCCTGTCCGAGCTTTCCGAGTGCCGCCAACACATCTTCGACAACGATCACTGGGACGGTGAGCCGCCCCATGGCTGGCAGGCGCGCTTCGCTGACGACGAGAAGAGCGGCTCCGTTTGCCATCGCCATCGACGCGAAGTCGTGGCCATCGACGCGGTCGCCCTTGATGGCGAAGAAGGCTTCGCCGGGCGCAATGGAGCGGCTGTCGATGGAAATCCCGGTAATGCCCTCAGGCAAAGTGCCGAACGGCCGCCCTGCCATGGCGGCAATCATGTCTTCCGTCGTCCAAAGCCAGTTCACGGTTTCAGCTCCTCCAAAGCCTTACGCAATTCGGCGTGATCCGAAAACGGCAGGGTGACGCCCCCTATCGTCTGCCCTTCCTCGTGCCCCTTGCCGGCGACGATCAGCGTGTCGCCGGATGTCAGCATCCCGACCGCCGTTCGGATCGCCTCGGCGCGGTCGCCGATTTCGGTTGCGCAGCCAGCGGCCGCCATGATCTCGGCACGGATGCTCGACGGCTCTTCGGAGCGCGGATTGTCGTCCGTGACAATCACCACATCGGCCAGACGGCAGGCGATTTCGCCCATGATCGGGCGCTTGCCGCGATCGCGGTCGCCACCGCAGCCAAACACGACGATGACGCGGCCCGTAGTAAACGGACGAACGGATTCCAGGACGTTGGCAAGCGCGTCTGGCTTGTGTGCGTAGTCAACATAAGCAAGCGCGCCGTCCCTGGTGTGGCCCACCAGCTCCAGTCGACCCGATGCGCCCTGCAGCTTTTCGAGGGCCGCCATGGCAACCTTCGCCGGCACACCCGTCGACATGGCGAGACCTGCCGCGACGAGCGCATTGGCCACCTGGAAGTCGCCCGCAAGCGGAATGTCGACCTCGAAGATTTCGTCCTCGGCATGGATTTCAGCCACCTGCTTGTGGCGGAAATGCTCGACGCGCTTCAGCGTCAGGTAGTCACCCTTGCGACCAACGGTGCGGACGTCATGACCCGAGTCGCGCGCCGCTTTGACGGCTTGCTCCGACCACGCATCGTCAGCGAAGATCACCGCCGGTGCGCCCTTTGGCAGCAGCGTATCGAAAAGCCGCATCTTCGCGGCCATGTAGCTTTCGATCGTCGGATGATAGTCCATGTGATCGCGGCCTAGATTGGTAAAGGCAGCGGCAGTGAGCCTGACGCCATCCAGACGGCCCTGATCGAGGCCATGGCTGGAGGCTTCCATCGAGGCATGTGTAACGCCCTCCCCGGAGAGCTCAGCCAGTAATTTGTGAAGCGAAACTGGATCGGGCGTCGTCAGCGAGCCATATTCATTGCGTGTCGGAGAGACGACACCAGTCGTACCGATCATCGCCGCCGGATGGCCGGCATAAGCCCAGATCTGCCGCGTAAAGGAGGCAACCGACGTCTTGCCTGCAGTACCGGTCACGGCAACCATCGTTTCCGGCTGCTTGCCATAGAAGTGAGAGGCCGCGATCGAGAGGAAGCGGCGCGGATCGTTCACGACGAGAACAGGTATGGAAGCATCAATGCCATGGGAGGCAATGGCCACGACAGCACCGCGCGTCGCCGCATCGGCGATAAAACCTGCTCCATCTGCCTTCGTCCCGGCGACAGCTACAAACACCATTCCGCGTTCGATCTTGCGGCTGTCGGACGAGATGCCCAAAACCGCCAGCGCCCCGACAGACCCGGCTAATTGATTTTCAAGTTCCGGAAATGCATCTCCGGCGATGTCTCGCAAGTTCATCGAATGTACTTTTCTCATTCAAGCCGCCGCGCCCCCGTGGCGAATCGGCTCCGACATTCATTCAGACTCAATAAGACACCAACATGGCCGATCCGTCGTCACCGAACTTGGGTTCCACACCGAGAATTGGCGCTGCGCGGGCAATGATGTTCTTCACCATCGGTGCAGCAGTATACGCGGCGATGTTCTGACCCTTCTCGCCATTGTGCGGTTCATCGCAGAACGTCAGCACGACATACTTCGGATCCTCGATCGGAAATGCGGCGAGGAACGCATTGAAGTTGAGGTTCGTCGCATAGCGGCCATTGACCACCTTGTCAGCCGTGCCAGTCTTGCCGCCGACGTTGAAGCCGGGGACGTCAGCATTGCGGCCGGAGCCCTTGATGCCGTTCAGCTTGAAGAGATAACGCACGTCGTCGCTGGTCGACTTCTTGACAACCACTTCAGCAACCTCGTCCGCCTGTTCCCGATTGCGCGGCAGGAAGGTTGGCTCGATGAGCTTGCCGCCGTTGACGAGCGCCGCGCCGGCAACCGCCGTCTGCAGTGGCGTCGTGGAAACGCCGTGGCCGAAGGAAATCGTGATCGAGTTGATCTTCTTCCAAACCTTCGGTTGGCTCGGCATCTTCACTTCCGGCAGTTCGGTCTGCATCTTGGTCAAAAGGCCGAGCTTCGTAAGATAATCCTTCTGAGCATCCATCCCGACAATGTCGATGATGCGAGCGGTGCCGACGTTCGACGAATACTGGAACACCTCAGGCAGCGTCAGCCAACGGCGCTGGCCGTGGAAGTCGTGAATGGTGAAGCCGCCGATGCGGATCGGCTGCGTCGCATCGAAGCTGTCGTTCAGGCTGACCTTGCCCGTGTCGAGCGCCATGGCAAGCGAGAACGTCTTGAAGGTCGAGCCCATTTCGAACGTGCCGTTCGACATGCGGTTCAGCCAGCCCTCCTTGGCGCCCTCCAGCGGGTTGTTCGGATCGAAATCCGGGGCCGATGCCATTCCGAGCACTTCGCCGGTATGAATATCGAGGATGACAGCGCCGGCGCCCTTGGCCTCGTAGTTCTTGACCGCGTTGACGACGACATCGCGCACGATGTTCTGGACGCGGACGTCAATCGACAGGCGAACGGGCTCCAGCGGCTGGTCGCTTGTCATGCCGACGGAAGCGAGGTCGGCAAGGCCCTGATCGTCAATGTATTTTTCCATGCCGGCAACGCCGCGGTTGTCGATGTTGACGTAACCGAGAATGTGCGCTGCGGTGGCGCCACCCGGATAAAAGCGGCGCTTCTCAGGGCGGAAGCCGATGCCCGGAATGCCGAGCGCAAGGATCTGGCTCTGTTGCTTCGGCGTCAGCTGGCGACGCAGCCAGGCGAAGTGGGACGTGCGGTTCGCGAGCTTCTTGTAAGTCCCCTTCATGTCGAGGTCGGGCATAACGGTGGCGAGTTTCTCGACCGCCTCGTCGGGATCGACAACCTTGTTCGGCTCGGCAAACAGCGAGACGGTGCGGATATCGGTCGCCAGCACCTCGCCGTTTCGGTCCAGGATATCCGGGCGCGACGCCATCAGACGATCAGGCGGCAGGATACTGGACACGACATCGGGGTCGCGGACTGCGTATTCGACGAGACGCCCGCCGATCACGCAATAAACAGCAACGAAGCCGACGATCAGGAGCCCGACGCGGCTCTTGGCCTGTCCCGCCCTCTTTTTTCGCGATCCCTCGATCGGCCTATTGCCGCCGAGGCGGTTGTGCGTGCCGGCGGAGAAATGCGCCTGGCTCTTCAAGACCATGATGCGTGAAAGAAACGACATCTCTACTCCACCGATCCGGTTGCCATCATGTCTTCTTCTTCGGGTTCAGGCGCCACCGCCTTTGGCTTCGCCTTGGCACCGGCCTTCGCTTCGGTAATGTCGGGAACCGGAACTTGCGACTTCAGCATCGGCAGTTCCTTGGCATGAACCAGCGACGTGGAAGCCGTCGGCTGCAGCTGAAGCTCACCATTGTAGTTGTTGACGAGCCGCTCGAGCCTGTTCGGCTGGGACAACAGAGCCCAATCGGCCTTCAACAGATCGATGGTATCCTTCTCGAGCTTGATCTCCGCTTCAAGCCGATGAACTTCCTCGAGCTTGAGCTCGGCATGGTGCTTGATCGTATAGGTGACAGCAGCAGCTGCTGTCATGACACCGACGAGGATGAGGTCCAAGGTTCTCAGCATATCAGGCTCCGAGCTTTCCGAGACTCGCCAGATTCGGCAGCCCGAAGATGGAAATATCCGCCGCTTCAGCGGGTGCGGCAGTGCGCAGCCCTGCCCGCAGCTTGGCAGATCGCGCCCGCGGGTTTGCCTGCGCCTCCGCCTCGGTCGCAGCAACCATGGGTTTGCCGATCCGCTCGAAGGTCGCCGCACGCTCGTGCGCGACGGGCAGATGACGCGAGCCCGAAGCCTTGCCGGCGCGATCAGAGAAGAAGGTCTTGACGATCCGATCTTCGAGCGAATGGAAGGTAACCACAACGAGACGCCCGCCGGGCTTCAGCACGCGCTCGGCGGCAAACAGCGCCCGCGCCAGCTCGCCAAGTTCGTCGTTGACGAAAACCCGCAACGCCTGGAAGACCCGGGTCGCCGGATGAATCTTGTCCTTCATTTTACGTGGGGTGACGAGCTCGATCAGACCAGCCAGATCGCGCGTCGTCTCGAACGGCTTTTCAGCCCGCCGCTTTTCAATCGCATGCGCGATGCGCGGCGACTGACTTTCCTCTCCGAGAAAATGAAAGATGCGGATCAGATCAGCCACCTTGGCACGATTGACCACATCGGCCGCCGAAACGCCAGCCGCCGACATCCGCATGTCCAGCGGACCATTCTTCTGGAACGAGAAACCGCGCTCGGCCTCATCGATCTGCATTGAGGACACGCCGATATCGAGCACGACTCCATCCAGCCCGCCCGATGGAGCAGCATCGGCCAATTGAGAAAACCGCGAATGAACGAGCTTCAAGCGGCCTTGGCTTTCAGCGACAAGGGCCTGACCGGCTTCGATGGCGGTCGGATCGCGATCCAGGGCGATCACATTGGCGCCAGCACCCAGAATGGCAGAAGTATAGCCGCCCGCACCGAAGGTGCCATCGAGAATGATCTTGCCGGGCAACGGCTCGAGCGCGGCAAGCACCTCATTGAGAAGAACCGGAATGTGGCGAACCGGTCCGCCACCGGCATCAGTTGAATCTCCGCCAGGATTCGCCGCCATTCCGTTCCCTCGTATTTTTAGGAACGCCTGCCCGCCAGCCGACGCCCTCCTCGTGCCTGCACCTGAGCAGCCTGAAATGCCTGCGGCTGCCACAGCTGAAAATGATCCGCCCGACCAACGAAGGTCACTTCGTCCGAGATACCGGTGAAGTCGCGGATGAAATCCGTGACCATCAGCCGGCCTTCCGCATCGAGCTTCATGAAGATACCGCCCCCGTGGATGAGAAGCGACATCTCGTTCGCGTCCGGCGAAAACGGATCTTCCGCAGAGATTTGACGCTCGAACCTCTCCAGGAGATCCGGACCGCCGACACTGATCGCCGGAAACACAAAGTCCTGGAAGCAATAGAGCTCCTGAACATTGCGCTGCGCCAACACGGATCGAAACGCCGCCGGCACGGAAACCCTGCCCTTGGAATCGATTCTGTTGGTCGCATTTGAAAGGAAGCGGCTCATGACACGAAACATCCGTTCCCGAAAGAGCCCGGACTGAACTCAAAAGCCCGGAACCCTGAAATTCAGGCACAGCTTCGCGAGCCGAATGGGCAAGACCCCATCCGGAGCTTCCGGAACAGAAGACACCTTGGCTTTGCGATTGGTGGGCACCTACTTGCCCTTGCGCAGTGCATGAATGGGATAACATGGGACCATATGGGCGTCAATGGGAAACGCCCGTCTCACGATGAGCGCCGTATCGAAAATTTATAAGCTGTTAAGTTTAACAAAGGGTTAGTTCCGCACTTACCGATGCCGCGAACCAGCCCTGCCAGCACGCGCCCGAAGGCGACCGATGGCTCAGATCGGCACAACCAAATATGCAATTTCCAACAAAGGCTTAAGGCTTGCTCTTCAACAGTGGCAGGCGTCGATCCAAGGCACCCCATGAAGAGGTATGCAGCCGCTATCCCCTTTGAAGTAAGCGACCAAGCTATTCGGATATTGCCATGTGCAAAATAATAAGGAGGCGGAGAATTGAATCGGTTCAGCGCTGCCGCATATTAATGAAAGCTAAATAAGTAACCGTGGAGTAATAGTATGACAAACTTCACATTAAAGGGACTTCTTTACGGACGCTTTGAACCGGAAAAGCGTATTCCACTGTCGCAGTCAGGCATGACGACCGACATCCAATGCGATTCCTGCGGCAAGATATTCAAGCGCTGGTCCATTCTCGCGCGCAGCAGCACCACCTGCGATGAATGCCTGGCAAAGGCACCGACCGCCCACTAGCAATCGACGACATCAACAAGACGCGTCTTAGCAAAGGTAGTTCGCCAGTTGGCCTGTAAGCCGGGTTCTGTATGGCCCCGGCCGAAGCCGGAACGTGGCAGCCATTCCTCTGGGACAGCGTTCGCACGCTGCCTCACGCAACCCACCCGGATGACTGACCTGGAAACCAGCCGGAAGGCTTTCGCCTCCCACGTCATCCCTATTCGGTCTTGCTCCCGGTGGGGTTTACCTTGCCATCGCCGTTACCGGAGATGCGGTGGGCTCTTACCCCACCCTTTCACCCTTACCTGCCGAGGCAGGCGGTTTGCTTTCTGTGGCACTTTCCCTGAGGTCGCCCTCGCCGGACGTTATCCGGCACCGTGTTTCCGTGGAGCCCGGACTTTCCTCACCCTACCGCCTTTCGGCATTGGTAAAGCGCGGCTGCCCGGCCAACTGGCATGGCTCCCTTAGCGGAGACGCGAAGCGAATGCCACTGAAATATCTTCGAGCTCTGCGCGTACTCGCAACGGGCGCCCCTCCCCGACCGGAGCGTGCCTAGCGGAAGACCGGCGTCAGCTCCCTGCCGAAGTCCTCGGCGCCGAGCCAGCCTTGCGTCATGACGACCGCGCCCAGTCGGCCGAGCTCATCCGATGATTTCGCGGCAACGAAATTGCCACCGGCCAGAACCGCAATTCGTGGAGAATCCGTATAGCCCACATAGGGATAGGCTGTTGCCGTGAAGGTTGCCACACACGGCGCCGAGGTTGTTGCGCAACCCGCCAATGCGGGCATGTGCTGCAGGGCCRTTGACACCAGCAGGTCGCGCTCCGCCAGATCGCCATCGGAGCGAAACCATGTTCCGACATCCTCAAGCGTCTCGAATGAGCGCGTTTCCAACTCGCCGCCGAGTTTGAGATAGAACTTGCCGTCGGGATAGCACACCGGCGGAAGGATGTAGACATGGTCCTCGTCGCGGTCGCCGAAGATAATGGCTGAAGGCATTTCGGAAAAAACTGCCATCTCCCGGGCGCCAAGTTCGAAGAATGCCATGGTGCGCGCCGCGATCCTGACATCGATGGCAGCAGGGAGAAGACCGTTGAAATTGCTGAAACCGCCGGCAGCGACCAGCACCCGCTCGGCGGTATAGCGCTTGCCGCCGGCATGAACCTCCACGAACGTACCCTCATCGCGAACAGAGGCAACAGTCGCATCGATAACCGTCACGCCCGCCTGCTCGGCAAGCTTGGCTTGCGCTCGAACCAAAGCGCGCGGGTTGATGTGGCCCGCGCGTTTCGCTTCGAAATAACCATTGAACGACGGGTTGAGATCAAACGGAGGAAAGCGGTCCCGCAACGCCGTCGGCGTCAGCGTTTCGACGTCGAGACCGAGCGTTTCGCTGACCTGCAGCGCCCGTCCGAGATATCGCTCCCCCGGTTGGGCAGGTGGTCCGGCAAAGAGGCAACCCGCTTCCGTGAAAAAGGAAATGCCGCTCTTCGCTTCGATTTCGTGGTAGCGGTCGAGCGAGCGTGCCGCCAGCGTCGCCCAAACGGCATTGTCGTCGAAGGTCCGCGTGATGCGGGCCTCGTCGTAGTGGCTGGCAAAGACGCCATGATGGCTCTTGCGCTCGACTGGCTCACTGGGGCCGATGAGCGCAACACCCTCGATCATCCCGGAGAGATGGCGGGCCGCAGCCGCGCCCATCATTCCGCGCCCGACGATGATCACCTTGAAATCAACTGCCATGTATCACCTCATTTCGGAGGCCAGATAACACAGGCACCATGTTGAATCATATTCTTAAGTGCCCGGTCGAAGTAATTATCAGACAGGCAGTTTCAGGTGATCAGTCGAGCATCGCCAAGACCTTACCGCAATAGGCCTTGGAGACCGGGTTCATGCGGGTTGCGCCATGGCCGGCATTGTACTTCAGGATCGTGTCGCAGGTCTCACCACCGCCGAGTTCATGTGCAGCGGCCAGGTATTTCATGCCGAACCTGATGTTCGTCTCGGGATCGAACAACCCCTTGCTCGTCCCCGAGTAACCCATCATCCTTGCTGTCGCCGGCTTGATCTGCATGAGACCGATTTCACCGGCACTACCGCGTGCGTTCGGATTGAAATTGCTCTCGACGCGAACGACGGCCTGAGCGAGCTCGGCAGGAACGTTATATTGCTTTGCGTACTTGATAATGAGAGCCGAATATTTGTTGGCCGTGAAGTCCGGCATTGCATAGCCGCTAGTCCGATCAACAGTCTTCAAAGGAACCGTCTGTGCCCTTGCGCCCCATTCACCCGCGAAAGCGCAATTCATACCCATCAACAGTGCGCTTGCGCACACCGCAGCAGAAATAATCCTATTCATTCAGTCTAATTACTCCGACCCAAAGAATTTCTGGACCGCGTTTCAAATAACGATCCAGTTTTATGCGGCAGATATTTATTAGAGATACTGCAGCAATTCTTCTTGTTTCAATTGACGACCGCCAAGAACCCCAAACAACACAAGCGGCGCCGTTCGACGTTTGGCGTTAGACCATCGCAATGAGGAGATAATAGGGAAATGATGTGGCGAGCCGACGAACTCTCAGAATCCCGGTAAATTGGCGCGACTCAAAAGTACTACTTATGCGGAGTAGCGTGGAAGCGACGCCAGCAGACGGTGCAGGGTGTCTATCGTCGAAAAGTCCGCAATTCCGTCGATTCGGGCGGGCCGAAAATGACGCTGGAAGGCCTCGACCTCGCCTGCCATCTTGGCCGAGAATTCGCCAGTGATTTCAGTCGCATAGCCGTAGAGCGACAGCATCGACTGCAGGGCTTCGACCGGCTGGCCGCGGTCGCCGCGTTGGAAAAATCTTCCACCTGAGATCGGTGCGGGCTCGACCCAGTGGCCGATACCGGCCCTGGAGAGCTCCGCCCAGGGAAATTTTTCCCCCGGATCGACCTTCCGAATCGGTGCAACGTCGGAATGTCCAAGCACCCTTTCAGGGGCAATTGACCAACGTTGGCCGCAATCTCGACACAATTCGATCACGGCTTGGATTTGTTCTTGGGGATACTCTGGAAGGCCGCCGGGATGACCGGCATTGGCGATCTCGATCCCTATTGACAACGAGTTGATATCGGTCTCGCCCTGCCAGTAACTTTTGCCAGCATGCCAGGCACGGCACTCCTCGGGCACGAGCTGCAGAACCTCGCCGTCTTCCTGGACAAAGTAGTGGCTGGAGACCTGGCTTTCGTCGCGACAGAGCCACTCCAGCGCTCCGTCGGGCGTTGGCATACCTGTATAGTGAAGAAGGATCATATCTGGCTTGCGTCCATCCGCACGCTCGCCGTGATTGGGCGAAGGGCGAACAATTGCCTTCCGGTAGTCGGCCTCGAACGAGGTCATGCTGCGCGGCGTTCCTTCTCGATCGCCTCGTAGGCGGCATTCAGCGCCGCCATGCGCTCATTGGCAATGGCATGGAACTCGGCCGGCACACCACGGGAAATCAGCCGATCCGGATGATGCTCACTGACAAGACCATGGTAACGGCGACGGATCGTGGTGAAATCATCGGAGGGAGAAACACCGAGCACCTTATAGGGATCACGTCCCACGGAGACATGGCGCGCGGCGATCCTTTCGAAATGCTCGTCATTCATATGGAAGATCTGGCCGACGTGCCGCAGGAACGCCAATTCCTTCTCATGAATGAGCCCGTCAGCCTTGGCGATATGAAAGAGACCGTCCAGTACCTCTTCCAGTACCGGGCAATTGGCGGCGCATGTCACGCACAGGGACGACAAGCGCTCCGCATAGGCCTCATAGCCGGCCACGTCCTGGCGCGCCAGATTATAAAGACGCGCAACGTTCTTCGCCTGCTCGGGCGGGAATTCGAAGATCTCGCGGAAGGCGTCAACCTCCTTCTCACTGACGATCCCGTCCGCTTTGGCCATTTTTGCCGACAGAGCAATGATCGCGACTGAGAAAGCCACCTTGCGGCGGGTCTCCGGATCGCCTTCGAAAACTGTCCGGATAGCCTCGACCACCGCCGAAAGGACGTTGCCCGCGGTGTTGCCAATGGCATTCAGCAGTTTTTCCCAGAAGGACATAAGAGTCTCTCGCAGTGCAAATAAGATTAGACACCTTGACCAAATAAAGCCTGCGTTTGCAAGGCGACGATTGGTCATAGGAGCGAATACTGCTTTCACAATTCGGTAATTGTCGCTCCGGCACCCAAGCATACGCCGCATTCGCACGGCGTCATATGACACCAAGGGATAGGCTGTTAACGCATCAGAGAAGCATGCAGTTGCACAGTCGGCTCCACGCGCTCGGGAATTTCCACAAGCCATCTGAACAGCTATCCTTGGCTTGAAACGATTATATCCGCGCTTCCATCTACCTTCGCCGTCAGGGGCGCGATTTTCACAATAACAACACTTTACATGGCCCTTTCCCTGCCGCATCCATGCGTTAGGTAAGCAGACGCGCTTGCACCGATACGAGACACAATGGAGGGATCATGGCCAAACAGAAAGTCGCATTGCTCACGGCCGGAGGCCTGGCGCCCTGTCTCTCCTCCGCAGTCGGCGGATTGATCGAACGCTACAGCGACGTTGCGCCCGACATCGAGCTCGTCGCCTATCGTTCCGGTTACCAGGGCGTACTCCTCGGCGACAGCATCAAGATCACGGCAGACATGCGGGAGAAGGCGTCGCTTCTGCATCGCTACGGCGGGTCGCCGATCGGCAACAGCCGCGTCAAGCTCACCAATGCAGCCGATTGCGTGAAGCGCGGTCTCGTTAAGGAAGGCGAAAACCCGCTGCGTGTGGCGGCCGAGCGGCTTGCCAACGATGGCGTCACCATTCTTCACACGATCGGCGGCGACGACACGAACACTACCGCTGCCGATCTTGCGGCATATCTGGCGGCCAACGGCTACAATCTGACGGTCGTCGGACTGCCGAAGACGGTCGACAACGACGTCGTCCCGATCCGCCAGTCGCTTGGCGCATGGACAGCCGCCGAAGTCGGCGCACACTTCTTCGACAACGTCAGCAACGAGCAGACCGCGGCACCGCGCACACTGATCATCCACGAAGTCATGGGGCGCCACTGCGGCTGGCTGACGGCGGCAACTGCTCGGGCCTATCTGCAGCGGACGAAGAACTATGAATATGTCGATGGGCTGATGACGAACGCCAGGATGAAAAGCATCGACGCCGTCTACCTGCCCGAACTGGCATTCGATCTCGATGCGGAAGCGGCCCGGTTGAAGGAAGTCATGGACCGCACCGGTCATGCGACCGTGTTCGTTTCGGAAGGCGCCTGCCTTGACGCCATCGTCGCCGAGCGCGAGGCCGCGGGCGAGACCATCAAGCGCGACGCCTTCGGCCACGTGAAGATCGACACGATCAATGTCGGCGGCTGGTTCCAGAAACAGTTCGCAGGCCTCATCGATGCCGAGCGCTCGCTCGTGCAGAAATCGGGTTACTTCGCACGTTCGGCCCCCGCAAACGGCGATGACCTTCGTCTGATTCAGAGCATGACCGACCTTGCCGTCGAAAGCGCCCTGAACAAGGTCTCCGGTGTCACAGGTCACGATGAAGCGGAGAATGGTAAGCTCCGGACAATCGAGTTCCCGCGTATCAAGGGTGGCAAGGCCTTCGACACCTCCACCAAGTGGTTCGGCGAAGTCATGGACACGATCGGGCAGAAATACAGCGCGGCATGATTGACTGAGGGTTAATATGGTGTCTTTGCTTTCCCTTAGGGAATAGGAGGAGATTCCATGTCGCTCGAAGCCTGGCTCGCTTTTGCCGCTGCGTCTGCAATCATGCTGGCGATACCGGGGCCGACGATCCTTCTCGTTGTTTCCTATGCGCTGGGCCATGGGCGCAAGACGGCGCTCGCGACGGTAACCGGCGTCGCGCTCGGCGACTTTACCGCGATGACTGCATCCCTTTTCGGACTGGGGGCCGTGCTTGCGGCCTCCGCGACCCTATTTACGGTGCTGAAATGGATCGGCGGCGCGTACCTGATCTGGCTCGGGATCAAGCTTTGGCGCGCACCCGTGATGTCCGAACCGATGGCGGACAATGACAACCTGCCCGAAAAGAAATCGATAAGGGTTTTCCTGCACGCCTATGTCGTCACGGCGCTCAATCCGAAGAGCATCGTGTTCTTCGTCGCCTTCGTTCCGCAGTTCCTGAATCCCGCTTTGCCGTTCTTCGGCCAGATGCTCATCATGGAAGCCACGTTCCTGGTCCTCGCAACCATCAATGCCTCGACCTATGCACTGGCAGCAAACGCGGCTCGCGGGCTTATTCGCAAGGCAAGCATCCAGCGTGCGGTTAACCGCACCGGCGGCACTCTGCTCATTGCCGCAGGCGCCGTAACAGCCGGTTATAGGCGGATAGCCGCGTAAATATTTCCAGCGGGTTGCAGCAACGCAACGAATACGTTAATTGCGGATTCCAGGCTTAAGGTTTTTGGTAACTTCTAACGCTGCCGGGGCGGCGCGTTCACGAAAGTGAGAGTATGGTAGCGATCGGTTTTTCCGGCCTGAAACGCAGTCTCATCGTTTCGACGATGCTCTGCGGCGTCGTTGCCGGATGCACGAGCGTCGAATACACGTCGGTGGAAGAACTGACCGCAATCCAGACCGTTGTTCCGACACCAAAGCCCGGCGAAGACGCCACGCTTGCAGCCGTGCCGGCCGGCGACGGAGCGGCCCAGACGGCGATGATCACCACCGCCGACCAGGCGACAACGGCCCTCGCGGCACCCGCCATGCCGGCAACCGATCCTTCTCAGTTGAGCGGTCAGGCCGGGGCGACGACGGCAACGGGTTACGCRCAGATTCCGCTCACGCCTGAAATGACAGCGATTCAGTCCGTTGTACCGATCCCGCGCCCGGGCACCCCTTCCCCGTCGACTCAACTCGCCTTTGCCGCAACACCTCAGGCTGGAAGCAGCGCGATTGCAGCTCTTTCCGCTATCGATACGACGCCGCACCCGATGATGGATTACGGTTTCGACACCTCAGGTCCCTCGGATCCACCGGCCGCACCGCCGATGTTCAGCGACAGCGACGACGATGGCGCGCCGACGGTTGAGAAAAGCGCAATCACCAAGATCATCGACAAATATTCGAAGCTCTACCAGGTGCCCGCCTCGCTGCTTCACCGCGTCGTGCATCGCGAGAGCCGCTACAATTCCAAGGCCTATAACAAGCGCGGCTATTTCGGCCTGATGCAGATCAAGTACAACACGGCCAAGTCCATGGGCTACGAAGGTGATCCCGCTGGCCTCTTTGATGCCGAAACGAACATCAAATACGCCGCCAAGTATCTTCGCGGCGCTTGGCTCGTCTCTGACAGCAGCGAAGACGATGCTGTCCGCCTCTATGCCCGTGGCTATTACTACGAAGCCAAGCGCAAGGGCATGGACGACGTCGCCCAGGGCAACTACTGATCACTGCCGGGCAGCGCGGCTAGGATCTCTTTGACCAGCATCTGCGGCTTGTAGCGAAGCCAGCTTGGCGTCAATCCGAGCCTGACGACGACAAGCTTCGCGGACGGCACGATCGCAATGCTCTGCCCATCGTGCCCCTCCATCCAGAACGTATCTTCGGGAAGACCGGCAACGGCGCTGGTGTCACCGCCCGGCGCGGCGAGCCAGGCCTGCGCCCGGGTATATTTGCCGCCCGAGGCCACGGTCGGCGTCCTCATCGCTGCCATGAACCGTTCCGGCAACAGCCTCTGGCCGTTCCAGACGCCGTCCTGAAGAAGGAACTGGCCGAAACGCGCCCAATCCCGCGCTGTGGCGTAAAGATAGGAACTGCCGGCGAAGGTGCCCCGTGCGTCGACCTCCAAGACAGCACTCGACATGCCGATCGGGTCGAACAGCGCCGTCTTGGGATAGGCAAGCGCCGCCTGCATGTTGCCAATCCTGTTCATCCATATCTTTGAGATCAGCACCGACGAACCGCTTGAATAGCTGAAACGCTGGCCCGGGCTTGCCTCCAATGGCAGACTTGCTGGCAGCGCCGTCATATCCGCATCGAGATAGAGCATCCGTGTGACATCGGCGACCGTGCCGTAGCTCTCGTTGAACACCAGGCCGCTCTCCATGCCGAGCAGATCACTCAGCTTGATCGCCGAATGGTCGCCCCCCTTCCACTGCGGCAGAAGGCCAGCCTCATCGAACGCGATTTTGTTGTCGAGCATCAGCCGCCCGACGATGGCTGCATTCACGGTCTTCGTCATCGACCAGCCGGTGAGCGGCATCATCGGACCGAATCCATCACCATAGCGCTCCCCGATGATGCGGCCGTTGCGAACCACGACAACCGCGCGCATTGCAGGACCGATCAGCTCGGCATCTGAAAGCAGTGCATCGACACGGCTGTCATTGGCCTTCGCGACGGCATTTCCCTCCGGCCATGGGGCCTCATTTTGCGGCTCCGGAGTCACCGGAACCTCGGGCACGGCGCGCGCCGCGGCCTCGAAGTCACCATCCGGCACGCTGCTGCAGCCGAGTGCGCCGCGATAGATCGCATGGCCCGGCGCGAAGAGCCCGAGGATACGAGCGGTAACCCGCTTGTCCTGCCTGTCGACAGTGACGCGTACCAGTCGTAGCAACGGATTTCCCGGCGCCTGAACGTCCTCGTAAAGCACCTGTTCGGGGTCACGCCCTGCGAGGAATACGTTCGAGCAAACGATCTTGGCTGCGTAACCATCACCGACTCGCAGCAATTCAGGTGGCCGCGCATAAAGCCAAGCCGCGCTCATAGCGACGATCGCGACCAGCAAAAGAGCGAGTGGCCTCACGACACGCAGCACAAATCGCATATGCGATCCTCCTTGCCCACAAGAGAAGCAGGAAAGCCGGCAGCGCGAAAGCCCCCAATGCCCGGATGTTTTTCCATTTCCACCGACGGAAGCACGCGCCCACAGCTTGCGTCATCAAACTGTAGTGACGGCGCGCTAAACGCCCTGAACGCTAAAAGGGTGAAAGACTCATATGACGGAATTTGCACCGGATGCCGGCTTCCGCAAGAACCGGAAACTCAAGGCAGCTCTTCTCCGCCACAATGCCTTCTCCAAGGCAGGCTTTTCGGAACGGCTCTTTGGGCTGCTGTTTTCCGGCCTGGTCTATCCGCAAATCTGGGAAGATCCCGACCTCGACATGCTGGCGATGGAGCTTCAGCCTCACCACCGCATCGTGACGATCGGCTCCGGCGGCTGCAACATGCTTGCCTATCTTTCCAGGAGCCCGGCGTCGATTGATGTGGTCGATCTCAATCCGCATCATATTGCCCTCAATCGCCTGAAGCTTGCCGCGTTCAGCCACCTTCCCGCACACGCCGATCTCGTTCGCTTCCTCGCCACACCGCGCGAGTTGTCGAACAGCCACGCCTTCGACCAATTCCTCGCTGCAAATCTTGACGACGCGACCCGCAACTACTGGAACGGCCGCAAGTTCGGCCGTCGGCGGGTCACGGTTTTCGACCGCAACATCTACGAAACAGGTCTCCTCGGTCGGTTCATTGGAGCAGCACACCTTCTGGCCCGCCTGCATGGCGTCGACCTGACGGAAATGACCAAGACGCGCTCCCTGCGCGAGCAGCGCCAGTTCTTCGACGAGAAGATCGCACCACTCTTCGACAAGCCGGTCGTACGCTGGATCACCGGCCGCAAGAGCTCGTTGTTCGGCCTCGGTATCCCGCCACAGCAATACGACGAACTGGCAAGCCTCGCCGCCGAGCAGTCAATCGCGCCGATCCTACGGCACCGACTTGAGAAGCTGGCCTGTCACTTCCCCATGCAGGAAAACTATTTTGCCTGGCAGGCTTTCGCTCGCCGCTACGCGCCGAAGGGCGAAGGCACACTCCCAACCTATCTCGAGCCCGCGAACTACGAGGCGATCCGTGGCAATGTGGATCGCGTCACCGTTCATCATGCAAGCTTCACGGAACTGCTCGCCGGCGAGCCGGCCGGATCGCGCGATCGCTACGTCCTCCTGGATGCACAGGACTGGATGACGGACCAGCAACTCAACGACCTATGGGCAGAGATCAGCCGCACGGCGCGCGAAGGTGCCCGGGCGATCTTCCGTACGGCGGCCGAAAAGAGCATCATCGAAGGCCGTCTGTCGCCTGCAATCCGCGATCAGTGGACGTACATGGAAAATCGCTCCGCCGAACTCACGGCGCTTGATCGCTCGGCAATCTATGGCGGCTTCCATATCTACGGGAAGAATGCGTGAGCGGGGTCGGCACGAATCCCGTCACCAAGGACGACGGCCACGCCGCCCTGATGGACGGCATGTACCGTTATCAGCGCCACATCTATGACCTGACGCGCAAGTACTACCTTCTCGGCCGTGATGAGACGATCCGCAATCTGAATGTGCCGGAAGACGGCACCCTGCTGGAGGTCGGTTGCGGAACCGGCCGCAACCTGGCGCTCGCCCATCAATATTACCCGCGGGCTCGGCTGTTCGGCCTGGACATCTCGCACGAGATGCTGATCTCCGCGCGCAAAACATTCGAGACCAAAGCAACGGTTCCGGATTTCCGCGTCGCGGACGCGACCGCCTTCACGCCGCGCGAGTTCGGCGTCAGCGGCTTCGACCGCATTCTCATTTCCTACGCCCTTTCGATGATCCCCGATTGGGAACGCGCCGTCGACTCGGCCATGGCCGCCCTCGCCCCCGGCGGCGAGCTGCACATCGTCGATTTCGGCCAGCAGGAGCGCCTTCCGGGCTGGTTTGCACGCTTTCTCAAGGCGTGGCTGCGAAAATTTCACGTGTCGCCGCGTGCCGATTTGCGGCAGGTTCTCGCGTCGCAAGCCTCTGAAAATCAAGCGCGACTGACCTTCGAGACCATTGGTGGCGGYTATGCCTGGCGGGCCGTCATTGTGACCAAACCTTGACATTTCGCTTGAAACTAACCGTTTTTTTACGTTGATATGGAAAATAGAGGGGACATTCCTCTGCTGGACGCGTCTTTAACGGGGTCGAGCTGTGGGGCAAAAAATCCATTCGTTTCGCGACGGAACATCTATGCGCCGGCTTCTGTTTTGCGTTTTGCCGTTGGCTGTCATGCTCGCCGGATGCACGTCATCGGGCTATGATTTTCTCGAAACAGCGTCCGTGAAGCCAAAGACGCGCTTCAAGGACACCGATCCCCAGGACTTCGGATCAAAGCATCCTGAGCAGCAGCCGATCCACGGCATCGACGTGTCGAAGTGGCAGGGCAATATCGACTGGCAGACGGTCAAGGGTTCCGGCGTTGCTTTCGCCTTCATCAAGGCGACCGAAGGCAAGGACCGCATCGATCCGCGCTTCAACGAATACTGGCAGCGCGCCCGCGCCGTCGGCATTCCGCACGCTCCCTATCATTTCTACTATTTCTGCTCGACGCCCGATGAGCAGGCTGACTGGTTTATCCGTAACGTGCCCAAGGAATCCATGCGCCTGCCGCCGGTCCTCGACGCCGAATGGAATGCGGAATCGAAGACATGCCGCTATCGCCCCGATCCGGCGGCGGTCCGCGCCCAGCTTCAGCGCTTCATGGATCGCCTCGAGGCCTATTACGGCAAGCGGCCGATCATCTATACCTCGGTAGACTTCCACCGCGACAATCTCGTCGGCTACTTCCAGAATTACCACTTCTGGGTCCGCTCCACCGCCAAGCATCCCGAAGTCACCTATGCCGACCGCCGTTGGGCCTTCTGGCAATACACGTCGACGGGCGTCATCCCCGGTATCAAGGGTCCAACGGACATCAATGTCTTTGCCGGATCGACCCAGAATTGGCACAACTGGGTAGCGGCTGTATCAAAGGACACAAATTCTTAGTAACGTCGCCTCGTCTTTCTTGCTTCCGTCACAATCATTTGGGAAATCGACGGAAATTCCATTTTATGACGAGGATCGAAACTATGTACGTCTCGCCCGCAAGCCGCACGGCACTTGCACTCCTTTTCGCTGCCGGTCTGGCGACCGGCGCAGCCGCGCAGACGCCGGCACCGAGTGCCCCGGCTTCGCAGACACCGGCGGTAGCATGTGACGGCGACCTCAGCGAATTCTTGGCCGGCGTAAAGGCCGACGCCATCGCAGCGGGCGCATCGGCCGAAGCTGCTGACAAGGCTCTGGAAGGCGCACAGATCGACCAGAAGGTCTTGAGCCGCGACCGCGCTCAGGGCGTGTTCAAGCAGACTTTCCTGGAATTCTCGCAACGCACTGTCAGCCAGGGCCGGCTCGACATTGGCCGCCAGAAGATGAAGCAATACGCAGATGTCTTCGCCCGTGCTGAGCAGGAATTTGGTGTACCCGCAGGGGTTATCACCGCCTTCTGGGCGATGGAAACCGACTTCGGCGCCGTACAGGGCGACTTCAACACCCGCAACGCCCTCGTGACCCTGGCTCACGACTGCCGCCGTCCGGAGCTTTTCCGTCCGCAGCTGATCGCCCTCATCGAAATGGTTCAGCATGGCGACCTCGACCCGGCAACCAACACCGGTGCCTGGGCCGGCGAGATCGGCCAGGTCCAGATGCTGCCTCGTGACATAGTCGCCTATGGCATGGACGGCGACGGCGATGGTCACGTCCGCCTCAAGCAGAGCGGCCCCGACGCCATTCTGACGGCGGCCAAGTTCATCCAGCATCTCGGCTTCCAGAAGGGCCAGCCGTGGATCCAGGAAGTCACGCTTCCCGAGAACCTCCCCTGGGAGAAATCCGGTATCGGTGGCCCACTGACGGCCGGTGAGTGGTTCGCCCTTGGCGTCAAGCCGCGCGATGGCAACACGAGCTTCGGCAACCTGCATGGCGACCTGATACTGCCGCAGGGTCGCCTTGGCCCGACCTTCATTGCCTATCCGAATTTCCAGATCTATCTCGAATGGAACAAGTCGTTCATCTACACGACCTCGGCCGCCTATTTCGCGACACGCCTTGCCGGCGCTGAGACCTATCTCAAGGGCACGCCCGAACAGGGACTTTCCAACGACCAGATGAAGGAACTGCAGACCAAGCTCGGAACGCTCGGTCACGACGTCGGCAAGGTCGACGGCATCCTTGGTTCAGGCACGCGCGTCGCCATCCAGAAGGAGCAGCAGCGTCTCGGTATTCCCGCCGATGGCTGGGCAACGCCGACGCTCCTCAACTCGCTCTGATCACGTTTCCTCAAGCGAGCACTTTAAGGCCGGGTTTCGCACCCGGCCTTTTCATTTTCGGGGATTGTTCCATGGTTTCAGGCGCTTCAGGCAAAGCCTTCATCTTGCCGCAAGTGTGAAGGCTGGATCGCCGACCTTAACGGCCGGTTAAAATCTGTGAATATTTTTCCACGGAGATTTATCTTGCGATTTCAACAAATTAAAGAAAGCATCACGGCCGCAATGTGACATTTTCGCCGCAGCGCAATATAAAATCCGCTTTCCAAGCGACACAATCACGACATATTATCGCAACTGTTAACGCGAGGAGACAGACATGGGACTTACACAATCCTTGAATGTCCTTTTGGTCAGCGCGGCGTTTGCATTTGTATTGACAATGCTTTTCATCTGAACGCCGAGGCAAGCGAACAGTACCGAGACTCCTGAGTAGCGAAACAGTTCAATGAAGAAAAGCGCATCCCACGAGGAGATGCGCTTTTCTTTTTGTCGTCACTGACGGAGCAGCCTACGCGGCAGCGCCAGCCTTCCTGGCGCCTTCCCGTGTGAAGCCGAGATTGGTCAGCACGGCCGAAACGAGCGGCGCCCGGTTCATCGTGTAAAGGTGGAAATCGGTGAGCCCGCGGCGAGCCAGATCCTCGATCTGTTCGGCGGCAACTTCAGCGGCAACCTTGGCTCTTTCTTCCGGCTTGTCGTCGTAGCCTGCAAAGCGTTCATCGAGAAATGCAGGGATGACCGTGCCGCAGGCACCGGCGAAGCGCTTCAGCTGCGTCAGGTTCTGGATCGGCATGATGCCCGGCACAACCGGGATCTTGATGCCCGCAGCCCGTACATTTTCCAGGTAGCGCTCGAAATTGTCGTTATCGAAGAAGAACTGCGTCAGCGCGCGGGTCGCGCCGTTATCCGCCTTCTGCTTCAGCATCTCGATGTCGGCGGCGGTATCGCGGCTTTCCGGATGCTTTTCCGGGTAGGCCGACACCGAAATCTCGAAATCGCCGATCTCACGCAGACCGGCAACCAATGCCGCCGCATTCGCATAGCCGCCGGGATGCGGCTGATAGGGCGCGCCAACGCCGCCCGGAGCATCGCCACGCAGCGCCACGAAATGCTTCACGCCAACCTTGCGGAAGCTGTCGATGACGCTATGCGTTTCGTCCTTCGTCGCGCCGACGCAGGTGAGATGCGACGCCGTGGCGAGCGGGGTTTCGGAAAGGAACCGTGAGACAGTCGCCAGTGTAGGCGCCTTGGTGGTGCCACCGGCGCCATAGGTCACCGATACGAAGTCGGGATTCCAGTCCTGCAGATCGGTGACCGTATTCCACAGCTGACCTTCCATCTCTTCCGACTTAGGCGGAAAGAACTCGAAGGAAATGCCGATTTTGCGGCGCGCGTCGCTGTTCAAAGCCATATGATTATCTCCCGGCAAGTATGGGTTCGGCGCCTTCGCTCGCTGCGGAGGCCATAAGGCGCCGGGGGTCGCGCGCAAGCCAGACAGTGACGGTGAGCCCCTGCCCGCTTTCATGACCCGGATGAAGATCGACGACCTGCTCGACATCCAGCCCAGCCTTGCGCATCCAGTCGGACATCGACTGATGCGAAAAGCCTAGGCGAACATGCGCATGCTCGTCGCGAAGATACTCCAGCCCATGCGGGGCAAGATCGATGATGACCAACCGCCCGCCTGGCCGCAGCATGCGCGCTGCCTCGCCGATCGCGATCTCGGGCTGGTCAAAGAAATGCAGTACCTGGTGGATCGTCACCACGTCGAAATCCTGCGCCTCGAACGGCAGGTTCAGGATATCGGCGTGTCGGACGGATGCCTTGGTAATCCCCGACTTGTCGAGGTTGGCACGCGCCACGCTCAGCATGTCGCGGCTGGCGTCCACGCCGATCGCGCGACGATACAGGCCGGACAGGAGTTCAAGGATGCGGCCGGTTCCGGTGCCGAGGTCGAGAAGCGAGTCGATCGGCTGGCTGCCGAGCAGCCGAATGACCGCGGCATCGACCTCTTCGTCAGCGGCATGCAGACGGCGAAGTTCGTCCCACTCGGCGGCGTTGCGACTGAAATAGGCCTGCGCCCGCTCAGCCCGCTGGCGCTTGACCGCCGCCAACCGTTCGCTGTCACGCAGGATCACAGCATCGTTCTCGGAGGCATGAGCCAGCAGGCTACGCACGAACGCGGCCGCCTTGCCATCCTGCCGAAGCCGGAAATAGGCCCAAGCGCCCTCCTGGTAACGGTCGATGAGGTCCGCTTCGCCGAGCAGCTTGAGGTGGCGAGAGATGCGGGGTTGGGATTGGCCAAGGATTTCTGTAAGATCGGTGACCGTCAGGTCCCCTGCTGCAAGGAGCGCCAGCAGGCGAAGACGCGTCGGCTCGCCGGCCGCCCTGAGGACGTCCACCAACGCATCCAATCCAAGTCTGATAGGCTCACCCATACCCGATCCAATCAACATATAAAGATATCTTTATGTGAAACGATTGAGTGTGGCAAGCCGCAATTCCATCCGTTCACGAAATTAGCTGCTCGGATCGCGACATCGATGCGCGCAAAAAAGCCCCGGCGAACCGGGGCTTCCAGGTCTCCAACGCGATCTTGGGTGATCAGCGCGTCAGGCGCTTGTAAGTCACCCGATGCGGGTTGATCGAATCGACACCGAGACGGCGCATCTTGTCCTTTTCGTAGTCTTCGAAGTTGCCTTCGAACCACTCGACATGGCTGTCGCCTTCAAAGGCGAGGATATGCGTCGCCAGACGGTCGAGGAACATGCGATCGTGGCTGATGATGACGGCGCAACCGGCGAAGTTTTCGAGCGCATCCTCGAGTGCTGCCAACGTTTCCGTATCGAGGTCGTTGGTCGGTTCGTCGAGCAGGATGACGTTGCCGCCGGCCTTCAGCATCTTGGCGAGATGAACGCGGTTGCGCTGACCGCCGGAAAGCGTGCCAACCTTCTGCTGCTGGTCGCCGCCCTTGAAGTTGAAAGCGCCGCAATAGGCGCGCGAATTCACTTCATGCTTGCCGAGCTTGATGACGTCGTTGCCGCCGGAGATTTCCTCCCAGACCGTCTTGTTGCCGTCGAGTGCGTCGCGGCTCTGGTCGACATAGCCGAGATCAACGGTCTCGCCGATGCGGATCTCGCCGCTATCGGGCGTTTCCTGGCCCGTGATCATACGGAACAGCGTCGTCTTGCCGGCGCCGTTCGGACCGATGACGCCGACGATACCGCCGGGCGGCAGCTTGAAGGTGAGGTTCTCGATGAGCACGGTATCGCCGTAACCCTTGGTGAGGTTCTCGGCTTCGATGACCACCTGGCCGAGGCGTTCGCCGACCGGGATGACGATCTGCGCATCGCCCGGACGACGGGCGTCCGCTGCTGCGACCAGTTCGTCGTAGGCGCGGATACGCGCCTTGGATTTTGCCTGACGCGCCTTCGGGCTGGAGGCGATCCATTCCTGCTCGCGGCTGATCGCCTTCTGACGAGAGGCCTCTTCGCGGCCTTCTTGCTGCATCCGTTTGGCCTTCGCCTGCAGGTAGGCCGAGTAGTTGCCTTCGTAGGGGATACCACGCCCGCGGTCGAGCTCGAGGATCCAGCCCGTGACGTTATCGAGGAAGTAACGGTCGTGGGTAATCATCAGTACGGCGCCCGGATATTGGCGCAGGTGCTTTTCGAGCCAGGCGATCGTCTCGGCATCGAGGTGGTTGGTCGGTTCGTCGAGCAGTAGCAGGTCCGGCTTGGCGAGCAGCAGGCGGCAGAGCGCCACGCGGCGCTTTTCACCCCCCGAGAGCTTTTCGACCGAGGAGTCACCCGGCGGGCAGCGCAGCGCGTCCATGGCCATTTCAACCTGGCTTTCGAGGTCCCAGAGATTCTGGCTGTCAATGACGTCCTGGAGCTTGGCGCCCTCTTCCGCGGTCTCGTCGGAATAGTTCATCATCAGCTCGTTATAGCGATCGAGGATCGCCTTCTTCGGCGCAACGCCTTCCATGACGTTCTCAAGGACCGTCTTGGACGCATCGAGCTGCGGCTCCTGCGCGAGGTAGCCAAGGGTAGCGCCTTCGGCGAGCCACGCCTCGCCGGTATATTCCTTGTCGAGGCCTGCCATGATGCGCAGAACGGTCGACTTACCAGCACCGTTCGGGCCGAGGATACCGATCTTAGCATCCGGATAGAAAGAAAGGTGGATATTTTCCAACACCTTCTTGTTGCCGTACGCCTTGTTGAGGCCGGCCATATGGTAGATGAACTGACGTGCCATAGATAATTCGCTCCGCGCGGGAATTTGAGTTTTGCCGCTATTTAGGCGAATTGGGGCCAAGGAGCAACGCGCGGCGGCCAAAAACCAGAGGCTTTTGCAGCATTCATAGCCGAACTCGGCACGCTCCTCTACCGTAGCGTCGCATGATCAAGGCGCAGCTAGCCGCGGCGCGTGGACGGACGAAGGCTCGTTTTCGATGAGAGGCAGTCTCAGAACCCTGCAGCGTCCACGACGCCCTCATTGCAGCCGAACGACGACCGTCCTGCCCCTTGGATAAGGTCACGAAGGCTTGCTGGCTCGTTCGATGTCGCGTCCTCCGACAGCCCGATCGTAAGTTCGCTGATAACGCGGCCTCCGCTGGCCCGTCGGCAGCTCATCTTGACCCGATCTCCGGCACCCGGGCCGAAACTCTTGTCGAAAGCCGCCTTGATCGCGTCCGCCGTCAGTGACTTGCCGATATTGGTCGCGAACAGATCGCGGACTGCCGAGGCGTTCAGCTCGTTGATCAACCGAACCGACGCGCCGAAATAGTCGTCAGCGCTCATCTTCGTGCAGGTGCCGTGCTTGATCCACTCGTGCCGCTCCAGGCCGGATTGCGTACCGGGCATCGCCTTCTCGAGGGCCGCCTTGGTATCCGCCGAAAGCTCTACCTCAGGCAGCTTCCCCCATTCGCCGTCCTTGTCGGCGCTCCGCAGGGTACCAGAGACGTCGCAATAGTCCTTCCGCATCGGCCAGAGCCCGTGCAGCGAAAAATTGGTCGCGTCAAACCTCTCCCCGGTCTGGCTGCGGCATTCCGGCTTGCGCTGGTTGGTTTCACAGAACGCGGGTTGCCAGCTGGCCGCCAGAATGAAGCGCGTCCTTCCGCCGCCGTCCTGGGCTCCCGCAACGCCAGCGGCCGCAATTCCTATCAAGACTACAGCCATCCGCAGAAATGGATTGCTCATTCTCACCCCCACAAAGAACAATTCATGAACAGGAGATCACGCCGCGTTTGTTTTCACAACCCTCAATCCGTAGGGTACGAAAAATCCCTTGGCATAAATATCTGGGCGTGTTGCTTTTCACGGCCGATCTGGTCTTCTCCCGGCAACGGGAGGATATGATGTTCGCAGAAACGCAACGCCTTGAAACGGCGGACGCTTCACTCGCCTTTCATCATGAGCCGGCGCAATCCGAGGCACGCGGAATTCTCCTTGTGTCTCATGGGCTGGCCGAGCATTCCAGACGTTACTCCCGTTTTGCGGCAGCGATGGCAGCCCGCGGCTACCATGTGTTCGCCTTCGATCACCGTGGGCACGGCGAAACGACTGGCCCGGATGCGCCAATCGGGCGTTTTTCCCGCCGCAACGGCATGCGACAGGTTATCGACGATGTCGGCTCTGTCCGCGAGCTTGCCGTAAAGCAATATCCCGGCCTCCCCGTCATCCTCTTCGGGCACTCGATGGGCGGGCTCATCGCGCTCAACGCGGCGATCACCTATCCGGAGAAATATGACGCCATTGCCGTCTGGAATTCGAATTTCAACCCGGGTCTATCGGGACGGGCCGCCCAGGCGGTCCTCTTGGCAGAACGAGCCCTTAAGGGCTCCGATGTTCCAAGCGGCATCCTACCGAAGCTCACCTTCGGCACCTGGGGGAAGTCCATTGCCAACCGTCGAACCGAGTTCGACTGGCTAAGCCGCGATCCTGTTGAGGTCGACARATACATTGCTGACCCTCTGTGTGGCTTCGATGCTTCCGTGTCGCTCTGGCTCGATATTTTCGAGATGACGTTTCGCGCACCACAAGAGGCGCAACTGGACCGGCTGCCGAAGCACACGCCGATCCACCTTGTCGGCGGCGGACAGGATCCGGCAACAGATAACGGAAAAGCGGTGATCTGGCTGTCAAAGCATTTGAAAGCTCACGGCTTCTCCCGTATCAGGACACAGATATATCAGGACATGCGCCACGAAACGCTGAATGAAATTGGAGCGGACGCGGCCATCGCCGCATTCGCCGACTGGTGCGACGAAGCGATCGCAAGATCCTGAACTGAAGGGTTTCGCGATGAGCAATGGCATTTCGTCCCGTTCTGCCTCCGCTTCGGAGGTTTCGACCGGCATTCTCCTGATGTTCCTGTCGGTGCTGGTGTCCCCGATCATCGACATCTTTTCCAAGCTCGCGATCGCTACGATTCCTGCAGCGGAAATCACCGCCGCCCGCTTTGTGGTGCAGGCTCTCTGCATGTTACCGATCGTTGTCTGGCGAGGAAGCTGGAAGACCTTCTCCTGGCGAGCCAATATCTTTCACGCCATCCGAGGCGCCATCATTACCATTTCCATGGTCTCCTTTGTTACGACGCTGAAGTTCATGCCGGTTGCTGACGCCATCGCGATTTTCTTCGTCGAGCCGATCATATTGACGATCCTGAGCAGTATCTTCCTCAAGGAGACGATCGGCTGGCGCCGCTACATTGCCTGCGGCGTCGGCTTCTTCGGCGCGATGCTGATTATCCAGCCGAGCTTTCAAGAGGTCGGCTACGTCGCGCTTCTGCCCGTCGTCAGCGCTTTCTGCATCGCCATCTTCGCCTTGATGACCCGCGTGCTTTCGCACCGAGAAGATCCGTGGGCGATGCAGCTTCAGATGGGCATCTGGGGTCTGCTGTTCTGCGCGATCCTGCTTGCCTTTGGCAGCGGCACAGGTTCCGACATCTTCGACGCGGTGATGCCGGATGGCCGGGGCTACTTCTATCTGGTCGGCGTCGGTGTCACGGCGGCCATTGCCGGCATCTTCGGCGTCTATGCCTATCGTGCAGCACCTGCCTCCATTTTGGCACCACTGCAGTATTTCGAGATCGTGTCGGCGACCTTTTTCGCCTGGCTCGTATTCGATGACTTTCCGGATGCGCTCAAGTGGGTCGGTATCCTGATCATTATCGCATCGGGCTTGTACATCATCTGGCGCGAGCGCCGCTTTGCATCGAAGCCCGTATCCGATACACCTCAATCGGCCCTGGCGCCCTGATCTGATCGTGGGAGGAACATGACAGACAATCAGCTCCAAAAACCGCCGCTATCAGGCATACGCGTGATCGAGCTTGCGCGAGTGCTTGCCGGGCCATGGGCGGGCCAGATGCTGGCCGATCTCGGTGCCGACGTGATTAAGGTCGAAAACCCCGATGGAGGCGACGACACGCGGCATTGGGGGCCCCCCTTTGTCGAAGGTGCCGACGGCGAAAACCTCTCTGCGGCCTATTACCACGCTGCCAACCGCGGCAAGCGTTCGATCACCGCCGACCTGAAGCGCGAAGAGGATCAGGCCCTCGTCCGCCGCCTTATCGCCACGGCCGACGTCGTCATCGAGAACTTCAAGCTCGGCGGCCTTGTGAAATACGGTCTCGATTATGAGAGCCTGAAAAAGATCAATCCGAAGCTTGTCTATTGCTCGATCACCGGCTTCGGCCAGAACGGTCCCTATGCCAGCCTGGCAGGTTACGACTATATCGTTCAGGGCATGTCCGGCTTCATGTCGATCACCGGCGAGCCGGACGGACAGCCGATGAAAGCGGGCGTCGCGATCGCCGACGTCTTTACCGGTATTTATGCCGTCGCAGCCATCGAGGCCGCCCTCATCCACGCGCAGAAGACCGGCGAAGGTCAGCTGGTCGATATGGCGCTACTCGACGTACAATCCGCCGTGCTCGCCAACCAAAACATGAATTATCTCGTTTCTGGCCGAGCCCCGACCCGGCTTGGGAACGCGCATCCGAATATCTCGCCCTATGAAGTCGTCCCCGCCGCCGATGGCTATCTGATCCTCGCAGTGGGCAATGACGGCCAGTTCCGCCGCCTCTGCGCGATCCTCGGCCTCCAGGGCATTGCCGACGATGCACGCTATTCCACGAACAAGGCGCGAGTCGCGAACCGCGACGAGGTACGCAAGCTGGTTTCCACCGAAACGCTGAAATGGCAGAAAGCCGACCTGTTGAAAGCCTGTGAGGCGGATGCGGTTCCGGCCGGTGCGATCAATACAATCGAAGAAATGTTTGAGGATCCGCAAATCCAGGCGCGTGGGTTGCGGGTAGATCTCGCGGACGCAAAGGGTACCGTCATTCCCGGTGTGAGGACGCCGGTCGTGCTGTCGCAAACGCCTTTGCGCTACGAGCGGCCGAGCCCGAGGCTGGGAGAGCATCAGGAGGAAGTTCTGGCGGAACTCGCCGAACTGGAGGGGAAAAGAGCATCATGAAGAAGACCGGCGGGGAACTGATCGTCGAGGCCCTGAAAGCAAATGGGGTGAAACGCCTCTCCTGCGTACCCGGCGAGAGTTTCCTTGCCGTCCTCGATGCGCTTTATGACAGCGACATCGACGTGGTGGTCTGCCGACAGGAAGGCGGAGCGGCCATGATGGCGGATGCCTGGGGCAGGCTCACCGGCGAGCCCGGCATCTGCATGGTCACCCGCGGCCCGGGCTCCACCAATGCAACGGCGGGTTTGCACATTGCCAGGCAGGATTCCATCCCGATGATCCTCTTCATCGGGCAGGTCCAGCGCGATGCCCGCGAGCGGGAGGCTTTTCAGGAGGTTGAGTATCGCCGCGCCCTCACCGAATTCAGCAAATGGGTCGGCGAGATCGACGACGCGGCTCGCATTCCGGAGTTCGTCACCCGCGCCTTTGCGATCGCAACATCCGGTCGTCCCGGCCCTGTTGTGTTGTCACTGCCTGAGGACATGCTGCGAGACGAGGTGGAGGCGCCCAGCGCAAAACGCTATTCGCGCGTCGAAGCCCATCCCGGCCGCCGCCAGATTGACGACTTCTATCTTCGCCTGCTGAAGGCGGAGCGACCGATGGTCATCGTCGGCGGCACGCGCTGGGATGCGGATGCGGTCGCCGACCTGAAAGCCTTCTCGGAACGCTTCGCGCTCCCCGTCGGATGCTCCTTCCGCCGGCAGATGCTGTTTGATCACCTACACCCGAACTATGCCGGGGATGTTGGCATCGGCGTCAACCCTGCGCTGGCGAAGGAAATCAAGGAGAGCGACCTGCTGATCCTGCTCGGCGGCCGGATGTCGGAAATGCCCTCCTCCGGCTATACGCTGATCGACATCCCCTACCCACAGCAATCGCTCGTCCACATTCATCCCGATCCTTCAGAACTCGGCCGTGTCTATCGCCCCGACCTGGCAATCTGCGCGAGCCCGAGTGACTTCGTGGCGGATCTTGCTGATCTCGAGGCGCCAAGCGAACTCAGATGGGCGGAGCGCACTGAACGGATGCACCAAGCCTACATCACCTGGTCGACACCGCCGCAGAGCGGCCCGGGACCGGTCCACATGGGACCGATCATGGAGTGGATCGAAGAAAACACACGCCCCGATGCGATCTTCACCAACGGCGCGGGAAACTATTCCACCTGGCTCCATCGTTTCCATCGCTTCCGCCAGTTCAACACCCAGGCAGCCCCGACATCAGGTTCCATGGGCTACGGCCTGCCGGCCGCTGTCGCGGCCAAGCAGCTCTTTCCCGAACGCGAGGTCATCTGCTTCGCCGGAGACGGCTGCTTCCTGATGCACGGCCAGGAGTTTGCGACTGCCGTACGCTATGGCCTGCCGATCATCGCGATCGTCATCAACAACGGCATCTATGGCACCATCCGCATGCATCAGGAGCGGGAATATCCCGGCCGCGTCAGCGGCACCGACCTGACCAACCCGGACTTTGCTTCACTTGCGCGTGCTTATGGCGGCCATGGGGAAACCGTCGAGACGACGGAAAGCTTCGCCGCCGCCTTCGAACGCGCGCGGGCAAGCGGCAAGCCCTCGATCATCGAGGTAAGGCTCGATCCGGAAGCAATTACGCCGACACGTACCCTTTCGGAAATTGCCCAAACAAAAAGCCGGTGAGTAAAACCCACCGGCCTTCGAGATTACAACACCGTCGACTTAGTCGAGGGCGGCGGTAACCGTGAACTCGACCTTGTACTTCGGTGCAGCAAGCTTGGCTTCGCTGGTAGCGCGAGCCGGCGTGTTGGCCGGGTCGACCCAGGCTTCCCAGGCAGCGTTCATTTCGGCAAAGTAGGACATGTCGGAGAGATAGATCAGCGTCTGCAGGATCTTCGACTTGTTCGAACCGGCCGCAGCGAGCAGACGATCGACTTCAGCCAGTGCCGACTTGCACTGTTCGGTGACGCTTTCGCCTTCGCCGACCTGACCTGCGAGGTAGACCGTGTTGCCGTGGACGACCGCGCCGCTCATGCGGGCGCCAACGTCGATGCGCTTAATGCTCATGATTGTCTCCTATTGGTGAAATGAAAGACGCCGCTGGAAAGAAGCGGCGTCGGACTCGGGTCAGTGATTGTGTTATGCGCGGATGTGCTGCGTCTTCTGATAGATCGCGGTCGAACGGGCACCGGAGCGGCAATAGCCGAGCATCGGACGCGGGAACTCATCAAGCGCGTCGACCATCCCGGCAATCGCCTCTTCGTTGACGCCCATCGGGCCGACCGGCACGTGTGCGATATCGAGGCCGAGTTCCTTTGCGCGCGCTTCGACCAGGGCATAAGGCGTCTGATCCGGGCTTTCGCCGTCCGGGCGATTGCAAACGATCGATTTGAAGCCCATGGCCTTGATCTGATCGAGATCCTCGACCGAAATCTGTCCGGAAACCGAATATTCGTCGTCGATTTGGCGAATGTCCATCGCTAATCCTCCTGAAATCATGGGCTGAATGACTACGCCGCCCCATGCCAAGCGTCAACCGCAGATCACTCACACGAAGGCAAAGCTGAGCGCATAATTTCGGCTCTCGCCGGGCTTCAGCATGATGAACTCACCCGCTGCTTCCAGCTCGGAGCGAGATACCCAGCGATGCGACACCGGCTCGATGCCGAGGACGTCGGCAGGTGCCTTCTGATTGCGCCAGACCTGCAGGTGCGGCAACGTCTCGGCAAGGACCCGCACTCGGAGGACCTTGCCGCCGATCGCGGCTATCGGGCCAAGACGCACCTCGGCAAAACCGCTGTCCGTTGCCGGCGCCTTAACGCAGAAGATGCCACCCGGCTCTTCACCAAAATTCCAGGGGAAGCCGCCACCCTCGAGCATCTTGCCTTCGAGACGCGTGCCGGCATCGAACCACTTGCCGCCAATATTCATATGGTACATCAGGAAAGTCGGCACGACCTTGTCGCTGGTGTTGACGACCTTGTCTTTAAGACTGACCTCGCCTGTCTGACCGTTGATGAACCAATGGCGTTCAATTCGAGCCGGCAAGCCTTCGACCGTTACGATATCGATATCCGCCCGGCACTCGGCATTCCCATTCTCGAATTTCGTCCAGAGGATCCTGGCTGCATGACCAGGGCCCGATCCATGCAAAGGATAGACCTTGCCGTCTGCGCGACCCGGAATCGGCTCGCGGTGACGGATATGGTCCGGTCCGCAGGTAAAGAGAAAGCCTTCGACAGAATGCGAGATGCGCGCGTCGCCGTCATCGGGGACCGCCTTCTTGGGAGCGATGTCGACACCATTGACGATACAGCCGCCGATATCCATCTGCGACGTCTCGTCCAGCATCAGCTTCGGCCCTCTTGCCGCGGCAAACTCGATCATTGTCCAACTTCCTCCCGGTTCTGGCGACTGATGCAGCGATATGTCTCGCAGCGGCATTCGTCAATCGCGGCTGCTATGCCGCTTCAGGGAACCGGCAGTTCACCCCAAAGGTTTATGAGCAAAGGAGAAATCACCAAATATTTATCTTTTGTTCAGTACGATTTCATAAATTCCACACTAGCGTCAAAATTCGCAGGTGTGTGTCGGCCAAGTCACTGAAGGATATGAAGACGTGAATCGCTTTGTAAGATCGGGATTGTCTGCCGCAGCTGCCGTGCTCGCCATCGCTGTCGCGCCTTCTGCCGATGCGCAGCAGTTTTACAACGGACGCCAGGGCGACATTGTCTTCGTGGCGCCGAACGGCGATATCCTCGACTACGTACCATCCGGCGCCGCCTACGCGCGCGACCGCAGGGGTAACCGCGTACTGGTCGATCCCTATGGCAATGTGATTGCGACCGAAATGCGCGCCCGCGGTTACTACCCGCGCCCGCCCGTGCGTGATGCCTACAATAACGACGCTTACTACGGCGACGATCCCTACGGCGATTCGCGCTATTCCGAACGCGGCGCCGTCACCGGCTCGATCCCGCGTGACGCTGCGATCGACCGACAGCCCCTGGACGAGCAGCCTTACCCGCAAGGCGGCGAAAACTACGCTTCCATCGAGCCGGACCAGCAAATGCCGGAGATGGCGCAGCCGAAGCCGCCTCAGGAGCCGGTGATCACGCTCAAGAACAAGTCGAAGTCCGAGATCGTCGCCCTTCAGGTGTTCCTCGACCGCGCCGGCGTGTCCCCAGGTGCGATCGATGGCCACATGGGCGCGAACGTGACCAAAGCGATCTATGCCTACCAGCAGATGACGGGTGAGACTCTCGACCCGAACAATACGGACGCCATCCTCGAGCAGCTTCGCATGACCGGCGGTCTGCCGCTGGTGAGCTACACGATCACGCCTGCGGATGCCGCTGGCCCCTATGTCGCGGAGATCCCCGAGGACTACGCACACAAGGCCGCGATGTCGTCGCTCGGCTACACCTCGACGACGGAAATGCTCGCTGAGCGCTTCCATATGGACGAAGGCTTCCTGAAGGAAATCAATCCGGGCATCGACTTCACGGTTCCCGGCACGGTCATCAAGGTTGTCAATCCTGGCGAAGTGAAAGCTGGATCGGTCGCGCGAATCATTGCCGACAAGGGCCGCAAGCAGGTCTTTGCCTATGACAACGCGGGCAATTTGGTTGCTGCCTACCCGGCCTCGATTGGCTCGACCGATACGCCCTCGCCTTCGGGTACGGTCACCGTCGAGCGCGTAGCTTTCAATCCGGGCTACACCTACAATCCGAAGATCAATTTCCAGCAGGGCGCCAACGACAAGATCTTGAACATTCCGCCGGGTCCGAACGGCCCGGTCGGCACGGTCTGGATGGCGCTCTCCAAGCCGACTTACGGTATCCACGGAACGCCGGAACCATCGAAGATCGGTCGGACCCAGAGCCATGGCTGTATCCGTCTGACAAACTGGGACGCCACCGAACTGGCGAAGATGGTCAAGCCGGGCGTAACAGTCGAATTCACCGACTGATCGATCCTGCCATTCCACCAACAAAAAATGCGCCGCAAAGGGCGCATTTTTTTGTTTAGCAGACAGTTTCCGCTAGGCGGCTGAGCGGATCAACGGGCCAGTGCTGCGCGCCGGCTCCGAGAGCTTTGCCGGGACCTTGCCCATGATCTCTTCAGCGAAACAGCGCGCGTTCTCGCGCGCCTTGTCGAGGTTGCTTACCCGGGCAGGATCGAGGGAATGCAGTGTGCCCCCACAGTCAAAGATGTCTCGGAAGGCAGACCGCTCGATGATTGCAGTATCCAACACCGGCACTTGGCGCTCGCTCAGCAGCGACTTGACGATGGAGAGCGCGCGTGTGGTCACCATCGAGTTGACACGGGTCAACACGACCGAGTGCCCAATACGGATGCCGGCCTTCTCGTCCAGATATTGCAGCAATTCGAGAACCTGCGCGCCGCCCCGAGCGTCCATGGCGCATCCCTGGATCGGGACCAGCACGTGATCGGAGAGGCCGATTGCCGTGGCAAGCAGCGGATTACGCGCACCGGGCAGATCGACGATGAAGTAGTCCGTATTGTGTTTGTTTTCCGATATGTGCAGCGGCAACGACGCCGACGTCACGAAATCGATGACCGAGATGTTGGCCACATGCCCGGATACTTCATGCCATCTCGTGATCCAGTGCTGCGGATCTGCGTCAAGGATTGTCACCCGATAGCCCTTCTGGGCAAGCTCGGTGGCGAGAAGAAGCACGGCTGTGGTCTTGCCGGCGCCGCCCTTGGTGTTTGCGAAAGTGATGACTGGCATGGACGGTCCTCGAAGGGAAAAGTGAGCCTCTCTATGGCCCTGTCGCGCACTTTCCGAAACATCGTGCGGTTAACGCATCCTTTACAATGATGGTTAACAACTCCTAAACACGGCGCCTGAAATTGCGGCTGACATTTCTTGCATCCCCTCGAAATCACGACGCCACGAATAAAAAAGCCCGGAAAGCCTAAGCTTTCCGGGCCAGTTGGGTCCGCCGTCTTGTCTAAATTCAGAAGCAGTCCTTGAAGAGCGCCTTCGTGTTTTCGAGCGTCATCTTGACCGGATTGCCGCCGGCGCTCGGATCTTCGATCGCCATCGCCGAAAGTTCATCGATTCGATCCGGCTTGATTCCCATCGCAGACAGGCTGTCGGGAACGCCAAGCTCGGCGCGAAGCTGCAGCACGTAGTTGTAGAATCCGTCGAAACCGCCGGAGATACCGAGATAGGCTGCAGCACGCGCAATCTTGTCTTCGATCGTCGAACGGTTGAAGCGAAGCACGGCCGGCATGACGACGGCATTCGTCATGCCGTGGTGGGTGTTGTAGACCGCGCCGATCGGGTGCGACAGCGCATGAATGGCGCCGAGGCCCTTCTGGAAAGCAACAGCGCCCATGGCGGCCGCCGACATCATGTTCGCGCGGGCTTCGAGGTCGGTGCCTTCCTTGTAGGCGCGTGGCAGGAATTCCTTGACGAGGCGCATGCCCTCCAGCGCGATGCCGGCAGACATCGGGTGGTAGAAGGGCGAGGAATAGGCTTCCAGGCAATGCGCGAAGGCATCCATGCCGGTGCCGGCCGTGATGATCTTCGGCATGCCGACCGTCAGTTCCGGATCTGCGATGACGACGCCCGGCAGGAACTTCGGGTGGAAGATGATCTTCTTCACATGGGTTTCGGAATTGGTGATGACGCTGGCGCGACCAACTTCCGAGCCCGTGCCCGCCGTCGTCGGCACGGCAACGATCGGCGCGATGCCTTCGACGCCGGCGCGTGTCCACCAGTCACCGATGTCCTCGAAGTCCCAGACGGGGCGCGTCTGGCCGGCCATGAAGGCCACGCACTTGCCGAGATCAAGGCCGGAACCGCCACCGAAGGCAACCACGCCGTCGTGGCCGCCATCCTTGAACGCCTTGACGCCGGCGTCGAGGTTCTTGTCGTTCGGGTTCGGATCTACATCGGCAAAGATTGCGCGACCGAGACCGGCGTCTTCCAGAACGTCGAGCGCCGTCTTGGTGATCGCCATGGACGCGAGGCCGCGATCGGTAATCAGCAGCGGCTTCTTCATGCCAAGGCTCTTGCAGGCGTCCGCCAGTTCCTTGATGCGCCCCCGACCTAACTTGAAGGCGGTCGGATAGCTCCAGTTGGCTGTGATGTTGCTGCTCATGCTGTGACTTTCTTCAGATGGTAGGATTTCGGACGCGTCAGATTGTGGAAGCCGATGATCGACAACGAGCCGCCACGGCCGGTTTCCTTGACACCGGTCCAGCAGAGCGCCGGATCGAGATAGTCTGCGCGGTTCATGAACACGGTGCCGGTTTCGATCTCGCGACCAAGCCGCCCTGCCCGCTCCGGATCCTTCGTCCAGAGCGAAGCCGTCAGGCCGTACTGGCTATCGTTCATCAGGGCCACTGCCTCGTCGTCGCTCTTCACCTTCATGATGCCGACAGCCGGACCGAAGGTTTCTTCGCGCATGAAGGCCATGGAGTGGTCGACGTTGACCAGGATCTGCGGAGCGAGATAAGCGCCGCCATCGTCCTGCGGGAACAGCTTGGGATCGACCAACGCCTTGGCACCCTTGGAGACGGCATCGGCGATCTGCTCGCGCACGACCTTGGCGAAACGCTTGTTCGCCATCGGCCCAAGCGACGTTTCCGGATCCAGCGGATTGCCGAGCTTGTAGTTCGATACCCAGGCGACCGACTTCTCGACGAAGCTGTCATAGAGCGACTCGTGCACATAGATGCGCTCGATTCCGCAGCAGCACTGGCCGGAATTGTAGGTCGCGCCGTCCATCAGCGTATCGACCGCCGCATCGAGATCCGCGTCTTCCATGACGTAGCCTGGATCCTTGCCGCCGAGCTCCAGGCCAAGCCCGGTAAACGTACCCGCCGCAGCGCGCTCCATCGAGCGACCGCCTTCGACCGAACCGGTGAAGTTGACGAAATTGAAGCTACCAGCAGCAATCAGGGCCGAGGTAGTCTCGTGATCGAGGAACACGTTCTGGAAGACATCCTCGGGAACGCCGGCCTCGACGAAGGCCTGCACCAGCCGCTCGCCGACCAGGAGCGTCTGCGAGGCATGTTTCAGAACAACCGCATTGCCCGCCATGAGCGCCGGGGCGATCGTGTTAATCGCCGTCATGTAGGGGTAGTTCCAGGGCGCCACGACGAAGACGACGCCATGCGCCTCGCGCTCGATCCGGCGCTCGAACTTGTCACTCTCTTCGACGACAAGCGGCGCCAACGCATCGGCAGCGATCGAGGCGACATAGTTGGAGCGCTCGTTGAAGCCCTTGTATTCGCCGCCATAACGGATCGGGCGGCCCATCTGCCAGGCAAGGTCGGGCACGACGACGTCGGACATTTCATTGAGCCGTGCGACGCCCTTCAGCACCAGCTGAACACGGTCTTCCAGCGGGCGTTTTGCCCAGGCCTTCTGCGCCTTGCGCGCACGCGCAACGGCCTCTTTCGCCGCCTCCAGCGAAAGCGCCGGGCGCTCGGCGTAAACCGATCCGTCGACCGGTGAAATGCATTGGATCATTCCCATGATCTTCATCCTATGTTTTAGCGTGCCGAAACCGGCGGACCTCCCAAACAATCTCCCGAGATATGGAAATCGTGTGACAGGACGCCGTCCGGCTTGGCTACGCTTTATGCTCTTTCGAAACCGCGCGCCACTTCCCAATCGGTGACGCGACGATCGTACTCTTCCTGCTCCCACTCGGCTGCGCGAGTATAGTGGTCGATGACATCATCGCCGAAGGCATTGCGCAGCATCTTCGATTTCGTCATGGCAACGGTTGCCGCACGCAACGTGCGCGGGATCTCGCGGACGCGGCGAGCGCCATAGGCGTCGCCGACAAATGGAGCCTCGAGTTCCACCTTGTTCTCGATGCCATCGATGCCCGCAGCAAGCAGTGCCGCAAAAGCGAGATAGGGATTGAGGTCAGACCCACCAACACGGCACTCGATGCGGATCGCCTTGGTGTCATCACCGCAGAGACGATAACCGGCCGTGCGGTTGTCCTTGCTCCAGATCGCTTTTGTCGGCGCGAACGTGCCGGCCATGAAGCGCTTGTAGGAGTTGATGTAAGGTGCCAGGAAATACGTGATCTCGCTCGCGTGCGAGAGCAGGCCGGCGATGTAGTTTTCCATTAGCGGCGACATGCCGTACTTGCCCTTCTCGTCATGGAAAAGCGGCGTCTTGCCGTCCACGCTCCAGAGCGACTGATGGATATGTGACGAGCTACCGGCGGCATTATAGTGCCACTTGGCGAGGAAAGTGATTGCCTTGCCCTTCGACCAGGCGATCTCCTTGCAGCCGTTCTTGATGATGGCATGGCGGTCCGCCATCGTCAGCGCATCGGCGTACCGGACATTGATTTCCTCCTGCCCGGCGGATGCTTCACCCTTCGAGTTCTCGACCGGAATGCCGGCCCCCTGAAGCCCCGTGCGGATTGCCCGCATAACCTCTTCTTCCTTGGTCGTCTGGAAGATGTGGTAGTCCTCGTTATAGGCGCTGGCGAGCTTCAGGTTGCGATAACCGGCTGCGTGCGCGGAGTCGTAGGTCTGGTCGAACAGGAAAAATTCGAGCTCCGAGGCCATAAAGGCCTTCATGCCCATGTCTTCCAGACGCTTGACCTGCTTCTTCAGGATCGCGCGCGGCGAATGCGGCACCTCTTCGTGGGAATGGTGGTCGAGCAGATCGCACAGCACGAGCGCCGTACCTTCAAGCCATGGAATCCGCCGCAGCGTCGAAAGGTCGGGCTTCATCGTGTAGTCGCCATAACCCTTTTCCCAACTCGTCGCCTTGTAACCGGAGACGGTTTCCATCTCCATGTCGGTGGCGACGAGATAGTTGCAGCTGTGCGTTTCCTTCCATGCGCTCTCGAGGAAGTATTCGGCCTGGAAACGCTTGCCCATCAAGCGGCCCTGCATATCCACCTGGCATGCCAGAACCGTGTCGATGCGCCCGTCGGCAACATCCTGCTTGAGATCGTCGAGAGTATAGATGCTCATATTGAATCCGCCTGAACCTGGAACTGAAAAAATCGGGTCAACGAAAGGGCATGCCGTCAAACGGGCGCGCCGCATCTGATGCGTTTTCGTTGAGCCGTTAAACGGGGCCGCCATCGCGGCCCCGCGGTTTGAGAGGGAAGTCGAAGCCTCAGCGTTCGCCAACTGCCTTTTCGGCAGCAGCAATCTCCGCCTGACGGCGCGCAACTTCCTCACCGATCGGCGGGCCCTTGAAGCGGCGGTTTTCAAAGCCGAACCAGATGATCGCAGTCAGTACGAGGAAGCCGACGGTGATGTAGAGAGCCCAATCATTCGGCGGCTGGATGCCGAGGACGAAGATCAGCACCATCGCCAGGATCGAAAGAATCGCGAACAGCTTGAACATGCCTTCGCCGAGGTTCCACGGACCCATCTTGTCCCACTTCGACGAACCCCAGGCGAGGAGGCCGAGGGTGATCGGGATCGCGAAGGAGAAGAACAGGAAGATAACCGTGCACGACACGACGATCGTGTAAACCGGCGTTTCGCCGATCGAAACGAGCGACGAGCCCCAGACGAACAGGACCGCGAGGATCGAGCCAGTCCAGATGGCCGCGACCGGCGTGCGGAACTTCGGGCTGACCTTGGCGAGTGCCTTGGAGGCCGGCAGACCGCCGTCGCGCGAGAAGGCGAAGATCATGCGCGAAACCGAGGTGACGGTCGCAAGGCCGCACAGCCACTGGCTGACGAAGATGGCAAAGTAGAGCACATCCTTGACGACAACATTGACCTGGCTGTCCATCGCCCAGAAGAACACGTTCCAGCCTTGCTTCGCCGCCTCTTCCATGTTCGGCAGCATCAACACGAAGGCGCAAAGCATGATGTAGCCGAAAAGCGCGGACCACAGAACGGAGGAGACCATGCCGCGCGGAACGGAATGAGCTGCCTTGACCGTCTCCTCCGACGTATGGGCCGAAGCGTCATAGCCGGTGATTGTGTAAATCGGCAGCAGAAGACCGAGCAGGAATACCCAAGCGCCCGAAGTCTCCGGCCACACGTTGCCGCCGGCTTCGCCGGAATAGTTGGCAAAGGTGAAAAGACGGCCGAACTCGTAGGACGGAGCCGCCAACAGGCACACCACTGCGAGCGCGATCGCCGTCGCGAAAATGAGATAACCGGAAAAGTCCGTGAGCTTCGCCGTCAGGCCGATACCCATGTGGTTCACGAGCGCCTGTGCGCCGGTGATGACGACCAGGAAAACGATACGAACAGTCGTCGTGTCCGTCAGGCCGAAGTAGCTCGTCCCAAGGGAGCCCATGAAGAAATAGTAGGTGCCGACGTTGATCGCGCCGAGAACGGTGACGAGGCCGAGCAGGTTGAACCAGGCGGTCAGCCAGCCGGTGAAGCGGTTGCCGAGGATCGAACCCCAGTGGTAGAGGCCACCCGCGGTCGGATAGGCCGAGCTGATCTGCGCCATCGCGACGGCGAACACCAGCGAAACGAAGCAACCAACCGGCCAGCCGATGCCGATGGCCGCGCCGCCGGCGCCGGAAGTCGCTTGCGCCAGCGAGTTGATACCGCCGGAAAGAATGCAGATAATAGAGAACGAGACGGCAAAATTCGAGAACGCGCTCAGCCTCCGCTCCAACTCCTGGGCATAGCCCATGGAGTGCAGGATATGCGTGTCCTGCTTCTTGTCGTGATCCGTGTAGTCGGACATGACTTCCCCCTGTTAGCGATCAGCCGCGGGATTGCGAGTGATCATCCAGTGCCAAAGTGCCCGTGACGTTTTCGCCTACGGGCGGATCGCAGTTAGACTGCTCCCTGGGGTCTTTCTCTTCGTTGTCAGGCGTCCAGGCTTTGCCGGAGAAGCCTCGTCAGATAGCCGGCCATGACCCCTTGGCCGTCTTCATCTGAGATGAGGTCGTTGCGGACCTCGATCATTACATTGCGCAGCCCGTTCGAAAGCCCGTGCAGGATGAGCGTGTGGGTCACGCCATCAACGGGGCCGTAAGGCTCGTTACGTTCGATTTTATAGAGAGGCGAGCCGGTCGATGCGGCGTTCAACACGCTGTCGGCAAAGCGGCTGTCTTCGTCATGCAATATACCAATTTCCACGGCACGTGTCTTGCCGTGGTAAACAGGAGTGAAGCTGTGGACCGTCGCAATCACCGTCTCCTGCCCCCTCGCCCTGCGATCGCGAATCAGTGCGCGAATGGCGTCGTGAAAAGGAATATACAATGCTTCGGTGCGCGCGAGGCGTTCTTCCGCGCTGAGATCGGCATTGCCCGGAATTTCATAGACTTCACTCTTCTCGGGCATGGCGCCGGCTGACTCCGGCGGCCTGTTGCAATCGTAAATCAATCGCGAAAATCGCTGGTAGACGAGCGTGGCGTCGAGCGCCTCGGAAATCCCGCGGGCGACTGCCAATGCGCCAGGGTCCCATGCGATATGGCTTTTCAGAGCCTCACGGGAGAGACCGAGGGTACCGTATCGCTCGGGCATCAAACGCGACGCATGCTCGCAGATCACCAGCAGCGGGCTCTCGCCATTCGGCCGCTCAACGGAAACGCAGTCGCCTTCCGCTTCACTTAGGACCTTGAACTGAGCAGGCACCACAGGCGCATCCCGATCATTAATTAAAGAATGTATAAGAAAAGAATTCTTCAGGTTTTGGCGACTGTCAAGCGCGACTGAAAATTTCTTTTCATGACAGCAGTTGACATGGATTGTGACAGCGTTGTTAACTTTCAGTGGGAAAGTGGCACAAGACCAATCCCGGGGAGCAAGAACGCGTGAGCGCTGCGTCGAAGACAGTTTCGGACGTAATCCATTCGCATTTTGGCATGCTTACGCGGGCCGAAAAGCAATTGGCCGAGAGCCTGCTGGACAACTACCCAGTCTCAGGATTGGGGAGTATCACGACGATTGCGGAGAACGCCGGCGTATCGACGCCAACGGTCGTACGCATGGTGCAGAAGCTCGGCTTCAAGGGCTATCCCGACTTCCAGGCGCACCTCCACCAGGAGGTCGAAGCGACAATCTCGAACCCCATCGCCAAGCATGATCGATGGGCCTCCAACGCGCCGGGCACGCATATTCTCAATCGCTTTGCCGACGCGATCATTGGCAATCTTCGCCAGACGCTGAGCGCGCTCGACACGGCGACGTTCGACAGCGTCGCCTCGCTCCTCTCGGATCGCAAACGCGGCCTCTATTTCGTGGGCGGGCGCATCACCGGCGCGCTGGCCGAATACTTCTTTACACATATGCAAGTCATTCGTCCGAACACTGCTTTGCTCTCATCAAACTCGAGCAGCTGGCCGCAATACGTACTCAATATGAATCCCGGCGACCTCCTGGTCATCTTCGATATCCGTCGCTACGAGCAGGAAATGGTCAGCCTCGCGACCGCTGCCCGAAAAAGCGGCGCGGAGATCGTCGTCTTTACCGATCAGTGGGGATCGCCCGCCGCCAAGCTCGCGCGTCACACGTTCCGTGTGCAGATCGAGGCGCCATCGGCCTGGGACACGTCCGTCGTCACTCTCTTCATCGTAGAAGCCCTGATCGAGGCCGTTCAAAGCTCGACCTGGGATGAGACGAAAGAACGCATGAAAACCCTGGAGGGCCTGTTCGAACAGACCAGGCTATTCCGCAAACTCAGTTAGGAGGGAAAATACAACAGTGAGATGACGTTCGGCGCTTGAGCGAATAATGTGTCGTAAATGAAACATCGCCGCCAACTGCCTGCTATACAAAGAAAAAAGAAGGTCATGAAACTGTCACGAAAGCTTCACGTAACGTAAGTAACAGCATCGTCGGACACTGAAAACCCGAAGGAGAACAACAGTGATCTCTAATATTTCGAAAATGCTTTCGCTTTCTACTGCAATTGTTGTTGCTTCGACTGCAATCGCAGCTGCTGAACCAAGCGCTGAACTTATCGCTGCCGCCAAGAAGGAAGGCACGCTGACGACCATCGCGCTTCCGCACGACTGGTGCGGCTACGGCGACGTCATCGCCGGCTTCAAGGCCAAGTACGGCCTCGAAGTCAACGAACTGAACCCCGACGCGGGCTCGGGCGACGAGATCGAAGCCATCAAGGCCAACAAGGGCAACACCGGACCGCAGGCTCCTGACGTTATCGACGTCGGTCTTTCCTTCGGCCCCTCCGCAAAGGCCGATGGCCTGATCCAGCCCTACAAGGTGTCGACCTGGGATTCCATTCCTGACAGCGCCAAGGATGCCGATGGCTTCTGGTACGGCGACTATTACGGCGTTCTCTCCTTCGTCGTGAACACCGACATCGTCAAGGACGTTCCGAAGGACTGGGCCGACCTGAAGAAGTCCGACTACGCCAACAGCATCGCGCTCGCTGGCGACCCGCGCGCTTCTAACCAGGCTGTCCAGGCCGTCTACGCAGCCGGCATCGCAGCTGGTGAAAAGGACGCGACCAAGGCTGGCGAAGCTGGTCTCGCGTATTTCGCCGAGCTCAACAAGGCTGGAAACCTCGTTCCTGTGATCGGCAAGTCCGCTTCGCTCGCTCAGGGCTCGACCCCCATCGTCGTTGCCTGGGACTACAATGGTCTCTCCTGGCGCGATACCCTCAAGGGCAACCCACCAGCTGAAGTCGTCGTTCCGGCTTCGGGCGTTGTCGCTGGCGTCTACGTTCAGGCGATCTCGGCCTTCGCTCCGCACCCGAACGCTGCAAAGCTCTGGATGGAATACCTCTACTCCGACGAAGGTCAGCTCGGCTGGCTGAAGGGCTATTGCCACCCGATCCGCTTCAACGATCTGGCGAAGAACAAGAAGGTCCCCCAGGAGCTCCTCGACAAGCTGCCGCCGGCCGCTGCTTACGAAAAGGCCGTGTTCCCCACCCTCGACGAACAGGCTGCCGGCAAGGCCGCCATCACGACGAAGTGGGACAGCGTCGTTGGCGCCAACGTCAAGTAATCTCTGACGCAAGACCTCTCCGCCTCTGTGGGCGGAGAGGTCTCATTTTTCATTGCCCCGATAAGGCCGTCGTCTATGAGCACTGTTTCAACATCCGTGGCTACCGCCACGCCCATGATAAACCGCGACAGGATCGTAGACTGGCTCGGCATCGCGCCCTTCATGATCTTCGCTGCGATGTTCCTGATCATACCGACGCTTTATCTGGTCGCAGGCGCATTCCTGACCCCGGAAGGCGAACTCACCCTCAAGAACATTGCC
Organism: Rhizobium sp. 10N414; assembly: GCF_056394785.1. Taxonomy (NCBI): domain Bacteria; kingdom Pseudomonadati; phylum Pseudomonadota; class Alphaproteobacteria; order Hyphomicrobiales; family Rhizobiaceae; genus Rhizobium; species Rhizobium sp. 10N414. The sequence goes on along the minus strand of NZ_JBFTIN010000007.1, from coordinate 82,045 downwards.
GACCTGTTCACGCCGTCGATCCTCAGTGCCTACTGGATCAGTATCAAGGTGTCGGTGGTTTCAGCCCTCGGTGGCGCGGTGATCGGCTCCCTTCTTGCCTGGGCTGTGGTGCTCGGCGGGCTCCCGACCTGGGTTCGTTCGGGCCTCCTGACCTTTTCCGGCGTTGCCTCGAATTTCGCGGGCGTACCGCTCGCCTTCGCTTTTCTCGCCACGCTCGGACGCACGGGTCTCGTGACCGTCTTGATGCGCGACTGGCTGGGCTTCAATCTCTATTCCACCGGTTTCAACCTCTTGAGCTTCTTCGGGCTCACGCTCACCTACATGTACTTCCAGATCCCACTGATGGTACTGATCCTGACGCCAGCGCTCGACGGCATGAAAAAGGAGTGGAAGGAAGCCGCGCTCATTCTCGGCGCCACCAACGGCCAATACTGGCGCATGGTCGCGTTCCCAATTCTCTGGCCGAGCCTGATGGGCACGACACTCCTGCTCTTTGCCAACGCTTTCGGCGCGATCGCCACAGCCTATGCGCTGACGGGAAGTTCGCTGAATATCGTCCCGATCCTGCTCTACGCACAGATCCGCGGCGACGTGCTTCATAACGCCAACCTCGGCTATGCGCTGGCACTCGGCATGATCGTCATCACCGGCCTGTCCAACCTCCTATACATCATGCTGCGCATGCGCGCTGAACGGTGGCAAAAATGAAGACTTCACGCCTTGGAGCCTGGATATCGATCGGATTCGGCGCGATCTACTTCGTCCTGCCGCTCATCGCCACCGTTGAATTCTCGCTGCGCATGCGCCGCGGCGCCTACAGTTTTGACGCCTACGCTTCGGTTTTTTCCGAGGCGCAGTTCCGCGAAACCTTCGGTTATTCGATGCTGATGGCGCTTCTGACGATCGTCTTTGGCATGCTGCTCGTGGTGCCTACGGCGTATTGGGTGCGCCTGCGCCTGCCGCAGATCCGTCCGATCGTCGAGTTCATCACGCTGCTGCCGCTCGTCATCCCGGCAATCGTGATCGTCTTCGGTTATCTCAGAATGTACAACTCGTCCTCGATCCTGCCGCTGACGGGATCGACCACGGGTACGAACATCCTGCTCGTCCTTTCATACATAACGCTGTCCCTGCCCTACATGTATCGCGCCGTCGACACCGCCATGCGTGCCATCGATGTCCGCACCTTGACGGAAGCTGCGGAAAGCCTTGGCGCCGGCTGGGCGACGATCCTGTTCAAGTGCATTTTTCCGAACGTCATGAGCGGCGTACTCTCGGGCGCCTTCATCACGCTCGCGATCGTCATGGGCGAATTCACCATGGCCGCGCTCCTCAATCGTCCGGCCTTCGGGCCTTACCTGCAGCTGGTTGGCGCCAACCGCGCCTATGAGCCGTCGGCCCTGGCGGTCATCGCCTTCTCGATTACCTGGCTCAGCATGGGCCTGCTGCAACTCGTCTCCCGCTTCCACAAAGCCGCTCCGGCTAAGTCGTAAGGTATCTGGTTTTCATGGCCTTTCTCGAACTCGCAAACCTCAAGAAATCCTTCGGCAACACGCAGGTCGTGCATGACTTCAACATGCAGATCGAGAAGGGTGAATTCATCTCTTTCCTTGGCCCGTCGGGCTGCGGAAAGACGACTGTCCTGCGCATGATCGCGGGCTTCGAAACACCCTCGGCCGGTCGCATCGCCATCGGCGGCAAGGAGCAAAACAATCTCAAGCCGAACAAGCGCAACATCGGCATGGTCTTCCAGGCCTACGCGCTGTTTCCCAACATGACCGTACACGACAATGTCGCCTTCGGCCTCAAGGTCGCCGGCACGCAGGCCACCGAGATTGACGCTCGCGTCAAGGATATGCTTGGGCTGATCAAGCTCGACCACCTCGCGGATCGCTATCCCTATCAGCTCTCCGGCGGCCAGCAGCAGCGCGTGGCGCTTGCCCGTGCGCTGGCGGTCCGCCCCCAGGTCCTGCTGCTCGACGAGCCGCTGTCTGCCCTCGACGCCAAGATCCGCGTGTCGCTGCGCGAGGAAATCCGCGCCATCCAGCAGAAGCTCGGCATCACCACCGTCTTCGTGACGCACGACCAGGAAGAAGCTCTCTCGATCTCCGACCGCATCGTCGTCATGAACGCCGGCCGCGCCGACCAGATCGGCACGCCGTTCGAAATCTACAACACACCGGCTACGCGCTTCGTCGCCTCCTTCGTCGGCACGCTCAACATGATCGAAGCGAAGGTTGTCGACCCCTCGGCCAACCGCATCCAGATCGGTGACCAGGGCGTGACGTTGAAGCAGTCCGTCGCCGCCTTCAAGGCTGGCGATACAGTCTCGCTGGCGCTGCGTCCGGAGGCAGGATCGCTGGCCGAGAGCGCGCCATGCGACACGAAGCTGACCGGTCAGGTCGTATCCGCCCACTTCCTCGGTTCGGTCATCCGCACGCGCATGAATGTCGGCGGCAATGTCATTTCCTTCGACATGTTCAACAGCCCGGGCGTGACCCCACCGGCTGCTGGCGAGACCGTCACGCTTCGCTTCATGGCAGCCGACCTCCTCGTCATCCGCGATTGATCGCGGCAGCGCTGCGCTCACGTTTGCGGCTTTGCCACACTTGCCTCCGCATTTCCGGCGCCCCACTCTGCGGCGCCGGAAATTGCTTGAAAGTGCGACCTCGATGCGTAACGACGGCTGAAGCATTTTTATTCAGCAAAGTCAGCATCATGTCCCCTACCACAACAGCCGTACCGCCCCGCCGCCTCACCGCGCAGGATTTCCGCACCCTTGGCCTCTCGGCCCTCGGCGGTGCGCTTGAGTTCTACGACTTCATCATCTTCGTCTTCTTCGCGGCGGTGATCGGCAAGCTGTTCTTTCCGCCCGATATGCCGGAGTGGCTGGTGACCATCCAGACCTTCGGGATCTTTGCCGCCGGCTATCTGGTTCGCCCGCTCGGTGGCATCGTCCTCGCCCATTTCGGCGACCTCTTTGGCCGCAAGCGCGTTTTTGCTTTCTCGATCCTGCTGATGGCGCTCTCAACGCTCGGCATGGCGGCGATGCCGACCTATGCTACCATCGGCGTTGCCGCTCCAATCCTCCTCGTGCTCATGCGCATCCTGCAAGGCGCGGCGATCGGCGGTGAAGTTCCCGGCGCCTGGACCTTCGTGGCCGAACACGTCCCCTTCCGCCGCGTCGGCTTTGCCTGCGGCTTCCTCTGCTCCGGCCTGACCCTCGGCATCCTGCTCGGATCCTTCATCGCGACGATCATCAACTCCGTCTTCACGCAAGATGATGTCGTCGCCTATGCATGGCGCATCCCGTTCTTCCTCGGCGGCATCTTCGGCCTCGTTGCCGTCTACCTCCGCCGCTGGCTGCAGGAGACGCCCGTCTTCGCAGAAATGAAACAGGCCCGCTCGCTTGCGCCGGAACTGCCGCTGAAGGCCGTGCTGCGCGACTACCCGCGTGGCGTCATCATCTCCATGCTGCTGACTTGGATCCTGTCGGCCGGCATCGTCGTGACAACACTGATGACGGCAACCTTCCTGCAGAAGCTCTATGGCTACACCGCGCAGCAGTCGCTTGCCGCCACCAGTTTCGGCACGCTGTTCCTGATCTTCGGAACTGCCGCCGCCGGCGCGATCGTCGATCGCGTTGGCTCAGGCCGCTTCTTCGTTGTCTCAAGTATCTTCTTTGGTGCTGCGACCTTCGCGTTCTACAGTTATGCCGCCGTTTCGCTGACCGTTCTTTTCGTGCTCTATGCGATCATGGGGCTATCGGTCGGTATGGTTGGAGCTGTGCCCTACGTAATGGTCCGCGCCTTCCCGGCCCGCGTTCGCTTTAGCGGCCTCTCCTTCTCCTACAACGTCTCCTACGCGATTTTCGGCGGCCTGACGCCTCTTGCAGTCGCATCGCTGCTGCCAATCAATCCGATGGCTCATGCCTACTACCTGCTCTTCATCGCCGCCCTCGCCTTCGTGCTAGGGCTCTATCTGATCGCCAAGGGAGACAGCGTCGAGGCAGACGTCGGCATCGAGGAACTCGCCGAGCGCCTCGCCGCCTAGCTGTCGGAGGCGTGTGGCCGCCGTCCGGCTTTGCTTCAAAGAAACGCTTCAATGATTACCTGCTATCTGCGTTACACGATCGACCCACACAAGGTGGCCGAATTCGAGGAGTATGCGCGCCTCTGGATTCCGATCGTCAATCGAATGGGAGGCACGCATCACGGCTATTTCCTGCCGTCCGAGGGCGCGAACAACATTGCCATTGCGCTGTTTTCGTTTCCGAGCCTCGCGGCCTACGAAGACTATCGCACGCGCATGGCAAGCGAACCCGAATGCCAGGCCGCGTTCGATCTCGACAAACGAAATCGCAGCATCATCAGCTACGAGCGCAGCTTCATGCGCCCTGTTCTTGTCTGATCGATAGAAATGGAAAGCCCCGCTCTGGCGGGCCCGCTCTGGCGGGGCTTTCAGTTTGACGTTGGGCTCTAGCGGATCGCCTTGTCATTGGCATCGAACCGATGCATGTGGGCCATGTCCGGCGTCGCATAGACGATCTCGTCGGGCTCGTACTGATGCTCACCGAAAAGGCGCGCGGTGATCAGGCCGCACTGCTCGGATTCGAGATAGATGATCGTGTCCGCGCCGAGATGTTCGACGTGGACGACCTTCGCCCGCCACGTGCCCTGCTCGCGCGAAAGGGTCAAGTGCTCTGGGCGCACGCCAACAGTCTTTGCCGCGGCATCGCTAACCTTGTCACCCGGAATGAAGTTCATCATCGGCGAACCGATGAAGCCCGCAACGAAGGTGTTTGCAGGGCGGTTGTAGAGCTCCATTGGCGAGCCGACCTGCTCGATCGCACCGGCATTCAACACCACGATCTTGTCGGCAAGCGTCATCGCCTCGACCTGGTCGTGGGTGACGTAGATCATCGTCGCCTTGAGGCTGCGGTGCAGGCGCGCGATCTCAAGACGCGTCTGAACGCGCAAGGCTGCGTCGAGGTTCGACAACGGCTCATCGAAGAGGAAGAGCGCCGGCTCGCGCACGATCGCGCGGCCAATAGCGACGCGCTGGCGCTGACCACCGGAAAGCTCCGCCGGGCGCCGCGCCAGATAAGGCTCAAGCGACAGCATCGAGGACGCCTTGGTCACCCGCTTGTCGATCTCATTTTTCGGCGTGCCGGCCTGCTTCAAGCCGAGGCCCATGTTGTCCTTGACCGTCAGGTGCGGGTAGAGCGCATAGGATTGGAACACCATCGCGATGCCACGCTTGGCGGGAGGCGTCAGCGTCTCTTCCTTGCCATTGATGAAAACGGCGCCCGAGGTGACATCCTCCAATCCCGCAATGCTGCGCAGGAGGGTTGACTTGCCGCAGCCCGAAGGTCCGACAAAAATGACGAACTCGCCGTCCTTGACCTCTAGGTCGATGCCCTTCAGCACCTCATGCGTGCCGTAGGTCTTGCGGATGGATTTGAGTTGAAGCGATCCCACTAGTCGTAATCCTTACAGTTTGACCGGCTCTTGGAGCTTGACGGCTTGGCCGGTACGCACGCTTTCGTCGGCGGCGAGGCAGATGCGCAGCGAAGCGACGGCGTCTGCCATGTGGCGGTTAAGGTCGATATCCTCGCGAATGGCCTTCAGCATGAAGGCCTGCTCGCGGTCGCAGAGTTCCTGATGGCCTGGTTCTCCCGCCATCGTCATGTCCTGGTCCGGCCGTATGAACTTGCCGTCGGTTCCTGTCTCCGCCGTGTGCAGGCGAATGACTGAAGTCTTGGTGTGAGCGTCGATATCGTCGGACTTGGCGTTCGGATCCATCACGATCGAGACCGATCCCTTCGGCGACATGATGTCCTTCACGAAAAACGCCGTCTCGGAGATCATCGGGCCCCAGCCGGCCTCGTACCAGCCGACTGAACCATCCTCGAAAAGCACCTGGAGCTGGCCGTAATTATACATATCGGGCGCGATTTCGTCCGATAGACGCAGACCCATGCCGCGCACTTCCACCGGTTTAGCGTCCGTGATCTGGCACATGACGTCGACATAATGCACACCGCAATCGACGATCGGAGAGGTCGTCTGCATCAACGACTTATGTGTTTCCCAGGTCGGACCGCTGGACTGCTGATTGAGATTCATGCGGAACACATACGGCCCACCGAGCTTGCGCGCCTCTTCGATCAGCCGCATCCAGGATGGATGGTGGCGAAGGATATAGCCGATCACCAATTTCCGGCCGGCCTTCTTCGCCGCCACCACGACGCGCTCCGCATCCGCAACGGTTGTTGCGAGCGGCTTCTCGACGAAAACGTCGCAACCAGCCTCGAAGGCAGCGACCGCATAGTCCGCATGCGTGTCCGAATAGGTGCAGACCGCACAGAGATCCGGTTTCAGCTCGGCAAGAGCGGCCTTGAAATCCGAATAGATCTTGTAGCCCCGTAGTTCCTCCGGCAGATCAGGCGTCGAGCGATTGACCAGCCCGACAATCTCGAAACCGGGATTGTTGTGATAGGCCAGCGCATGGCTGCGTCCCATGTTGCCGAGGCCGGCGACGAGAACGCGGATTGGCTTGGTCGTCGAACTCACTTGACCGCTCCCGAAGTGATGCCGCGGATGAGCTGCCGCGAGAAGATGACGTAGAGAACGAGGATCGGCAGGATCGCCAGCGAAAGCGCGGCAAGCACGGCGTTCCAATTGGTCACGAATTGCCCAATGAAAATCTGCGACCCGAGGGTGACGGTCTTCGTCGCCTCAGCGGGCGCCAGGATCAGCGGGAACCAGAGATCGTTCCAGATCGGGATCATCGTGAAGACTGCAACCGTAGCCATTGCCGGGCGCACCAACGGGATGACGAGCCGGAAGAAGATCGCATATTCCGACAGCCCATCGATGCGGCCGGCATTCTTGAGGTCGTCGGAGACGGTCCGCATGAATTCCGACAGGATGAAGATCGCCAGCGGAATGCCCTGCGCAGTGTAGACGAGGATCAGCGCCGTCAGCGTGTTCACGAGACCGGCGGCCACCATGCCCTGCAGGATTGCGACCGTACCAAGGCGGATCGGGATCATGATGCCGATCGCCATATAGAGGCCGGTCAACGTGTTGCCACGGAAACGGTATTCGGAGAGCGCGAAGGCGGCCATCGCGCCGAAGAGCAGCACCAGCGCGATCGAAACGATGGTGACGATGAAGCTGTTCTGGAAGTAAGTGGCGAAATCACCCTGCCCCAGCACTGTTCGATACCCGACAAGACTGAAGGTCGAGGGCGTCGGCACCTGCAGCGGCGAGCGGAAGATCGCGTTACGGTCTTTGAACGAGTTGATGATCGTCAGGAACACCGGAAAGATGGCAACCAGCGTATAGCCGATGAGCGCCAGGTGGACGAAGCTGGTGCGGATGGGGGATGTGCGTGCTCTGTTGGACATGGCACACTCCTCAGAACTGGTACCGGCGCATGCGCCGCTGGATGGCAAAAAGGTAGAACGACACGCCGGCGAGGATGATCAGGAACATCACCGTCGCGATCGTGGCGCCCATCGAGCGGTCGCCAAGCTGAAGCTGGAAACCGAAGAAGGTGCGGTAGAGGAGCGTACCCAGGATGTCGGTCGACATATCAGGCCCGGCGAGTGCGCCCTGCACGGTGTAGATCAGGTCGAAGGCGTTGAAGTTGCCGACAAAAGTCAGGATCGAGATGATGCCTATGGCGGGCAGGATGAGCGGTAGCTTGATCTTCCAGAACTGAGCCCAGCCGGTGATGCCGTCGCATTCGGCAGCTTCGATCACCTCTTCCGGGATACTGAGCAGCGCAGCGTAAATCAGCATCATCGGAATGCCGATGTACTGCCAATTCGAGATCAGCGACACGGCAATCAGCGCCGACCCGGACTGCCCTAGCCACGGCGCGAACAGGCTCTTCATGCCGACAAGGCTCATCAGCCACGGGGCAACGCCCCAGATCGGCGAAAGGATGAGCTTCCAGATGAAGCCGACGATCACGAAGGAAAGCAGCGTCGGCAGGAAGATTGCGGTGCGGTAGAACGCGACGAACCGCAGCCGTGGCGTCGACAGCAGCGCCGCCAGCGCGATGCCGATCGGGTTCTGCACGCACATGTGAATGACGAAGAATATGAAGTTGTTGACCAGCGCGTTCCAGAAGTCGTGTGCCCAGCGCGCATCGCCAAACAACACCTTGTAGTTCGCGAGCCCGACGAAGACAGGCGCACCGTCGACAGTGTTGTAGAACGAAAGCCTCAGCGTTTCGATCAGCGGCAGGATCATGATCGCCGAATAAACGACAAATGCCGGGAAGAGAAAGACGCCGACGTGCCAGCGCACAGGGCGCTTAATGGGAACAACATCGACAGCGGATTCGGCTACGCTCATGGCTTTTGCCTGTTCTTCTTAGCTGCACCTATGGCGCAGCGCGTCTGACACAACGGGCAGAACGCCCTTTCCCTCTAGTCATCTCCCCGCCCTTCGGCTTTCGAAGGCGGCGGGGAGAAAAAGAGCGGATACGAAATTGGCTTTGAGCCGGAATGAGGGACGGCTAACGCCGCCCCTCACATCTCAATCACTTGGCAGGCTTGAACCAGCTGTCGAGGCCGTCCTGCAGCTTCTTGGCGGCATCGGCTGGCGTCACGGTGCCGTTGACGACGTTCGCCGAAGCAACCCAGGTTTCGTTTTCGAGGTTCGGCGTACCACGCGACAGAATCTGGTACGTCGAGCGGATCGTCGACTTGAACGGGCCGCGCCAGGAAACGAATTCCTGGGCCAGCGGATCAGCCATCTTCACCGGCGTCGAGTTCAGGCTGAAGAAGCCCGGCAACGAGTTGGCGTAGATTTCGGCGAATTCCGGCGAGGCGACCCAGGTGAGGAACTTCTTGGCTTCCTCGGCATGGGTGCTCTTGGCGTTCAGGCCGACAGCGATATCCGGATGGTCGGAGATGTAGCCCTGGTCGCCAGCTTTCGGAACCGGCGGCGGGAAAGCGCCCATCTTGAACTGGGCCTGGCTGTTGAACAGCGAGATTTCCCAGGAACCGGCCGGGTAGATGGCGGCGCGGCCGAGCGTAAAGAGGTTCTGGCTGTCCGAATAGGTCTGGGCTTCGAAACCGTCACCGAGATAGGGCTTCCACTTGGCGATTTGTTCGAAAGGCTGGACCCATTCCGGATCGGTCAGCTTCTGCTTGCCTGAGATCAGCGCCAGACGACCGTCTTCGCCCTTCCAGTAGTTCGGACCGACGTTCTGGTAGCCCATGGTTGCGGCTTCCCAGAGATCCTTCGTGCCCATGGCGAGCGGAATGTAGGTGCCGTCCGCCTTGATCTTGTCGAGGGCGGCGAAGAATTCCTCTTCGGTCTTCGGAACGGAGATGCCGAGCTTGTCGAAGGCATCCTTGTTGTAAATGAAGCCATGGATGACCGAGGCCATCGGCACACAGAAGGTGGACTTGCCGTCATCGGTTGTCCAGGCGGCCTTGGCGACGGGCGAGAAGTTCTCCATGCCCGGCAGGCTCGTCAGATCGGCGAGCTGCTTCTTATCAAAGATTCCGAGCGAAGGGTCGAACGGCCGGCAGGTGATGATATCACCGGCGGAGCCGGCATCGAGCTTGGCGTTCAGCGAAGCGTTGTACTCGGTCGGCGCGGTCGGCGAGAAGACGATCTTGATGCCGGGGTTCTTGGCTTCGAACGCCGGGATAATCTTTTCCTGCCAGATCTGCAGGTCGTCGTTACGCCAGCTCTCGACCGTCAGCGTAACGTCGGCGGCATGAGCAAAGCCCACTGATGTCAGCAGGCTGGACGCCAGCAGGAAGCCTCTAAGTGCGGTGTTCTTCATTTCCCTCTCCTGTTTTATGCGCCGGTGAGGCGCTGTTCCTGACCTGAAACCAGCGTTCGCGTGCATGAGGTGACACGCAACGCCACTCGAGGGCCGTCAGCAGCTGCCGGCCCGAAAGCTCAAAATCGGCGCGACAGATAACACCTGTCGACCAGACGGCGCACCCGAACAAGAAACCGATCCGGCGCAGCCATGAAAGGGAAAGCTGACGGCAAATGAACGGATCGAGAGCGACGGTGTCGCTACGGCCGGATCTGCATTTCATCGAGTGACCCGGCTTATCTCTATCCTGCCGTTTATCGCTGCTCGATGCGCTGTTCCCTTGAGTTGAATTAAGGCCAAAAAAATACCAATTGTCCAGCCGATTTTAACACTCGAACGACAGAAAAGTCGTCAAAAAAATTTTATTCATAAAAATCAGATAGATAAAAAGATGATTTTTCGCCACGCTTTTGACTTGGTAAATGGTATTTTTTTGGTATTGTAGTGAAAACAAGGGGAATGGGCGGATTTGGTGGTTCAATGACAGAACTTGCGATCGGCATTGACGGCGGAGGCTCCAGCTGCCGCGCCGCAGTCACGGATGCGACAGGGCGCATTCTGGGCCGTGGCACGGCCGGCCCGTCGAACATCCTGTCCGACCTCGAAAACTCGCTGCTCAATATCGTAGCGTCAGCCGAAAACGCGTTGAATGACGCCGGCCTTTCCTCTGAAACCGTTTCCAGCGTCTCTGCCGTCGTCGGCGTCGCCGGCGCGAATGTGGGCGACTATGCCGAACGCATCGAGCGTGCCCTGCCTTTTGCCCGGCGCCGTGTCGTAACAGATGCGACGACGGCACTCCAAGGAGCGCTCGGCGATTCCGACGGTGTGATTGGAGCGTTCGGAACGGGCTCGGTCTACAATGCGCGCCGCAACGGAAAGCTCTACGGCATTGGCGGCTGGGGATTCGTCGTCGGCGACCAGGCCAGTGGCGCTCGCCTCGGCCGGGACCTGCTGGAGCAGTCTTTGCTGGCCCATGACGGGGTGCGCCCCTCCTCCCCGGTCACCCAGACCGTCATGGCTGAATATGGCGACGATCCTGAGCGCGTCGTCGAGTTCGCCCACGTCTCCCGCCCGAATGACTTCGCCCGCTACGCGCCCGTTGTGTTCGAGGCCGCTGCCAAGGGCGACTCGGTCGCGACGGCGATCGTGCAGAACGCAGCAGCCTCGATCGGCGAGAGCCTGGATGCGTTGCTCTGGCCGGAATGCGAGGTGATCTGCCTGTTGGGCGGACTGGCAAAGGCCTATCGTCCATGGCTTGCTGAACGTCACGCTGTCCTGCTGCGTGAGCCGAAGGGCGACGTCCTGCAGGGCGCCATTGATCTCGCAGTGAAGTTTCTCCACGAGGAAGGAAGAGGCGCGGCATGACCGACGATTTTGCAAGCCTCCTTTCCCCCGAACGTCTTCAAGCCGGCGGCACAGGCCCGCTTTATGTAAAGCTGCGCCGCACGCTGGAAGATGCCATTCGCACTGGCACGCTCAGTCATGGCGATGCCCTGCCGCCTGAGCGCGACATCGCGGAACTGGCGACCGTCAGCCGGGTGACCGTGCGCAAAGCGATCGATGAGCTTGTCGCGGACGGGTTGCTCATCCGCCGCCACGGTTCCGGCACCTTCGTGACAAAGCCGGTATCGAAGGTCGAACAGCGCCTCTCGCAGCTCACCTCCTTTACGGAGGATATGGCCCGTCGCGGCATGACCTCCCGCTCCGAATGGCTGCACAAGGGTATCCACACGCCCTCTCCCGACGAAATGATGATTCTCGGTCTCGCGACCGATGTCAGGGTCTCACGCCTCAGCCGATTGCGCATCGCCGACGACCAGCCGCTGGCCATCGAAAATGCCAGTGTTTCCGGCGAGTTCCTGCCCGATCCTTTCGTGGTGACAACGTCGCTCTATGAGGAGCTCGAGCGTCGCCAGGTCCGGCCCGTCCGCGCGGTGCAGAGAATTTCGGCGACCAACATGAAAGAGGTCGATGCCCATCTTCTCGGCGTTCCCGTCGGCGCCGCAGGGCTGTCGATCGAGCGTATTTCATACCTTGGTTCGGGACGCGCGGTCGAATTCACCCGCTCGCTCTACCGCGGGGATGCCTATGATTTTGTCGCCGAACTGACGATCGGTCCGTCGTGATTCCTTGTCGCATTGAATGGACGGCAATGCCCGTCTATTGATGGCACCCATGACAAGTCGCATCACTATCCTCGACACCATCTCCGATCCCGGCAATCCCGCAAAGCCGAACGACGACAGCTTCGGCCATAACGACGCCTGCGCCTTCGTAATCGACGGTGCGACGGGCCTCGGCGATCGCCAATATATGGATGAGGGAGGTAGCGACGCCGCCTGGATCGCCCAGCACTTCGCCCGTGGCTTTCAGGATCGGATTACCCGTGACAGCAGCGTCTCGGAGATTGCTCGCAGCCTGTCTCTGGCAGCCCGCACGGAGTTCTTAGCCCACAACGAGAGCGTCCCGCGCTACGCGTGGCCGCTGACCGCCTTTGCCATGTTGCACCACACGCGCGACGGTTTCCACTTCGTCGGCCTTGGCGACTCCTGCCTCTTTCTGTTGCAGGAAGACGGCTCGGCAGCGATGCACATGGCTATTCCCGGTGCCTATGAGTATGAACAGAACCAGGCGCGAAAGCACATTGCACGCACGGGCGGCATTACCAAGGAAGGTGGCGCGCTCGGCAATTCCGAAACGCTCGCCCTATTGCGCCAGCACCGAGAGCGCCAGAACACGCCGGCAAGCGGCGTCTGGACCCTCGGCCTCGTGCCGGAGGCGGCCGATCATCTGGTTTCAGAGCGGCTGGATATCAGGGGCAAAGCGCACGCCATCGTCTGCAGCGACGGTTTTTCAGACCTCGCGGTCCTTTACGCGACCTATGATTCTACAAGCTTGGTGCGCACTGCACTCGCCAAGGGTCTGCGGCCGATGCTCGACGAACTTCGGCGCTTCGAACGCGAGATTGATCCCGAAGGGCTCCGCTATCCACGCTACAAGCAGAGCGACGACACCACGGCGTTGCTTGTCGAGTTGACACCCAGCGCCTGAGGCGATTTTCGATTCAGATTCAGTGCGTTGCGACCAAGAGCTAAATCAATCCCTCTGGTCCTTGAATCAAATACTGAAGACGCCGCCGATCAGGCAGCGTCCTCGATTTCCTCGTCACGCTTGCGCGGTACGTAGTTGAGGACCGGTCCAAGCCAACGTTCGACCTCGGCTACGTCCATGCCCTTCCGGGCTGCGTAGTCCTCGACCTGGTCCCGCTCCACCTTGGCGACGCCGAAGTAGTAGGATTCGGGATGGCCGATGTAGATGCCGGAGACCGACGAACCCGGCCACATCGCATAACTCTCGGTGAGCTGCACGCCGGCAGCCTTTTCGGCATCGAGCAGAGCAAACAGCGTCTTCTTCTCGGTGTGATCGGGCTGCGCCGGATAGCCCGGCGCCGGACGGATACCGGCATATTCCTCGCTGATCAGCTGCTCGTTGGAGAGATGCTCATCCTTGGCATAACCCCAATATTCGCGACGAACCTGCTCGTGCATGCATTCCGCAAAGGCCTCCGCGAAGCGATCGGCCAGCGCCTTCAGGAGGATCGACGAATAGTCGTCGTTCGCACGTTCGAAGCGTTCCGCGATAGCGATCTCTTCGATACCGGCTGAAACGACGAAGCCGCCGACATAGTCGTGAATGCCGCTGTCGGCTGGCGCCACGAAGTCCGACAATGCGACGTTCGGCCGGCCATCGCGCTTCGAAAGCTGCTGGCGCAGCGTAAAGAAGGTGGCAAGCTCCTCCTTGCGGCTATCGTCCTTGAACAGCCGGATATCGTCGCCGACCGCGTTCGCCGGCCAGAAGCCGATGACGGCGCGCGGGTTGAACCACTTCTCGTCGATGATCTTCTTCAGCATGGCCTGCGCGTCGGCCCACAGCGCGCGAGCCGCCTCGCCCTGCTTTTCGTCTTCGAGAATTGCCGGGAACCGCCCACGCAGCTCCCAGGTCTGGAAGAACGGCGTCCAGTCGATGTACTTGGCGATCTCGGCAAGATCGTAGCCGTCGAATACCTTGGTGCCGAGGAAGCTCGGCTTTGTCGGCTTGTAGGCCGCCCAGTCGACCGCAGCGGCATTTTCACGGGCACGTGCCAGCGGCAGGCGCACCTTCTCCGCCTCGCTGCGGGCGTGCGCTGCAGCGACCTTCGCATATTCGGCGCGGATGTCGGCCACATAACCGTCGCGACCTTCAGGTGACAACAGCGAGGAAACGACGCCGACCGCGCGGCTGGCATCCGTCACATAGACGGTCTGGCCCTTGTTGTAGCCCGGGTGGATCTTGACTGCCGTGTGGACACGGCTGGTCGTCGCGCCACCGATCAAGAGCGGCAGGTCCAGTCCCTGACGTTCCATTTCAGCGGCGACATGCACCATTTCGTCGAGCGACGGGGTAATCAGGCCGGAGAGGCCGATGACATCCACCTGCTCGGCGACGGCAGTCTCGAGGATCTTCGTTGCTGGCACCATGACACCGAGATCGATGATCTCGTAATTGTTGCAGGCGAGAACGACACCGACGATGTTCTTGCCGATATCGTGGACGTCGCCCTTCACGGTCGCCATCAGGATCTTGCCGGCAGCCTTGCGCTCGTCGCCGCCGTTCAGTCGCTTCTCCTCTTCCATGTAGGGAAGGAGTACCGCGACCGCCTGTTTCATCACGCGCGCCGACTTGACGACCTGCGGCAGGAACATCTTGCCGGAGCCGAAGAGATCGCCGACCACGTTCATGCCGGCCATCAGCGGGCCTTCGATGACATGCAACGGCCGCTCCGCTTGCTGACGGGCTTCCTCGGTGTCGGCTTCGATATATTCGGTGATACCGTTGACCAGCGCATGCTCCAGCCGCTTTGCGACCGGCCATTCGCGCCAGGTGAGATCCTGCACCTTCGCTTCCCGGGTGCCGGCACCACGATAACGCTCTGCCACTTCAAGCAGCCGCTCGGTCGCGTCGGCGCGGCGGTTCAGCACGACGTCTTCGCAGGCTTCGCGCAGCTCCGGGTCGATATTGTCATAGACCGCCAGCTGACCGGCATTGACGATGCCCATGTCCATCCCCGCCTGGATGGCGTGGTAAAGGAACACGGCGTGCATCGCCTCGCGCACCGGCTCGTTGCCGCGGAACGAGAAGGACAGGTTCGAGACGCCGCCCGAAATATGCACCAGCGGCATCGTCTTACGGATCGTCCGCGTCGCCTCGATGAAGTCGACGCCATAGTTGTTGTGCTCCTCGATGCCGGTCGCGACAGCAAAGACGTTCGGATCGAAGATGATGTCCTCAGGCGGGAAGCCCGCCTTTTCAGTCAGGATCTTGTAGGCGCGCGTGCAGATCTCGACCTTGCGCTCGTAGCTGTCTGCCTGCCCCGTCTCATCGAAGGCCATGACCACGACGGCCGCGCCATAAGCGTGCAGCAGCTTCGCCTGCGCCAGGAAGTTCTCTTCGCCTTCCTTGAGCGAGATCGAGTTGACGATCGGCTTACCCTGGACACGCTTCAGGCCGGACTCGATGATCGAGAACTTCGAGGAGTCGATCATCACAGGCACGCGAGCGATATCCGGTTCGGCGGCGATCAGGTTCAGAAACTCGATCATCGCCTTTTCGGAATCGATCAAGCCCTCGTCCATGTTGATGTCGATGATCTGCGCGCCGTTTTCAACTTGGTCGCGTGCCACATCGAGCGCTGCCGTGTAGTCGGCATTGGTGATCAGCTTGCGGAACTTGGCGGAGCCCGTGACGTTGGTGCGCTCACCGACGTTGACGAAGGGAATGTCCTTGGTCAGCTCGAACGGTTCGAGACCCGACAGCGACATGAAGGGGCGATGCTCGGGAATCGGGCGTGGCTTGTACTTCGCCACCACCTCAGCGATCGCCTTGATATGTTCAGGCGTCGAGCCGCAGCAGCCGCCAACGATGTTGACGAGGCCTTCGCGTGCAAACTCGTCGATCTGCGCCGCCATCAGTTCCGGCGTCTCGTCATACTGGCCGAACTCGTTCGGCAGGCCAGCATTCGGATAGGCGCAGATGAAGGTATCGGCAACGCCCGACAGCTCCTGCAAGTGCGGACGCATGGCGTTGGCGCCGAGTGCGCAATTCAGGCCGATCGTAAACGGGTTGGCGTGCCGCACCGAGTTCCAGAACGCCGACGGCGTCTGGCCGGACAGGGTACGGCCGGAAAGATCGGTGATCGTGCCGGAGATCATGACCGGCAGGCGGATGCCCTTCGCCTCGAAGCGCTCCTCGCAGGCAAAGATCGCGGCCTTCGCATTCAAGGTGTCGAAGATCGTCTCGATGAGGATGATATCGGCGCCACCATCGATCAGGCCGTCGATCTGCTCGCCATAAGCGATGCGCAGGTCGTCGAAGCTGACGGCGCGGAAGCCCGGATTGTTGACGTCGGGCGAAATCGACGCGGTGCGGTTCGTCGGGCCGATGGCACCGGCGACGAAACGACGACGGCCGTCCTCGCGCTCAGCACGGATCGCGGCGCGGCGCACGATCTCGGCGCCCTCCTTGTTAAGCGCATAGACTTCGCCTTCCATCGCATAGTCGGCCTGTGCGATGCGGGTCGACGAAAAGGTGTTGGTCTCCAGAATATCGGCGCCGGCCTTTGCGTATTTGTAATGGATCTCTTCGATCGCATCCGGCTGCGTCAGGATCAGCAGGTCGTTGTTGCCCTTCTGATGGCAGGCACAACCGATGAAGCGATCACCACGAAAATGGTCTTCGTCGAAGCCAAGCCCCTGGATCTGCGTGCCCATGGCGCCGTCAAGAACGAGGATACGTTCACTGGCAGCTTTCTTGAGCGCCGCAAACACTTCGCTACCGTCGCGCTTTGTCCCTTCGGGACTAAACAGAGTATCAAACACGGGCGGACTCCTTGACGTCGTTACAGGCCAATTGGTCAAATCACATAAAGATATCTTTATGTCAATATATGCCCATCATGTGGCGCCTTTGCGGCGCTGGGCAGATGACAGACTCGGGCGACCCCTATATAGGCGGTTACGAAGGCTTTGTGCACGAAATTGGAGGAGTATCATGGTACTAGCAATCGGCGACGCCGCGCTTGGAAACTGGACCACCCGCGCCTACCACCGCAATTGGCTTCTCGCACAGGCAAACGGCCTTTTCGATTTCTTCCAGCACAACTCCGTCAACCCGAAAGGCGGCTTCTTCGATCTCGACGATGCCGGCAAACCGCTCAATGCCGCCGGTCAGGTCCGTCCGATCCACATAGCCTCACGCGCCGTTCATTGCTTTGCGATCGGCACGCTGCTCGGCCGTCCCGGTGCCTCCGACGTCGTGGATCATGGCATGCAGTACATCTGGAACCATCACCGTGACACCAAGAACGGCGGTTACTTCTGGTCGCTCGATGACAAGGGCCCCGTCGATTCAAACAAGCAGGGTTATGGCCACGCCTTCGTCCTGCTCGCAGCGTCCTCCGCCAAGACGGTCGGCCATCCGCTTGCCGACGGCATGCTTGCCGATATTGCCGAGGTCCTGAATACCAAGTTCTGGGAAGCCAAGCACGGCGCCATTGCCGAAGAGTTCACCGCCGACTGGCAGGCTCTCGACGGCGGCAACTACCGTGGCCAGAACTCCAACATGCATTTGACCGAAGCGCTGATGGCGGCCTTCGAGGCAACCGGCGACCGCGACTATCTCGCCAAGGCTGAAAGCATTGCTGATCTCGTCATTCGTCGAGCCGCCGGCTCCGTCGGTTGGCGCGTTGCCGAGCACTTCACCACCGATTGGGGCCTCGACAAGGATTACTATCATCCGAACGAAATGTTCCGCCCGGCAGGCACTACTCCTGGTCATTGGCTGGAGTGGGCGCGCCTCCTTCTCCAGCTCTGGGTGCTTGGCGGCAAGAAGCAGGAGTGGATGCCAGATGCGGCGAAGAGCCTGTTCTCGCAGTCGATCGCCCTCGGTTGGGACGACGACAAGGGCGGCTTCTTCTATACACTCGACTGGGAAGACAAGCCGGCCAAGCGCAACAAGCTGTGGTGGCCGGCCTGCGAGGGCGCTGCCGCCGCGCACTTCCTCAATGAGCACCTGCCAAGCGACTACCACGAGGAACATTACCGCAGGATCTGGAACGTGATCGAACGCGCCTTCATCGACCACAAGAATGGCGGTTGGCACGAGGAGCTGACGGAAAATCTGGTACCCTCACACAGCCTGTTCCCCGGCAAGGGCGACATCTACCACGCCCTGCAGGCCTGCCTGATCCCCCTCTTCCCCGCAACCGGAAGCCTAACCAAGGTCATTCCCGAGGCGGGCGGCAAGATCTGATATAGAGCGAGCGCCGCTTCAGTGGCGCTCGATCATCAAGTGGCGTCGCGTCGACGCCGTAACTTGAGCTGAGACCCGGCACAGCGTCGCAAAGTACGTCGTTGGAATGGCTGTGCGATAGAGAAGCGCGAGGTTTTGTTATGACGCGGGTTCCAAAGGCTAACTGGGCGGGAAGCTTTCACTATGGCTTTCGAGACTGCCTCTATCCGTCTTCGGTGGAAGCGGTCCGCGAAGTCGTGATGCGAGCGCCAAAGATAAAGACGGTGGGGTCAAGCCACTCATTCAATGCGATTGCCGATGGCGAAGTTGCCCTGGCGCTTGCCGATGTGCCAATCGACCCCGTCATCGAAGGCGATGGGAGACAGGTTTCCGTTGGCGGTCATTGCACCTATGGCGAGCTTGCGCTTTTCCTCCATGGCCATGGTCTTGCCGTACACAATCTAGCCTCCCTACCCCACATCTCCATTGCTGGCGCGATTGCCACGGCAACGCATGGCTCAGGCGACCGGAACGGCAATCTGGCGACAGCGGTCTCGGGATTGGAAATCGTCTCAGGCGACGGCCGCCTCGTGAAGGTGACCCGCGGCGATGCCGATTTCGCGGGCATGGTGGTGCATTTGGGCGCGCTTGGCGTCGTAACGCGCGTGACGCTTGACGTTCAGCCGGAGTTTCAGGTCGCACAGTGCGTCTACGAAGGATTGGCCTGGGACAAGCTTTTGGCCAACCTCGATGAGATCATGGCCTTGGGCTACAGCGTCAGCGTGTTCACGCAATGGGGTCAACAAGCAGGATCGATTTGGGTCAAGAGAACTGCGTCCGCCGAGGACTGGCCGGCCGACATCCACGGCGCAACACGCGCGATGGTCAACAGGCACCCCATAAGCGAATTGGACGCGCAAAACTCCACGGATCAGTTGGGGCAATATGGCCGCTGGTCCGACAGGCTCCCGCACTTCAAGATGGGCTTCACGCCCAGCAATGGCGAAGAGATACAGTCCGAGTTCCACCTTCCACGCAAACACGGCGCGGCAGCGATCGAAGCGCTGCTGTCGATCCGCGATAAATTTGCCCACTTGGTGCAAGCGGGCGAACTCCGGACTGTCGCGGCGGACGAGCTATGGCTCAGTCCTCAGTATCACCGCGATACGCTGTCGTTCCACTTTACCTGGGTTCGGGATCAGGAGGCCGTGAATGCGGCCGTGGGGCATATCGAGCAGGCACTCTCGCCCTTCGCAGCCCTGCCGCATTGGGGCAAGGTCTTTACGGAGCGCAACATCGGCGCCAAATATGAAAAGCTTGCCGAGTTTGTCCGTCTTCGCGACAGGATGGATCCGGAACGGAGGTTCTCTAACCCGTGGTTGGAAGACGTTGTCTTCGGCTCGAACTGAGCGGCTGCCGTTGATGGGGGCTTCGCATACCTCGATTGGGTCCAGCTGAAGCCGTCCTCCCCATCCGATCGCTCGCAGCGTAAACCTGGCGTGCCAAGACACGCCAGGTGAAACAGCAATCACGCCAGGCGAAGGGCGTCGATGTCTTTCGCCAGCATCAATGCCAGCGCCTCGACCGCAAGATTGTGGTCGTCTCGCTGCGGCAAGCCGGATACGGTGACCGCGCCAATGCAGCCGGTGCCCTTCACATTGATCGGAAAGCTGCCGCCATGCGGCGCATAGTCGGCATCCGAAAGACCATTGTCGGCAACCGTCTTGCCCTTCTCCTTAAGATCGAGACCGATCGCGTAGCTGCTCTTGAAGTAGCGCAGCACCAGATTACGCTTGCGCCGCACCCACTGGACGTTGTCGGGCGTGACACCGGGCAGTGCCGCATAGAAGACGGGCATCGAATGCAGCGTAATGTCGATCGCGATCCCGTGGCCGCGCTCGGTTCCAAGTTCCTGCAGGAGCCTGCCGAGCTGCCATGCTGTCGTGAGATCGAAGGTGTCGAAACTCAGCACCTTCTCCTGTTCTGCAATCCGCTTAAGGTCGTCGTCCGGCATGGTCACGTGTGCTTCCTCTCCTGCAATGCTTTTGTTTGAACAAATGCAAGCGGAGGTGAAAAGTAAAGCGGAATCGTGGCGCTGCCCGGAAGCTTACAATTGGGGCGTCAGCATTTCGAAACGGTCACGGATCGTCGAACAGGTATCGCCGTCACAGGTCAGCCTGCTGCCCGCATCGGCGCAAAAACACTCATCGCGCCTGTAAAGAGCTTGGCCAGYGGCGACGCGTAGGAGCCGCGCTTGCTGGTCGACAGCCCAAGTGACACCAGCGCTTCCGCCTGCTTCACCGCCGCGGCTACGCCGTCGACAACGGGCACCCCGTAGATATCCTGCAGCTCGCGAGCCAGATCAGTCATCCCGGCGCAACCAAGCACGATCGCTTCGGCGCCATCCTCAGCAAGAGCACGCTCGATCTCGGCCCGGAGCTTGCCGATAGCACCCGAGGCGGGATCTTCGAGCTGAAGAACCGGAATATCGGAGGCGCGCACCTTCGCGCGGCCTCCCATGCCGTAGCGCCGCACGAGGTTGTCGATCAGGACGCGCGAACGCTCCAGCGTCGTCACGACGGTAAATCGCTGCGCCAGGAAGCCTGCGGTGGCGACCGCAGATTCGCAGAGCCCAAGCACCGGCACGTCGGCAAAGCTGCGCGCCGCATCTAGTCCCGTGTCGTCGAAGCAGGCGATGATGGCGGCATCGTATTCGCCAGCCCGCTCCTTGAGTTCGCTGAGAAGTCCCGGGATTGCGAGCGCTCCGTCATAATGTCCTTCGATCGATACCGGCCCCATGCGTGAGGTGGCGGCAATGATGGCGGTGCCGGACGCCGCGACCGCGCGGGCAGCAAAGGCGGCCTTGTCGGTCATGGTTTCAGTCGTATTGGGATTGACCAGAAGAATGCGCATTAGGGGTTAGCTTACCTTTGCCTGGCGCCGACGCAGCATGAGCATGATGCCGAGCGCGACGAGGATGATGGTGAAGGAAAACAACGTCGTGACCGTGCCGAGCGCATAGAGCACCGGCGTGGTGACGTTGGTGGTCATGCCGTAGATTTCGAGCGGCAACGTGTTGTAACTTCCTGACGTCATCAGCGTGCGGGCGAACTCGTCGTAAGAGAGCGTGAACCCGAACAGGCCGACACCGATCAGGCTGGGGGCAATCATCGGCAACACGACATGACGAAAGGTCTGCCACGAATTCGCGCCAAGATCGCGCGCAGCTTCTTCGTAGGCTGGCGAAAACCGGTTGAAGACGGCAAACATGATCAGCACGCCAAAGGGCAGCGTCCATGTCAGGTGCGCGCCGAAGGCGGACGAGTACCAGGCAGGCTTAAGGCCGCCCTGCTGGAAGACCACGCCGATCCCGAGCGAAATGATGATCGACGGAACCACCAGGCTCGCGACCGTTGCGTAGAAAAGCACGGTCGCGCCCCGGAAGCGGCGGCGGAACGCCAGGCCGGCCAACAGCGAGACGACTACGGTGACCACCATCACCATCAGCCCGAGCGTGAACGAGCGGCGGAAGGATGCGCCGAAATCCCCGACTGCCTGCTTCTCGAAGAGATTGTAGAACCAGTGAACGGAAACGCCATTCAGCGGGAATGTTAGGCCCCCGTCGGGCCCCTGGAAGGACAGGATCAGGATCGCCGAGAGTGGTCCGTAGAGGAACAGCACGAAGACAAGGAAGAAGGCAGCGAGCACGTAGAATTCAAAGGTGCGCTTCTCGTGGTTCATCTCAAAGCTCCTTACGAATATCGACGACGCGCAGGATGGCGGCGACCATCATCAGGACAACGATCAGAAGCACGACGGCATTCGCGGCAGCGGCCGGATACTGCAGCAGCGACATCTGGTTCTTCATCATCAGCGCGACCGAAGCGCTCTGGCCACCGGACATGACCTGCACGGTCGAAAAGTCGGCCATGACGAGGGTGACGACGAAGATCGAACCGATCGCGATACCGGGCTTTGCCAGCGGCAACACGACATTCCAGAGGATCTGCCAGCCGGTGGCCCCGGCGTCTCGCGCCGCCTCGAACAGCGACCGGTCGATGCGCATCAGCGTGTTGAAGATCGGCGTCACCATGAAGAGTGTGTAGAGATGCACCATGGCGAGAACCACGGCGAAATCGGAATAGAGCAGCCATTCGATCGGCTGCGGCACGATGCCCATCTGCACCAGCGCGGAGTTGACCAGACCGTTGCGGCCGAGCACCGGGATCCACGAGATCATGCGGATGATGTTGGAGGTCATGAACGGCACTGTGCAGACCAGAAACAGGATCATCTGCGTCGACGTGCGCCGGATATGAAAGGCGAGGAAATAGGCGACCCAGAAGCCGATGAAGAGTGTCAGGCTCCAGACGATCACCGTGAATTTCAAGGTGTTGAGATAGGTCTTCCAGGTGACCCATGAACCGAGCGTGTCGGTGTAGTTCATGGTCAGGAAATCAGGGTAGAGACCGGCGAAGTCGTAGTCCCAGAAACTAACGACGGCGATCATGGCGATCGGCAGGATGAAGAAGAAACCGAGAATGAGGATTAGCGGCGTCGCCTGCAGATAAGAGGCTGCCCATGTCGGCCATCCGATCCGTCGGCGGCTTGTCTGTTCCGATTGGTGCTCGGCCTGCGAAGACGCGATCGTCGCCATGTTTCCGGTCTCTCCGTTATAGACGCCCTCCCCCCCAAAGGAACTGGGGAGAGGGCCTGGCAGAAGCGGTTGCCTTAGGCAGCGATGAACTCGTTCCAGCGGCGAACCATGTAGCGGTCTTCGTCCATGACGGAGTTCCAGCACGCCACATGACCCATGCGCTCTTCGAACGAACCACCGTCGCGAACGGCGCCGGCCTTCTCCATGACCTTGCCCTCAGGCGAGAGGATATCGCCCTGGGCGGCCTTGCCTTCGATCCAGTAGCCCCACTCGTCAGCCGTCATGAAGTTCTTGGCGGTGTCCATGCAGGCCGAGTAGTAGCCCTGGCGGTTGAGGTAGCCGCCGACCCAGCCCGACGTGTACCAGTTGATGTATTCATAGGCCGCGTCGAGCTGCGCGCCCTTGAGGTGCGAGGCAAGGCCGAGACCGCCGCCCCACGAGCGGTAGCCTTCCTTGAGCGGCTGATACTTGCAGGCGATGCCCTTGGAGCGGACGGCCGCGACAGCCGGCGACCACATGGACTGGATGACGACTTCGCCGGAGGCCATCAGGTTGACCGACTCGTCGAAGCTCTTCCAGAAGGCGCGGAACTGGCCGTCCTGCTTGGCCTTGATGAGGAACTCGATCGTCTTGTCGATCTCTTCCTTGGTCATGTTGCCCTTGTCGGCGTATTTGATGTTGCCGAGCGCTTCCATGATCATCGCGGCATCCATGATGCCGATCGACGGAATGTTGAGGATCGAGGTCTTGCCCTTGAACTTCGGGTCCATGATATCGGCCCAAGTGGTGATATCGCGACCGACGAGATCCGGACGAATGCCGAGCGTATCGGCATTGTAGATCGTCGGCATCATGGTGAAGAGCTCGGTTTCGCCCTTGGCGAAGGTCTTGGCGTCCGCGCTCTCGACATAGCCGACCGTGTGCGGCGCCGTGCCCTGCGCGATGACGCTGTCCGGCTTCAGCTTGCCGTTCTTGAACAACGGAACGACCTTGTCGTAGTACTTCAGCTTCTTCACATCCATCGGCTGGATGACGCCGGTCGGGTAAACCTTCTTCAGGATCCAGTATTCGATGTCGGCGATGTCATAGCTGTCAGGCTGCGTCACGGCGCGCTGGGCGGCGGCGTCGGAATCGGTCGCCGTCATCTCCAGCGTGATGCCGAGGTCCTTCTTGCACTGCTCGGCAATGGCGTTGATGTTGGAAACACCCGTGCCGAACTGGCGTAGCGTGATGTTGGACTGCGCCCAGATCGTCGGGAAGCCGGTGATGAGGCCCGAGCCTGCAGCAGCGCCGAGCGCGGCGGCGCCAGTTTTCAGCAGGCTGCGGCGGGAAATCCCGACCTCAGTCTTGGTCGTCTTCTTTTCAGTTGTCATGTCAGTTCCCCTTCTTTTTGCTGGTGAGGTTCATGCACGGCCGAGGAGGACCGCGTCCTCCAGAGCCCATCTCAGAGACACCGCATCGCCGACCGATACGGGTTTGGCGAAATAATCGCCGTCACTCGCGATAACAGTGAAGTCGTCACTGCCCGCGCCGGCCACCGTGAGCTTCACCGAGGCGCCGCGATATTCGATATTGGAGACGACACCGTTGAAGCCGAGCGTCTTGTCGGAAGCCTTTTCGAGGCGCACACGATCCGTGCGGACGCCGATATCGACGCTCTCGCCGGCATGCTTGCCGTTGCCGCGCACCGAGAAGGTCTGCCCTTCCGGAACCTCGAGCGTAGTGACACCGCCATTTGAAGACACAACGCGGCCGGAAAGAACATTGTGATCGCCCATGAAGCGAGCGACGAAGGCGGTGGCCGGCTCCTCGAAGACCTTGCGCGGCGTTGCCGCCTGCTCGATCTTGCCGTCGTTCATGATGACGATGATATCGGCGAGCGCCATCGCCTCTTCCTGGCTGTGCGTCACGTGCACAAAGGTGATGCCGAGACTCTTCTGCAGCTTCTTCAGCTCCGCACGCATGCGGATCTTCAGGAAGGGATCGAGGGCTGAGAGCGGTTCATCGAGCAGCAGCGCTTCGGGATCTGTGATCAGCGCGCGCGCCAGCGCCACGCGCTGTTGCTGGCCGCCAGAGAGCTGTAGCGGTCGCCTCGTCGCATAGGCGTCCATCTGCATCAGCTTCAACATGTCAAGCGCCTTGGCGCGCCGGTCCTCCTTCTCGACGCCCTTCATTTTCAGGCTGAAGGCGACGTTGTCGATGAGATCAAGATGCGGGAAGAGCGCATAGGACTGGAACATCATCGCGGTACCGCGCTTGGCCGGCGGAAAATCGGTGACGACGGTATTCCCGAGCCTGATATCGCCTGAGGAAATGCTTTCGTGCCCGGCGATCATGCGCAGCGTCGAGGTCTTGCCGCAGCCGGAAGGCCCGAGAAAGCAGCAGTAGGAGCCGGCCGGAATCTTCAGGCTGATGGAATGGACCGCCGTCGTGGCGCCATACACCTTGGAAACGGATATGATATCGATCTCTGCAGCTTTCGACATTGATCTTCCCCTGTTTGAGAAAGACAATGCATCTGCCGTGCCAGTTTCTTTTGCGGCGCACAAAACGTCGGGAAATCAAAGACTTCCGATCGATGCAACGTCATATATCAAAATTCAGGCAGCGGCGTCACATGCACACAAAATAGGCCATCGTCTGCAATTCGTGCAAAATATCGTATACAATTTAGCCTTCACTTTGCGCGCAAATTCCGTTTAACTTTTACGGGAAACGCAGATATCATTTCCCGGTCAAAAGGTATTTGTGTTCATGAAGCCCACCGCAACGGCCCTGCAGACTGCAGAGGATCCAGCCGATACAGGCACACAACAAATCCGCGACGCGATCCGCGATGCGATCGTCGAGCGGCGTCTGTCACCGGGAACGAAGCTGTCTGAAAGCGATGTCGGCAACTTGTTCAATGTCAGTCGCACGCTTGCGCGCGCCGCCTTGCAGGCTCTTTCCTATGAAGGTCTGGTCAGCGTCGAAAAGAATCGTGGCGCCTTCGTCGCCTACCCCTCGCCCGATGAGGCGCGCCAGATCTTTGCCGCCCGCCGTCTCGTGGAGCCCGGGATCTTGCGGGAGGCCGCGGCCAGAGTCACGCCTTCGCAAATCCAGCATCTGAAGCAATTGCTGCTCGAGGAAGGCCGCCTGATGGGCGAGCGCGGCCAGACGGCCCGGCGTGCCGAGATCAAGGCATCAGGCGACTTCCATCTGACGCTTGCTGCCATATCCGGCAACGCCATCATGCAGCGTTTCATGGATGAGCTTGTTGCCCGCTCATCGCTAGTGATCGCCCTCTACGGCCAATCGACCATATCGAGTTGCGGCCATTCCGAGCACGGCGACATCCTCGTCGCGATCGAGCGGAGCGATCTCGACGAGGCATGCAGGCTGATGCTGCACCACATTGCGCATATCGAGGCCGATCTCGACCTGCGCGAACGCAAGAGCGTCGGCCTCAAGGAAGCCTTCGAACCATAGCAAGTTTTATACGGGAAGCGGGATTGCGGCCCTACGACCGCAATCCAACCGTTCAGTTGCCGGAGCGGCGCTCGGCTGGCTGTTCTGCAACGGCGACAATGTCAGCCGTGCCATTGGCAAGCAGACGCTTGCGGACGAGGACGCCCATGACGCGGGCAGCCGTCGAAAAACTCATCTGGTCGAGCGGTCCTTCGCCCTCCCAGGGTTTGGTAAGCCGTTCTGTGACGGCTCCGACGATGTTCATCGGAACGATGTCGTCGCAGTGGCGCATCGCCTCGAAGACCTGGCTGATGGGAACAACACGTCCCTCGAAAGTGACAATCGGCTCGGTGAGCTCCGTATCCCACTCTTCGAAGGCGTAGAGTGCTTCGCGGAAGAGTTCCTGAAGGGTGAACGGGGCATGTCCATCGTGAAGCGGCGGCAAGGCATTCGTCATGTCTGTCTCCTCTTTGGGGGCTAGTGCCATTCCTCCTCTTCGGCCGGCAGAGCTCGGGAAACAGAACTCAAGATTCCCCTGCGAGGCCGAAAACACGATCGATGTTATAGTGTAATATACGCGTGATAAAGCCCTTTATCGGCGCATCGGCTCCACCGCGCCCGACAAGAAACAAACAGGCCATTGATATTGCAGAGAATATCAATGGCCACCCGGCGTCAAAATTAGAGATTTCTGAACTGTTGGAGGATCACTGCGTGATCGAGAACGTCATGTTGACGGTGATGTTGTAGCTGGTTTCACCGCCCTGGACCGGGACGGCTGAGTCTGCCGCGGCCTTCATCATGGCGGCCCGAGCGACCGGCACCGGCTGTGGACGCGGCGACGTCTCGCTGATCTCGATCACGCGCCCGAGCTTCACGTCAGCTGCCCCGGCCAGCGTCTTCGCCTTCTCGATGGCATTGGCGACGGCATTCTTGCGAGCCTCCTCCATCACCTTTTCCGGCTTGTCGTTGGTGAATTGAATGTCGCCACCCTGATTGACACCGAGCGTGACGGCTTCGTCGAGGATGGCGCCCAGCTTGGACAGGTCGCGGACGCGCACGCTCAGGGAGTTGGAGACCTGGTAAGCGACCAACTGCGGCTGCTGTGGCTGACCATCGTTGGATTGCGGGTAGGTGAATTGCGGCTGCACTGAAAAGCCCGACGTCTGGAGATCGCGCTCGGCGATGCCTGCCTTTTTCAGCGCCGCCAGGACATCAGTCATCGACTTGTTGTTTTCGTCGAGCGCTTCGCGTGCGGTCTTTGCCTGCTTCACGACGGAAAGGTTGAGCACCGCCATGTCGGGCGCGACGCTCGCCTGTCCCTCGCCACTGACGGAGATCACGGCCTCGCGCGGCTGCGAATCAGCAGCCAGTGTCGGCAACGCCATGGTGGCGATCGGAAGGCCAAGCAAAAGGCTGAAGGCAATGGTTCTGGTGTTCGGCAGCACGGTGTTTAACTCCCTGATTGT
Source organism: Rhizobium sp. 10N414 (assembly GCF_056394785.1). Classification (NCBI taxonomy): domain Bacteria; kingdom Pseudomonadati; phylum Pseudomonadota; class Alphaproteobacteria; order Hyphomicrobiales; family Rhizobiaceae; genus Rhizobium; species Rhizobium sp. 10N414. Next base: position 54,286 of record NZ_JBFTIN010000007.1, on the reverse strand, counting down.
GAAGTCTCGATTGCCGTCTTGCCGATTGATTGTGAAGCTATTGCGGCAGTCCCTTGTGAGCGCTCAAGAATTGCGTTAGAGCGAAACCCGTTCCGGGGAACCATTGCGCCGGACACGGCAGCCATGCTGTCGCCGGGCCTGTAGCTCAATGGTTAGAGCCGGCGGCTCATAACCGCTTGGTTGGGGGTTCGAGTCCCTCCGGGCCCACCAGTTCTTTCTTGTCCAGCCCGGAGACATAGGTAACAAAACGTACCTACCACATGGGTGACAACCTCGTGCCGAACGGGTTGCCGATGGTTTGCAAGGTCCTCTGCTCGAGGTCGATATATCCGAGATCATAGTGCATGAAGCTGACGAGCCAAATGCCGTCGTCGACCTCCTTGATTCCCAGTTTCTGTCCGGCCAGCACGGTCGAGATGTTGATCGTCTTGCGGTAGATGCAGATGCGGCCGCAATGGGTCACCAGCGCGTCACGGTCGTGGAACGGATAATTGATCTCCGGCAGCCCGTTATATCGGCGCGCCGATGGCGTGTAGAGATCGAGCGGCACCTTCATCGCCAGGGCTTCATGCGGCCGCTCGGTATTGAATTCGCTGACGAACGCATCGAAGCGGGCCTGTTGCTGCAGGATATTTCTGCCAGGTGGCCTGGTCGCCTCTTTCTTCAGCGTCAGGTGCATGCGCTCATGCCGGCCATTCTCTTGCGGATGGCCCGGCCTGATGCGCTCGAGCGCGATGCCGAGCCGCAGCCACCAGACTGACAGCTTCGACAGATTGTAGAGGCCGTTGGGGTTGGCGAACGGCAGGCCGTTGTCACTGCGGATCGCGCTTGGCAGGCCATGTTCGGCAAACAATCGGCGGAACGCCTCGAACACCCCCACCTCCTTTGTCGATTCGAAGGCTTCACCGGCAAGCAGGTAGCGTGGCGTCTGGTCGGTGACCGTCAGCGGGTAACAGTAGCGGCCATCGCCGAGTTTGAACTCGCCCTTGAAGTCGGCGCACCACAGGTCGTTCGGCGAAAGGGCCTGTGATAAGGCCGTTCCTTCTGCCCGATAACGGTGCCGCTGGCGGGCATGAGCGACCAGCCCGTGCCGGTCAAGCACCGCTCTTCGACGGCACGCGCACATCGTCGGCCAGACGCTTCACCAGCAGTTCTCTGCTCTTCCTGGCACCCCGATGCGGCTTCTCCTTCTTGAGCCGCACGATCATTGCCTCGACCGGCTCGGGCAACTGGTTGGCGTAACGCACCGGCCGTCGAGACCGATCCGTCAGCGCCTCCAGGCCGTCGTCCTCGTAGCGATTGAAGATTTTGTAGCCGGTCTTGCGCGAGATGCCGAACTCCCGGCACACATCGCTCATGCCTTCGCCCTCCAGCAGGCGGGCGACAAATCGTAGACGTTCCTCCATCACCGAAGTCTCTCTCCACGGCATCAACACCTCCCGCCAAAAGCGAAAAGTGTTACCCATGTCTCCGGTACAAAACGTCACCTATCTCTCAGGTCGGGCATCTTCCGATCCCATCCGCCGACATATCTCCCTTCCACAATCGCACACCGTTGGCTTCGATTTCAACGACGTTTCCGAGCCTCGGAGAGCCGAAATTTGATCCTTTTCGGCGCTAGTCCGACGCACCGACTATTGCCATTTTGCAACGCAGCGGCGTTTAGGAGCGCAATATGAGTGGATTCTTATATTAGAGAGGTTGCCACGCCGATGCAGCTGCACATAGGCTCCAGTCTCGAAGGGAGACGGGCCGATGCAATGGATTTCGTGGCACCGACCGATGCTGACATCGAAAATTACCGACCTGATCGATCGCATCCTGGAGTGCTGGTGCGACGAACATGGACATCACACCGGAAGTGTTGAAGCACGCCGAAAGGCAAACAGCCTGCTCCAATGGATCGAACTCGGCGTCACGGATGAACGGGAACTTTCGGACCTGATCCGCGACGACATCGTGATCGGCGCGCAGTAGACTGAACGGCTACCGCAAGGCCAGCATCCGTCGTGCACCAGACCGATGTCTCGTTCTTGCGCGGCTTGGCTATGCACTACCCTACCTATCTCTGTGATGATATGCACAATCGCCGCGCGGCTCACTTCATGGACGCGGCCCTTATGCCCAGCTTTGTGACGTCAAACGGACGATGAGATGAGCAAGCTTCTTTTGGCCCTTGCGCCTACTTTGTTGTTGGCGCTGTCAGTTTCTCCTACTGCTCTCGCTGAGACACGCCCGCTCTCAGAGATAACCAAGAAAACCGAAGCCCGAATTCTACGCGACAATCTGAAACCCAATGTCGCGTGCTACAAGGAAATCTTGGAGGACTTTCAAGAGCGGAAGATCAAGAAGGCGGACATATACGTCACCTTCGACGATCCCCAGGTTGAGGGCATTGGGATCGGGATAGCGGAGACTGACGAAAACTACTCTTGCGAAGGTGGCGAGATGAGAGCTTGGGAAGCCGGGAAGTACGAGGTCGTAAAGAAATTCCGTTAGGCACGTTGTCGGCCGGTCTATCGCCGATACGCTAGCTCCCTTGTTTGTCGGGCTCTTAATCGGGTTGGGCTACAAGCAAACCAGCCAAAACCCTTTAGCTGACGCAATAAATGGCGAGCGCCAAGGTTGGCACGTTAGTTAAGTTCATGAGGGTTTTGATGCTCGACCCGCCGTGTTCTTGGCTTCGGCTAAAGAAGGGCGCGCAAGAGTCATCGCGGTTTTCCGCTCACCGTCTGGTGTCTGGGTTTACCGTTGGGCGGCCTTCTTCGAAGCTTGTCAGTATCAACTGGGGAAGACAATGCCGTCAAAAAGCTTCCTTGACGTCCTGATCGTCCCTGCGCCCTTCACTCTGCCGTCTGGGCCTAGATCGAGGAACACCTCCATGTCGCCGGTTGGGTGCTCAATCACGTAGCGGCCGTCGCTGGGCGCTTCGACAAGGCCGTGTGCGGGAGAACCGACGAGGCGAGTGGGTACCTAAGCACAATCTCGTGCTGCGTGGCGTCATCGGGGTCTTCCCTCCTGCCCACCAGTCTCAAATGCCATCAGGCCGGGTCAAGCAGGAAGCTCTTGCCTCACACGGGAGAGCCGAGAGGTCAGCCTACCCGTTGGTGATCCTCTCGAGCCCTCGGGGAGCCCGAAGGCGCCCTTGCGTGTCCTTTTTGGCGGAAGGACGAGAACAACTTAGACAGAGCATGCCCGCTTGGAAAGTTGGACCAAGGTCCGATCGGAAGGAGGGAGGCTGCAGGAGGGTTGGTCCGCGACATCCTAAAGCCTCCCTCATCCTTCGGGGCAGAAGGACAAGGGTCAGTTAGCGCTGGCCCAATGCTTGGGTAGTTGGACTTAGGTCTGACGAATTCGCCGCCATCTTGCGAATCGAATCGGCAGTGCCGCGCGTCGGTCACACCCGGCGCACCGAAGCCCTTGAAAGTAGAGGGAGATTATAGCCAGATACCAAGTCCTATTGGTAATCCGGGCCAAGCGCGCCACCTTCACTCAATGCCGCGTTCGCCGCCGTTCCGCCGTCTTACCTAGCCGGCAGCGGAACCTAGCGACGACAACGGCGTTTCGTGCTCACTGTGGATCAGAGAACGACTCATAAATCGCAACCCCGCAACGAACCGGCGACGTCGCAACTTAATGGGGCGTCGACTGCCGACGGCTTGGTTTTCACAGCGAGCCTGGAGACCGGCATCAGCAGGCAGGCGGGCAAAAAGGGATTTGTCTATTACGACGCCGGTGGCATCCGTATCACGGAGCCATCGGAGCTCGATCGCATCTCCGCGCTTGCCATTCCCCCGGCCTATACCGAGGTCCTGATTTCTGCCGACCCCCATTCCCACCTGCAGGCCACTGGCCGCGACGCTCGCGGCCGCAAGCAATACCGCTACCATCCCAAATGGACTGCCGAGCGGGAAAAGAGCAAATTCGAGCGGCTTGCCGACTTCGGCTCGGCGCTTCCCGCGATCCGGAAGAAGGTGGATTCAGACCTCCGACGCCGGGCACCCAACATCGACAAGGCGCTCGCAACAATCGTCTGGCTGCTCGACAATCTCTTCATCCGCGTCGGCAATGCGAGCTACGCCGCGGAGAACGCTTCCTATGGCCTGACGACGCTGCGCAACAAGCATGTGAAAATATCAGGGTCGAGCATTCACTTCCGCTTCAAGGGCAAGTCAGGAAAGGAATGGCGCCTCAGTCATAGCGACCGTCGCATCACGCGCGCCGTGCAGATGCTCCAGGAGCTGCCCGGGCAACAGCTTTTCCAGTACATCGATGACGATGGTGTCTGCCACCCCATCCAATCACAGGACGTCAACAGCTACATACGGCAAGCATCCGGAGCCGATTTCACGTCCCGCCAATTCCGCACTTGGGGAGCAACGCAAATGGCTGCGACCGGGCTGGCTTCGCTTGAACCACACGAAAGCCAGCGAGGGCGCGCCCGGCAGGTGAATGAAGTCATCGACGCAATTGCCGCGCGCCTGGTCAACACGCGCGCAGTATGCCGGTCGTCCTATATCCATCCAAAGATATTCGAAAGCTTTGAAACCGGCGACCTTGCCAGTCTCGCCAACGCCCGACCGAGCCGAAGCGTGCGACTGCTGCGCTGGATGAATCAGGAGGAGATCGCCGTGCTCCGCTGGCTCAAGGCGCTCAATGGGCACTGACTCTATCTGTCCGCGCGCAATGGAACCAAACGGCTGCTCACACCGTTATGGAGGATTGCCGCGAATGCGGCCACGGGAGATGGCGCCGGGGCGCCAGGGCGCGAATGGCACGTCAGACGTATTGGAAGGGTTATCTCAAACTGTCACTCGTCACGGCCGCAGTGTCCCTGACACCGGCGACGACGGATAGCAACCAGCTTCGATTTCACGTCCTGAACCGAAAGACGAAGAACCGCGTCGAAAGCCGCTACGTCGACAGCGTCACCCGCAAGCCGATCGCCGACAAGGATCAGGCCCGAGGTTATCCGCGTGGCGAGGACGACTATGTGATTCTCGAGGACAAGGAACTCGATGAAGTCGGGCTCGAAAGCACGAAGACGATCGACATCGACACTTTCGTGCCGCGCGGCTCGATCGATTGGATCTGGTACGACAAACCACATTTTCTGACGCCGGAGGACAAGGTCGGCACCGAAGCCTTCTGCGTGATCCGCGAATCGATGAAGGCAAACGATGTCGTCGGCGTTGCGCGACTTGTTCTCTACCGACGTGAGCGCGCCGTCCTCCTGGAGCCGCAGGGCAAGGGCATCATCCTCTGGACACTGCATTTCGGCGACGAAGTTCGCCCGCCGGCCGCGACACTTGATAGCCACGGCAAAGTGGATGACACGGTGCTCTCCATGATGAAGAAGCTGGTCAAGGATCGAACGGAGGATTGGCAGCCCGCCATGGTGCAGGATCCGATCCAGAAGCGCTTGCGAGCCATGATCCGTGCGAAGCAGAAGAGCCTTGTCAAAGCCACACCGCCTTCATCCAAGCGGCCGGCATCCAAGCCGACGGGCAATGTCGTCAACATCATGGACGCCCTGAAAAAGAGCCTCGCCAAGGAAACGGGACGCCCGAAATCTCATTGAGAGACCGCAGCCGCCTCCGCTACTTTCGCTTCTCAAGGGGAACGGCGGCGGCAAAGAAATCCGCCCATGGATCGCTGCGCAAGGCATCGAGACGTGCCGGAGCGTTGTCGACCGTGAAATAGGCCGGACCGATTTCATCGGTCAGTTCGTTCCACTCAAGCGGCATCGAAACAGCAGCGCCGGGCCGCGCACGCGTCGAATAGGCGGCGACGGCCGTGTTGCCGCGACCGTTGCGCAGATAATCGATGAAGATCTTGCCGTTCCGCTTCGCCTTCGTGGCGGTCGCGAGATACTTGTCGGGGTGATCCCTGGACATGCCGTCGGCCAGCGCCTTGGCGAAAGCCTTGACCGGCGCCCAGCCGGCCTTCGGTTTGAGCGGGCTTACGACGTGCAGCCCCTTGCCGCCGGAGGTTTTGACAAAGGCCGCCAGGCCCGCGGCTTCCAAATGCTCCTTCAATTCGTAGGCAGCGGCGATCACCTCGGCCCAACTAACGTCTTCGGCCGGGTCAAGGTCCATCGTGATCATGTCCGGTCGCTCCCAACTCGCCGTCGTCGCCCCCCAGGGATGGATCTCCAGCACGGCCGATTGGACGAGCGCGACCATCCCGTCGAAGTCGGTGATGCGCAGCAACTTCTCGCCGCCCCTGTCCTTCGGATCGGTGATCTGCTCGATATTGGCGTTCATGCCTTTCCAGGCATGCTTCTGGAAAAACCGCTGATGGCCGGCAATGCCGTCGGGGCAACGCAATAATGCCAATGGCCGCTTGGTCACATAGGGCTCAATGAAGCGCCATACCCGTGCGTAATAGCTGACCAGTCCCTGTTTGGTGATCCCCTCCTCCGGCCAATAGATCCGATCGGGATGGGTGAGCGTGACGCTGGATTGAGGCAGTTCCTGCGCAGTCGTCGTTGTTGCTTCGGGCATAACTTCTTCTGGCGCCTTGTCTTCTCTCAACCCGCGAAACGCGGCGTGCCGCAAATTGTTGTCCGCCGACCATGCCTGAAACTCAACCTCGGCAACAAGCTTCGGTTTCACATAGACCAGCCCGCGACGCTCCTCGGGGGTGAGCTCGTCGTCGAAAGAACTCTCCGTCTGCTCCATCGCCGACAGCGTGTCATAGAGTTCGTGCGCGACATTGACGCTGAAGCCCGTTCCGACCCGGCCAACATGCTCCAGCTTTCCCTTGCGGTAAACGCCCATTGCCAGCGAGCCAATCGCGTTGTTCATCGCACTCGAAGGCACATAGCCGCCGATCACCAGCTCCTGCCGTTGCAGGCATTTCGATTTGACCCAGTCGCTGGTACGTCCCGACACGTACTCGCTGTCAGCCAGTTTCGAGATAATGCCTTCGAGCCCGAGCTGGCGCGCGTGTTCCAGCACAACGGCACCCTTCTCGGTAAAATGCTCGCTATAGCGAAGTCGCGCGTCGACGTCGGCGAGCAGGTCCGCGAGCAAGGCCTTGCGATTGGTCAGTGACACTTGCTGCAGGTCGTATCCATCGAGGTAAAGCAGATCGAAGGCATAGAACACGAACCGATCGTGCCGGGCTTTGCTAAGGTCATTCTGCAAGGCCGAAAAGTCCGAGGCGCCGGTTTCACGCTCGACGACGATTTCACCGTCGAGGATCGCCGCCTTCGCCGGCAGTGCCGTGAAGGCCGCGACGATTTCCGGGCCAAATTTGTCGGTCCAGTCGAGCCCGCTGCGGGTCAGCAGAGTGGCTTTGCCCTTCTCAAGCCGAACCTGCAACCGGTACCCATCGAACTTGATCTCGTGAATCCACCCTTCTCCCGACGGAGGCTTGGCCTTGAGCTTGGCAAGTTCAGGCTCGATGAAGGCAGGCAACGCCGCCTTCTCGGCCCCCTTCGGCCACACCTGACGTTTCGGTCTTGCTTGATTCGCTGCGGGCTTTGAAGAGGCGGACTTTAACGCTCCCTTGGGATGGGAGTTCCAGGTGGCGTCAGGGTGCTTCGCCACCTCCTCGATCTTGCGGCCCGTTTTCACCGATTCAGGTCGCTGCTTGAGAATGTCGCCCTTGTGGCTGGCCTCGGCATCCTCAGCCTTGATCAGCAACCAGTTTTCCTGGCGTTCACCCGGCTTGCCATGCATGCGGACCAGATGCCAGCGGCCGCTCAGTTTCTCGCCGTCAAGGTCGAATTCGAGATGGCCCTTCTTATAGCCCCTGTGCGGATCGCCATTTGGCGTCCATGTGCCGCGATCCCAAACCAGCACCGTGCCGCCTCCGTACTGGCCTTTCGGGATGATGCCTTCGAAGTCGCCATAATCAAGCGGGTGGTCCTCGACATGGACGGCAAGGCGCTTTTCATCGGGGTTGAGGCTTGGACCGCGCGTAACGGCCCAGCTTTTCAGCACGCCGTCGAGCTCGAGCCGGAAGTCATAGTGGAGCCTCGACGCGTCGTGCTTCTGAATGACAAAACGGAGCGCGGCCTGCGCTGGAGGCTTGCCGACACGCCTGCTCCCGCGCGGCTCCGGTGTTACCTTGAAATTGCGTTTGGCTTGATAGGCCTGCAGAGCCATCGTCAGCTCGCCTTCGTCTGTCCGCTATCTGCCCGCGCTGCCTTTCGGGCTCGCGGCTTGGCGCTCAGCTTGGCGCTCTGGCGCAGAGCGTCCATGAGATCGATGACCTTGCCCTGCGGCTTCGGCTTGGCCTTCGGTAGCTCCCTGCCCTCGATCTTCGCCTTGACCAGCTCCGAGAGCGCCATCTCGTATCGATCCTCGTATTCCTGTGGAACGAAGGTGCCTTTCTTTGTGCCGATGATGTGCCCGGCCAGTTCGAGCATTTCCTTGTCGAATTTCATCTCCGGAATGTCCTTGAAGACCGTCTCCGGCTTGCGCACCTCGTAATCGAAGCTCAGCGTCGTTGCGATGATATAGTCGTCCTGCGGCCGGATCAGGACGGTACGGTTGCGGCGGAAGAGCACTGCTTCCGCGATCGCGGCGACCTTCTGATCGCGCATGGCGCGGGCGATCAGACCGAGCGCCTCCTCATCATCCTCGCTGACGGGCGCCAGGTAGTAGGGCTTGTCGAAATAGAGCTTGTTGATCTCGCTGTAGGGTACGAAATTCTGGACGTTGAGGACCTTGTCGCTTTCCGGCATGACGCCAGCCATCTCCTCGCCCTCGATGACGATGTATTCGCCATTGTCCAGCTGGTATCCCTTGACCTGGTCATCCCGCTCAACCGCCTTGCCCGTCTCGCTATCGACGAACTGCCGTTCCACCCGATGGCCGGTCTTCCGGTTGATGATATTGAACGAGATGCGGTCCGAGGTCGAAACCGCCGTATATAATCCTACGCTGCAGACAAGGTCTCCGACCTTGAGATGGCCTTTCCAGCTTGCCCGCGCTGCCATGACATTCCCCCTCAGTTGTCGTTTTGCAGTTTGCGTTTGCGTCGCTGGTCAATGGCTATGATCTTCTCGACGGAGGCGATGTCGTCGCTGGTGACGACTGGAACCGGATCGGACGCGATCGCCTCCAGGACTTCGTCCGAGAGTCCCCCATTCCGAATAACCCATTCCAGCGTCTCGCGAGTCTGACGCTCGGCCTTGAGCTGAGCATAAAGCGCGATGATCAGCCTATCCCGGGCATCCACCTGCTTGCTCTTGCGATCAATTTTCCGGATCTGAGGCACCTGATCACCCGCCTGCTTCGGCAACGAAGGGATTCAATGGATTGGAAGCGAAAAAGTTCCGGCGCACCGCCGCGAGCGCCAGATTTTTTCCTCGTTTGCAACCTGATCGGGCCAAAGCGGAACCGCCGACGCCCTTCAGGCGCTGTCCTCAGTGTTTTGCCGATCTGGTCGGAATGCTGGAACCAGTTGCCGAGACTGGGTCGCTGGCTGGAAATGTGCCTTCCAATCCCTCGTCCAGCTGTTCTTCCATTGCGGTCTGATCGCCGGCGGCACGAGCGCTCGGCCGTGCCTTCAATCGGCCGACGCTGGCCTCTTCCGTGTCGGCCGTAGCCATCTCCGCCATGACAGCCTGGGCTCGTTCAACCGCGTTCCTTGAGTTGAGGGTTTGCTTCTCGTCATTGCGCAATTGGACGGAAACGATCTCCCCTCCATCGCCCACGAATTCAATTGTGAAACCGAGTTTGCCACCCTTCTCGGGAATGACCTGCGTGCCGACGACCTGCATGACGCTCTCCTTCAACTCTTCTTCCGGAGGAAACGAGCGGCCGCAACCGAATGTTCCGAGGCACGTCGACGGCGCGATAGGCAAAAAAAAGCCACCGCTATTCACGGTGGCTGGGAGTTCGAAGGTCAAAACCTCCAGAGGGAACAGTTGCCCATCGACCGGGAGGATGGTCGACATGCGTGAGCAACTGCCGTCAATATGCGATTTTGGCGCCGTCCGCTCAATCAACTAGGCACCGAAATTCCGCTGAGGCGGAAATCATCTTTCCATCGTTTTGGAAAAACGCGCGATATTCTACCAGCAACCGTCCCGGGGGAAGCGGCATCCGTAGTTATGACGTCAGGACGTAGACTGCCTGGCCGGCCCCGTCGACTCGCGCAGGATCAGTTCGACGGGCCACAATTCGTGGATCTCCAGCGGAGACCGTCCTGACAGCAATTGCAGGACAAGATCGGCGCATCGCGTTCCTGCCGCGCGCATCGAAGACCGCGTTGCCGAAAGCGACGGCACCATGTTGTCCGCCGTCAGATACGGAAAGACGTCGTCGTGAGCGATGACCGAAACGTCCCGGCCGATCTGCAGCCCGAGCGAGCGGGCCGCCCGATAGACGCCGAGCGCCGTCATCATGGATCCGGCGACGAAGGCAGTTGGCGGGTTGGGTTGTTCGAGGAAAGATCGAGCGAAGCGGAAGCCAAGCTCGTCGGTGAAATTCCCGCTCGCCATCAGCTGCGGATCGGGCTCGATGCCATGGCTTTGAAGAGCCTTGCGGAAGCCGCTGTCCCGGTGAAGGGCATAGGTCGCGCCCGGCCGACCGTTTATCATCGCAATTCGCCGATGGCCGAGATCGATCAGGTGCGAGGTCGCGCGCATGATCGCAGCTTCGTTATCGATATCAAGCCAGGCGTGCGGCACGTCAATGGCCGACCGGCCATGCACGAGGAAGGGCATGCCGAGCTCGTGGAGCAGCGCGATGCGCTCGTCATTCGGTTTCGGCGAATGCACGATGATCGCGTCGACGCGCCGGCTCTCCACAAGTCGGCGGTAAAGCTGCATCTCGTCTTCCTGGTTCGGATCCGCCATCGGGATGACGAGAATGTCGGTTTCTTCCGCCACCAGCCGCTCCGCCATGCCGGCCATGAATTCGGCGAAGTGGAACTCGCCGGCACGCCCCATCACTACGCCGATCGCGCCCGCCCGACCCGTCTTCAGCCGCACCGCGTTGACGTTCGGGCTGTAGCCCAGTCTGACGGCGGCTTCCGCAACGCGTGCACGCGTGGTCTCGCTCACCTCAGGATAACCACTCAGCGCACGACTGACTGTCGTTGGAGACAATCCGACCTGTTTCGCGAACTCTTTAAGCTTCATTCAACATTGCGTCTTTCGTGCTGGTCCATCTGGCTGATCGCCGCCAAGTGCTGGTCTTGCTTATGGCCTAAGCATAGCAGCTTACAAGCAACCAAACCGTTTTCAATTTTGGATATTCCCCGAAGAGGTATTTCGACCTTTACCCACAACCAAATTGAGCAGCATCTCTATGATTTTGCTTTGTTATCAATATGTGATTGCGGTTGTGCGACTTTGGCACGAGTGCCCGCTTGACTCAATATCGACCTTCTGACAACTTTTTCCAGCCAAACCGTTTTCAATTTTTCCAATGTTTGGTTCTTTTGGGAGGAAGATATGAAGTTTCGTTTCACAGCTGTCGCCGTCGCGGCCGCGTTGATTGGCGTCGCACAACCGTCCTTCGCCGAAAATATCAGCATTTCCGCCAGCTCCACAGGCAAGAACCTGGAGCTCCTCCGCAAGCAGCTCGACGCCTTCGAGAAGGAGACCGGCAACAAGGTCAGCATCGTGACCATGCCGTCCTCCTCGACCGAGCAGTTCTCGCAATACCGCCTGTGGCTCGCCGCCGGCAACAAGGACGTCGACATCTATCAGACCGACGTCATCTGGGCGCCGCAGCTGGCGGATCAGTTCGTCGACCTGAAGGATGCCGCCAAGGATGTCGTCGGCGACTTCTTCCCGTCGATCATCGCTTCGCAGACCGTGAACGGTCGCCTCGTGGCGCTACCGCTCTACACCGACGCGCCGGCGCTCTACTACCGCAAGGACCTGCTCGACAAATACGGCAAGCAGCCGCCGAAGACCTGGGACGAAATGGCGGCAACCGCCAAGGAAATCCAGGAAAAGGAACGCGCCGCCGGCCAGAAAGACCTCTGGGGTTATGTTTTCCAGGGCAATGCCTACGAAGGCCTGACCTGCAACGCGCTCGAATGGGTGAAGTCGTCGGGCGGTGGCCAGATCATCGAACCGGACGGCACGATCTCCATTAACAACGAGAATGCCGCGGCAGCGCTTGACCGCGCCAAGGGATGGATCGGGACGATCTCGCCCGGCGGCGTCCTCGCCTATCAGGAAGAAGAGTCCCGCGGCGTCTGGCAGACCGGCAATGCCGTCTTCATGCGCAACTGGCCATATGCCTATTCCCTCGGCAATGGCGCAGACAGTGCCGTCAAGGGCAAGTTCGATGTAATGACGCTTCCGGTTGCCAAGCAAGGCGACTCGCCGTCATCGACGCTCGGCGGCTGGAATCTCGCAGTCTCCAAATACTCTGAGAACCAGGACGCCGCGATCGCGCTCGCCAAGTTCCTGACCTCCAAGGAGAGCCAGAAACAGCGGGCGATCGAGCTTTCCAACCTGCCGACGCTGTCGGCGCTCTATGACGACAAGGACATCGCCACGGCACAGCCGTTCATGCCGAACTGGAAACCAATCTTCCAGAACGCCGTTCCGCGTCCGTCGGCATCCGCCAAGGTCAAGTACAACGAAGTCTCCTCGAAGTTCTGGACCGCCGTTCACAACTCGCTTTCGGGCAACGGCACGTCCGCAGAAAACCTCGAGCTTCTCGAGGCCGACCTGACATCGCTGAAGGGCGAGAACTGGTAATCGAAGGCATCGGCAGCGGCGGACGTCCCGCCGCTGCCCTTCCCTGAGACGCCACCGTCAATCGCCTCAAGAAGCGGGTACCACATGACTGAAGCCGCAGTTTCCCAAAGCGTCGGATCGCGAGCGCGCGCCGTCAATACCTCGTCGGACTTGCGCGCCGAGCGCATCCGTTCCGCCTGGATATTCCTGGCCCCCACCCTGTTCATTCTTGCCGTCGTCGCCGGATGGCCCCTTTTCAGGACGATCTATTTCAGCTTCACGAACGCATCGCTCACCAACCTCAGCGGCGCCGAGTTCGTCGGCTTCAAGAACTACCTCTCCTGGATCACGCTGAAGAGCGGGCGCACGGTCTATAGCGGCCTGCTCGCCGACCCGAATTGGTGGAAGGCGGTCTGGAACACGATGAAATTCGCGTTCCTGTCGGTGACCATCGAAACCATCCTCGGCCTCATCGTCGCCCTGGTACTGAACGCGAATTTCCCTGGCCGTGGCATCGTCCGGGCCGCCATCCTCATTCCCTGGGCAATCCCGACAATCGTTTCCGCCAAGATGTGGGCCTGGATGCTCAACGACCAGTTCGGCATCCTCAACGACATCCTGCTCGGCATGGGCCTGATCAGCCAGAAGATCGCCTGGACCGCCAATCCCGAGACGGCAATGATCGCGGTGCTGATCGTCGACATCTGGAAGACGACGCCTTTCATGGCGCTTCTCATCCTCGCCGGTCTGCAGATGGTACCTGCCGATATTTACGAGGCGGCAAAGATCGACGGCATCAATCCGATCAAGGTATTCTGGCGCCTGACCCTGCCGCTGGTCCGCCCGGCCATCATGGTCGCCGTGATCTTTCGCATGCTCGACGCTCTGCGCATCTTCGACCTGATCTATGTGCTGACGCCGAACAATGCTCAGACCAAGACCATGTCCGTCATGGCGCGCGAAAACCTCTTCGACTTCGACAAGTTCGCCTATGGGGCGACGGCGTCGACCGTGCTCTTCCTTATCATCGCGACGATCACCGTGCTCTACATGTGGCTCGGTCGCGTCAAACTCGGTGGGAGCGACCGCTGATGCTGCTGACCCTGACCAAGAACACGCTCTTCTATCTGCTCGTCACCGTCATCGTCATAATCGCGGTTTTCCCGTTCTACTATGCGATCCTGACGAGCTTCAAAGCCGGCACTGCCCTTTTCGAGGTCAACTACTGGCCGACCTCGATCTCGCTCACCAACTACACGTCGGTGCTGACCACCGGCAGCTTCATCCGCAGCCTCGGAAACTCGCTGCTCGTCGCCATCCTCGTTGTCGCAGCCTCGCTGCTGCTGGCCGTCACAGCATCCTATGCGCTTGCCCGCGTCAATTTCCGCGGCCGCGCGCTGCTGATGCTGACGATCCTGTCGGTCTCGATGTTCCCGCAGATCGCCGTGCTCGCTGGCCTGTTCGAGCTGATCCGTTGGATCGGCATCTTCAACACGCCCTTCGCGCTGATCTTCTCCTATATGATCTTCACCCTGCCCTTCACGGTCTGGGTTCTGACCACCTTCATGCGCGATCTGCCGATCGAAATCGAGGAAGCGGCGATCGTCGACGGCGCCTCGCCGTGGGTCATCATCACCCAGGTTTTCATGCCGCTGATGTGGCCGGCTCTAGTCACGACCGGTCTGCTTGCCTTCATTACAGCCTGGAACGAATTCCTCTTCGCCCTAACATTCACCTCATCGGACGCTCAGCGAACGGTGCCGGTTGCCATTGCCCTGCTTTCGGGCGGCAGCCAGTTCGAAATCCCGTGGGGCAACATCATGGCAGCATCCGTCATTGTTACGGTCCCTGTCGTTGTCCTGGTCCTGATATTCCAGCGGCGCATCATTTCCGGCCTGACCGCCGGCGGCGTCAAAGGTTGAAGAAAGCACGATATGGCACAGATTCGACTCGACAATATCCGCAAGAGCTTCGGTGCGCTTGAAGTCATCAGGGGCGTCTCGCTCGATATCCGCAAGGGCGAGTTCATGGTCTTCGTCGGCCCGTCCGGCTGCGGTAAGTCCACACTGCTGCGGTTGATCTCCGGGCTGGAGGACATCACCTCGGGCACGCTTTCCTTCGATGGCGAGGCGGTCAACCGCTACGCGCCGTCGAAGCGCGGCATCGCCATGGTCTTCCAATCCTATGCGCTCTATCCGCACATGACCGTGTTCGAAAACATGGCCTTCGGAATGAAGCTCTCGGGACGCACGAAGGAAGAGTGCAAGGCTCGTGTCGAACAAGCAGCCGGCATGCTGCAGCTGTCGCCCTACCTGGAGCGTCTGCCACGCCAACTGTCGGGCGGCCAGCGCCAGCGTGTCGCGATCGGTCGCGCCATCGTCCGCGATCCCAAGGTGTTCCTGTTCGACGAGCCGCTGTCGAACCTCGACGCAGCCCTCCGCGTCGCGACGCGTTTGGAGATCGCCAAGCTTCACCGCAGCATGCACGGCACGACGATGATCTACGTCACCCACGACCAGGTCGAGGCGATGACGCTCGCCGACCGCATCTGCGTTCTGCGGGACGGCGTCGTCGAACAAGTCGGCACGCCACTCGAACTCTACGAGACGCCGAATTCTGTTTTCGTCGCCGGCTTCATCGGTTCGCCGAAGATGAACTTCCTGACCGGTGAGTTCTCGGCACCCTACAATGCCCACACCATCGGCGTTCGCGCCGAGCATATGGAAATCGTTCAGCAGGACGCCGCCTGGCGCGGCACCGTCATTCATTCCGAAATTCTCGGCTCCGACAGCTTCGTTTATCTCGACATCGGCACATCAGAGCCGCTTGTCGTGCGGGAAACGGGCGTCTCCGGCCACCAGCCCGGCCAGAAACTCGGGGTTTCCCCGATGGCTGACCGTGTTCATCGCTTCGACCAATCCGGACGCGCGCTCGAGAGGGTGTTCCTTAAAGGCGCGGCCTGACATCTACCCAAAACCACAGGATCCGCCTCGCCTCCCATCGAGGTCGATCCACCATCTGCATGAAGGAGCAAGACCTTGCCTATTCGCACCATTGTCTGGGGTGAAAACATCCACGAGACCACCAATGCCATCGTTCGGGGCATCTATCCCAAAGGCATGCACACCACCATCGCCAACGCGCTGAATACCGATCCGGCGATCCAGGCGACGACGGCCACGCTGCAGGAGCCCGAGCACGGCCTGACGGAAGCCCGCCTTGCCGAAACCGATGTCCTCACCTGGTGGGGCCACAAGGATCACGGCGCGGTCTCCGACGTTGTCGTCGAGCGCGTCGCCAAGCGCGTCTGGGAAGGCATGGGCCTTCTCGTCCTGCACTCCGGCCACTTCTCGAAGATCTTCAAGCGTCTGATGGGCACCCCCTGCGCGCTGAAGTGGCGCGAAGCCGGCGAGCGCGAGCGTCTGTGGACGATCAACCCGCGCCACCCGATCGCAGCCGGCATCGACGAAAACTTCGTTCTCGAGAACGAGGAAATGTACGGCGAGCAGTTCTCCGTGCCGGAGCCGCTGGAAACCGTCTTCATCTCCTGGTTCCAGGGCGGCGAAGTCTTCCGTTCGGGACTTACCTGGCGTCGTGGCGCCGGTAACATTTTCTACTTCCGCCCTGGCCACGAAACCTATCCGACCTATCATGATGCCAACGTTCAGAAGGTACTCATCAACGGCGTGAAATGGGCTTATAACCCACAGGGCGATCTGAAGAACATCACCGATGCCCCGAATGTTCCGGTCGAAAAGGCTCTCGAGCCGATCGTCGAACGCGGCCCGCGACTGCATCAGGCCGGCGAAGCCGGTTACCGCTGAGGAGCACACATATGCGACTACTCGTTCTTGGCACCGGCTCGATGGCCAGAAACCAGGTTGCCAACTTCCTCGCCATCGACGGCGTGGAAGTTGTCGGCGCCGTCGATACCGACCCGGCGCGCCTCACCGAATTTGCCGATCACTTCCACATCGAGAAGCGCTTCCAGACGCTCGAGGAAGCGATCGCATGGGGTGAATTCGACGCGGCCACCAACGTCACGCCTGATCGCATCCACCACGCGACGAGCCTGGCGCTGATATCAGCCGGCAAGCACGTCTTCTGCGAAAAGCCGCTGGCCGAGCATTACGACCACGCCTTGGAGATGACGGAAGCGGCAGAGGCTGCCGGCGTCATCAACATGGTCAACCTCACCTATCGCAACGTCGCTCCGCTGCAGCGGGCCCGCGAAATGGTATTGGCGGGAGAACTCGGCACCATCAGGCACGTCGAGGCCTCCTACCTGCAAAGCTGGCTGGTCTCGCGCGCCTGGGGCGACTGGCGCACGGAATCGCGCTGGCTGTGGCGCCTGTCGACCGGTCACGGCTCGAACGGCGTGCTCGGCGACGTCGGCATCCACATCCTCGACTTCGCCGCCTATGGCGCGGCGACCGATATCGACCACGTCTTTGCCCGCCTTAAGACCTTTAACAAGGCACCGGGCGGCCAGATCGGCGAGTACCTGCTGGATGCCAACGACAGCTTCACCATGTCGGTCGATTTCACCAATGGTGCACTCGGCGTCATCCATGCGACCCGCTGGGCAACCGGCCATCTCAATGAGCTGAAACTTCGCGTCTATGGCGAAAAGGGCAGCCTTGAGGTCATCCATCGCCCTGACGGTTCCGAACTGCGCGGCTGCTTCGGCGAGGATATCGAGACCGCCACCTGGCGCGACATCGAGGTCCCGGCTGTTCTGACCAACTATCAGCGCTTTGCGGAAGCCGTCAGAACCGGAAAGCAGGACGACCCGACCTTCCGCCACGCCGCTAATCTGCAGAAGGTCCTCGACCTTGCGATCGTGTCGGAGAAGGAGCGGCGGGAGCTCAATCTGCTGGAGGCCTCCGAGCAGGATAGCCCGGCAGACAAGCGGATACCGCCGCTGACCGTCGTGGTCTGACAAAGGCACCTGCGAAAAAGCCAGGCACCTTGATGCGGACATTCATACGACTGTCTCCGTCATGCCGGCCTTGAGCCGGCATCCAGCCGCACGGCGTCCGCGGTGCGAAAAGATCTTTCGCGCGCAAGGACTTGCGCGCGCTGGACCCTGGCTCATGGGCCGGGGTGACGACGGATGGGACATCCGCTTCGATACGCCACAGGAGTTGAACAATGCAGGCCCGCTAGCGCGGGCCTTCATCATTTCAAAACTACCGAAGACGATCCGCGAGCAAACTGATCGAAGCCGCATCGGCATTGGCGAAAGCCAGGCGGAGATAGTGCTCCTGCCCCTCCCCGAAATAGCTCCCAGGTAGGCAAACAACACCGGCCTCCTTCGCCAGACGCCCTGCGACAGCGGCTGAGCTGAGCTCCGCGAACGGGTGGCGGATGAACGCGAAATAGGCGCCAAGCGCACCGATCTCCCAGCCAGGCAATCCGGACATGACGGCCCGCAACGCATCCGCGCGGCGCGCAATCTCCAGGCGATTTCCCGCCCGCCAGTCCGCAAGGATCGGCATTGCCTCGGCAACGGCAACCTGCGCAGCGCGCGGCGCGCAGATCTGCATGTTGTCCATGACCTTGGTAATCTCGGCAACGACGTTAACGCCGGCGGTGATCGCTCCGAGACGATGGCCGGGAATGCAGAAGGACTTCGAGAAGCTGTAGAGCAGGATCAGCGTGTCTTCCCAGCCGGGGATGCCAAGCAACGGATGCGGGGCGCCATAGCCTTCGGGAAGGAAGTCGCGATAGGTTTCGTCGACGATCAGCCACGCCCCATGCTTGCGGCAGAGGTTAAACAGTTCCAGCAGCAATTCAGGCGGATAGACAGCGCCCGTCGGATTGTTCGGCGTGACCACCGCCAAGACCTTGGCGCCGGCCGCGAGCGCCTTTTCGGCCGGCTGCACCTCAGGCAGGAAGCCATTTTCCGTATTGCAGTCGACGAGAACGCGCTTGATGCCGAGCATCGACAGCGTCGTCTCCTGATTGAAATAGAACGGGTTGGTCAGCGCCACGGTATCGCCGGAACCGACGAGCGCGATGGCCACCGACATGAAGGCCTGGTTGCAGCCCGCAGTGATATGGATATTGGCGGCAGCAACGGACGCCCCATAGACGTCAGACATATGCCGGGCATAGGCGTCTCTCAGCACGCCCTCGCCCTCGATCGGCCCATAGCCCGTCGTCTTCGGCGAAGATGCCGCTTCGCCGAGCAGCCGCAACATTTCGGGATGGGCTGGATAACCGGGCACCGCCTGCGAGAGATCGACCAGTGGACCTTTGCCGCCCTTGTATTCGCGAGCCCAGGCGAGAACCGAGGGAATGGGTGGCGGAGACAGGCGGGAAACAAGCGGATTGGCCAAGGCAGACATGCAGATCTCTTCTCGAACGAGGTGAACCATCACTCCTGCACGGAATGGGCTTGCTCGGCAACCTGCATTCAAGAATGCCGCACAGGGATCGTCAGGAGCCGCAACAGGCCTTGAGCTTTGACAGCTTCGGCACCTCGATATGCCTGTTGGCGACGATCGAGATCACGCCGTCGGTTCTCAGCTTCGACAGCTGGCGGGAAACCGTTTCGACGGTCAGCCCCAGGAAGTCGGCAATGTCGGCCCGCGACAAAGGCAGCTCGAACCGGCGCTTTTCGCCGACAGTTTCGGGATCGAGATGGGTGGCGATCAGCAACAGGAAACTAGCAACCTTCTCGGCGGCCGTCTTGCGTCCGAGCGTTACCATCCAGTCCCGCGCTTCGTCCAGCTCACGCAGCGCCTGCGCCATCAGCCGCTCGGCCAGTGCGGGATTACTCTTGACCATGCGCTCCAGCGCGGCCTTCGGAATGCGACAGAGGTTGACGTCGGAGGCAGCCTCCACCGACACGGCATTCTCATTCGCATTGAGCCTGCCGAGAAGGTCAGGAGCGAACTGCAGGCCGACGATCTGCTGTCGTCCGTCTTCCAGCCTCTTAGTAAGCTTCACGACGCCGCGGATCACGGTGGCATAGGATTCGGCCGGCATCTTCTCGCCAGCGAGCTCGTCGCCGGATTGATAATTGACCAGGCGTGTATGCGCGGAAAGCATCAGCAGCTCCTCAGCGCTGAGCGCACCGCACACGCCCTTGTGGCGGATCTCACAGCTCATGCAACGCACTGGTATGTTTGAATTATGTATGTCTTTGCGCATCAAAATCAGCTCCGCGCAAAAGCATAGACCACGGCCATGGCGAGAGAACAGCAATTTCTTGATCGTGGTCAAAGTGTCACGATGCAGCGGCGCGCTACGCCGTTCCCCAGCGATCGGCCGGCTTCTGCTTCCTGACCCCTATCGAGGCACCAAATTGCCGCAGGCCTCACTTGCCGATTGCCCAGACAGCCGACCGGATTATAGTGATTTCAGAAATTTCTGAAATTACAGACATTACGGAGACCGATATGAATCTCCCACCACTGGTTCAATCCTTTGTTCTGCATTTCGGTGAAATGGGCTCGCGCTGGGGCATCAACCGCACGGTCGGCCAGATCTACGCCCTGCTCTACGTGTCGCCTTCACCGCTCTGTGCCGAGGAAATTGCCGATGCCCTCAGCATTTCGCGCTCGAACGTCTCGATGAGCCTGCGCGAACTGCAGACTTGGAACCTCGTCCTGCTGAAACACAAACCGGATGACCGGCGCGACTTCTTCACCACCCCGGACGACGTTTGGCAGATCCTGCGAACGCTGGCGGAAGAGCGCAAGAAACGCGAGGTCGATCCGACGCTCTCGGTGCTGCGGGAAATCCTGATGCAGCGCCCGGCAAGCGATGCCGAGCGCCATGCCCAAGAGCGCATGAGCGAGATGCACGCCCTGATCGAGCAGCTAACGCATTGGTACGAAGACGTAAAACAACTTGAAACAGAGCGGCTTGCAACGTTACTCTCCTTAGGTGCGAAAGTGACGAAGCTGCTAGAGGCCAAGGACCGAGTCGTTTCGCTCGGCCGCGGCCGCCGGCCCAATCCTGCGAACAAGAGTTAGCGCTATGGCAAGTGCTTGCTTAGACGCAAACGGAAAGCAGGCTTTCGGCAAGCCGTCGAAACCTGTGCCCAGACATGGTGGGCTACGCAAGGCAGCGGCTGTCCAGACCCTGGCATCGCTCATCTGGATCCCGCAGGCAGCGCTTCTCGCAACGGCAGTCGGCCGCATCGCGAACGGTGGCGGCTTCAACGACGTCTTGTGGCTCGCCATCTATATTGCACTGCTCGGGATAGTAAAAAGCTGCCTCGAGGCCACCGGTGGCCGTATGGCATTTCGCGCAGCGCGCGCCGAATTGTCGATGCGGCGTGAACTGGCCGTCGCAGCCCTCGCCCGACGCTCGCCGATCGACAGCAAAAGACCTAGCTCCGGCGAAGCCGCAAGCATCATCGGCGAGCAAGCCGATATGATCGTTCCCTATCTCTCGCGCTTCCAACCCGCCCGCTTCAAGGCGAGTGCAGTGCCGCTCGTCATCCTTGCCTGCGTGTTCCCCATTTCCTGGATTGCAGCTCTCATTCTCCTTTTTGCCATGCCGCTGATCCCGATCTTCATGGCATTGATCGGCTGGCGTGCGCAGGCGGTGAGTGAGAAGCAGTTGGCGGCGACTGGCGGCCTTAACGGTTTCCTCCTCGATCGCCTGCGTGGCATGGCCACGATCCGTTCGCTTCGTGCCGTCGATGCCACCGCGACGAGGCTCAGAGCCGATGCAGACTCGCTGAAGGCCCGCACCATGGCCGTTCTGAAAATCGCCTTCCTGTCGTCGGCGGTTCTCGAGCTTTTCGCTGCGCTGGGCGTCGCGCTGGTCGCCGTCTATGTCGGCTTCTCCCTGCTCGGCGAGATCCGTTTCGGTGCCTGGGCCAGTGGTTTCGACCTGACGAGCGGTCTCTTCGTGTTGCTGCTTGCACCCGCCTTCTTCGAGCCGCTGCGCGAGCTCTCGGCTGTCTGGCATGACCGTGCCGCCGGCGAAGCGGCGATCAAGGCGATCGAAGCGCTGAGCGCGGATGGACTCCAACTGCCCATCGTAAGCGATACATCCGCACCCCAAACTGCAGCTGGTGCCATCCGCCTGGAGAATATCGGCTTCCGCTACAGCGAGGGCAGCAACGCCGCCATCGATACCTTCAATTTGAGCATTCGCCCCGGCGAGCATGTTGCTTTGCTCGGCGCCAGCGGCTCCGGCAAATCGACCCTGCTCGCACTGATCGCCGGCCACGCCGCCTGTGAGACCGGCGGCGTCACCCTCGACGGACAACCAGCCAGCCCCGCCCTTCAGGCCAAGATCTCCTGGGTCGGCCAGAAGCCGCATATTTTTGCCGGCACGGTCGCCGGTAACATTTCGCTCGGCCGGCCCGGCGTCTCCATGCAGGCCGTGGCAAGAGCCCTTGATCTCGCAAAGCTCGGCCGCTTCGCCCGCAGCCACGCTCGCCGTCCGCTTGGCGATGGAGGCACGGGAGTGTCCGGCGGCGAAGCCCTGCGCATCGCCATCGCCCGCGCCGCCTGTAATGCGGAGGGCTGCATCGTACTTGCGGACGAGCCGACCGCCCATCTCGACGCCGAAACCGCACGCGACATCACCGAGAGCCTGCTCGCTCTGGCCAAGGGCCGCACCCTTGTCGTCGCAACCCATGACCCACAGCTTGCCGCACGCATGGGCCGGACGGTCGTCCTTGATCGCGAAATTGCACGGGAGGCCGCCGAGTGAGCACATCGCTTTCCAGCCTCAAGCCGATCGTTAGGCTTTTCCTGACCGCACGCCGCCGCGGTCTGCTTCTTGGGGCCGCACTTTCCGCGACCACCGTTTCCGCGGGGATTGCCCTGCTCGGCCTCTCCGGCTGGTTCATCACCGCAACCGGCATCGCCGGACTTTCGGCCGCAACGATTGCCACCTTCGACATCTTCATGCCGTCGGCCGGCATTCGCCTGCTTGCACTCGGCCGAACCGCCTCACGCTACGGCGAACGGCTGGCCACTCATGACGCAACGCTGAGCGTCCTCGCGGCTCTGCGCGAACGGCTGTTCCGTGGATGGGCCGCGCCCGGTGCCGCACGCGAGCTCGCACGCCGACCGGCCCGCCTGCTCTTCCGCCTGACGGGCGACATTGATGCACTCGATTCCCTTTACCTACGCGTGCTGGTACCCGCGGGCGTCGCTATTGTCGCAGCGTTTGCAACAAGCGTCGCGCTTGGTCTCATGGATCGGCTTTTTGGACTGGCTGCCGGCAGTGTCTTGCTCGTCGCAGGTCTCGGCATTCCGCTGTTTGCTGGACGCCGGGCAACGAAGCACGCCCGTCGACGCACCCACGGCATCGAAGCCATTCGCGCCCGCACCATCGATCTCGTTGCCGGGCAGACCGACTTGCTGATGGCCGGACGCCTCGACGCGCAGCGTACGGCGATTGCCGATGCCGACCACTACGCCGCGGCCGCCGACGACCGCCTAAACCGCATCGAAGCCGGCATCACAATCGGCCTTGGTTTCACCGCCACTGCGTTGCTGACCGGTGCGCTGCTGGCAGTCGCGGCATTGGCCCATGGGGGCGCAGTCAGCCCACCAGTCGCCGTGCTTGGAATCCTGATCGCCTTCGCCRCTGTCGAGCCCTTTGGTGCCTTGCGCCGTGGGGCGATGGAACTTGGCCGTACGCTTATTGCTGCCCGCCGCATCGCGCCCCGCCTGTCGGCAGATGATGAAGAACTACACCACAGCGCCGCGCCACTTCCCGGCTTTGCGCTTCGCCTGAGCCGCGTCAGCGCGGGACACGACACGGAAACACCCGTGCTTCACAATATCGATCTCGATCTGCAATTGGGGGAGAAGCTCGCCCTAGTTGGCACCAGCGGCGCCGGAAAATCAACACTTCTTTCCCTCCTCGCAGCCGAAATGCGCGCCAGCCAAGGAAGCGTCGAGTGCCTCGACGCCACCCTGCTGACGCAGCGAACGGAGCTTTTCCAAGATAGCCTTCGCGGCAATCTCCTGCTTGCAAGCCCCGATGCACCAGACACCGCCCTGCGCGAGGCGCTCGCCGCGGCGGGCCTCTTGCAGGATGTCGCAGCTTTGCCGCGCGGCCTCGACACGCCGCTTGGCGAAGGCGGCATGGGGCTCTCGGGTGGTCAGTCGCGCCGCCTTGCCCTCGCCCGCCTCTTCCTGCGCGACACGCCGCTCTGGCTGCTGGATGAGCCGACGGAAGGTCTCGATGGCGCCACCGCGCGCGACGTCATCCGCCGTCTGGTGGAGAAGGCGAACGGACGCTCGCTCGTCATCGCCACACATATCCGTCGCGAAGCCGCGATAGCCGATGCCATCGCGGTCATGGAGGATGGTCGCATCACAGAAGTTTCACGCCGTGGAGAGACGGCGTTCGAAAAGGCTTTGAACCGGCTGAGACCGGACTGAGTCACACGACATGGCCGCCAGGCAATCCGGTTTGGCGGAAACTTTTCATACCCCATGGGGCCGTGGGAGAAAAACAATGGAACTAGACATCGTCGCGCTATCGCGCTTCCAATTCGCGCTGACCGCGCTTTACCACTTTTTATTCGTACCCTTGACGCTCGGACTCTCCGTGCTGCTCGCCATCATGGAGACCGTCTACGTCATGACGGGCCGCCACATCTGGCGACAGATGACGAAGTTCTGGGGCATACTCTTCGGCATCAACTTCGCGATCGGTGTCGCCACCGGCATCGTCATGGAATTCCAGTTTGGGATGAACTGGAGCTATTACAGCTACTATGTCGGCGATATCTTTGGTGCCCCGCTCGCAATCGAGGGGCTGATGGCCTTCTTCCTTGAGGCAACCTTCGTTGGCCTGTTTTTCTTCGGATGGGACAAGCTGTCGAGGGTCGGTCACCTAATGGCGACATGGTGTGTGGCACTCGGTTCCAATTTCTCGGCGCTATGGATTCTCGTCGCCAACGGCTGGATGCAGAACCCGGTCGGCTCGGCGCTCAATCCGCAGACAATGCGCATGGAAATCACCAGCTTCTTCGACGTGGTCTTCAACCCCGTCGCCCAGGCGAAGTTTGTCCATACCGTCTCGGCCGGCTATGTCTGCGCGTCGATCTTCGTTCTCGGTGTTTCGGCCTGGTACCTCCTCAAGGGCCGCCACCTCGAAATGGCGAAGCGCTCTATGACGGTTGCCGCCTCCTTCGGCCTTGCCTCGGCACTGTCGGTCGTCGTCCTCGGCGATGAAAGCGGTTACCTCGCAACCGAAAACCAGAAGATGAAGCTCGCCGCCATCGAGGCAATGTGGAAGACGGAACCGGCGCCTGCCGCCTTCACCGCCTTCGGCTTCCCCGATCAGGACGCGCGCGAGACACATTTCGCCRTTCACATTCCCTGGGTCATGGGTCTGATCGGCACACGCTCGCTGACGACGGAAATACCCGGTATCGACCAGCTGGAACGGGAGTCTGAAGGGCGTATCCGCGACGGCATCAAGGCTTACGACGCGCTGATGCAGATCCGTGCCGCCGCAACGCCGGACGCGGTTGCACCTCAACTCCGCACCTCCTTCGAGGAACTGGGGCATGAGCTTGGCTATGCCCTTCTTCTGAAGCGCTATGTCGACGATCCGCGCCAGGCGACTGATGCCCAGATCACCCAGGCCGCGCGCGACACCGTTCCGCATGTGCCGACGCTCTTCTGGTCGTTCCGCGTCATGGTCGGGCTCGGCATGTTCTTCATCGTCCTGACGGCGACCTTCTTCTGGCTGTCGGCACGGCGCCACCTGGATAAGTATCCACTGCTGCTGATGATCGCTGTCTTCGCCATCCCGCTTCCCTGGCTTGCCATTGAAGCAGGCTGGGTCGTCGCCGAGATCGGCCGCCAGCCATGGGTCATTGAAGGTGTGCTGCCGACCGCAATGGCCGTGTCGAGCCTTGGCGCAAGCACGGTTCTGCTGACGATCTGCGGCTTTGCCGCGCTCTATACAGTGCTGATCGTCGTCGAGATGACGCTGATGATCAGAGCCATCCAAAAGGGACCTGAGCCGGACAATGAGCCGGAAGCCGAGCTGATCTCCGAAACCCTCGTTCCAGCCGCGGAGTAACGATCATGATCCTGCACGAACTCATAGACTACGAAATCCTGCGCTTGATCTGGTGGCTGCTTCTCGGCGTGATCCTGATCGGCTTTGCCGCCACGGATGGCTTCGACCTTGGCGTCGGCACGTTGCTGCCCTTCGTCGCAAAGACGGATACGGAGCGCCGTATCGCCATCAACACGATCGGCCCTGTCTGGGAAGGAAACCAGGTCTGGCTGATCCTCGGCGGCGGCGCGATCTTCGCTGCCTGGCCGCCGCTTTACGCGGTCTCGTTCTCCGGCTTTTACCTCGCGATGTTCGCGATCCTCCTCGCGCTCATCCTGAGGCCGGTCGGCTTCAAATATCGCTCGAAGCGCGAGAGCGCCCGCTGGCGCAACAACTGGGACTGGGCGCTGTTCATCGGCGGTTTCGTTCCGTCGCTGATCTTCGGGGTAGCCGTCGGCAACGTGCTGCAGGGCGTACCCTTCCGCTTCGATCCGGCTGACATGCGCATCTTCTACGAGGGGTCGTTCTTCGGGTTGCTGAACCCATACGCGCTGCTTTGCGGCCTGCTTTCGGTCGCCATGCTCGTCATGCACGGTGCAGCCTGGCTGGTCCTGAAAGCCAGCGATCCGGTCGCGGAGCGTGCAAGAAGCTACGGCAGCCTGGCCGCGCTTGGCGTGATCGCCCTCTTCGCGCTCGGCGGAATCTTTTTGGCGCTTGGTGTAAACGGCTACAACATCACCAGCGAGATCGATCCGGCCGGTCCGTCGAATCCGCTCCTCAAGACGGCAGCGCATGACGGCTCGTGGCTGGCCAACTACGGCACCTATCCGTGGATGATGATTGCGCCGGTCCTGGGCTTCCTTGGAGCCGCGGCAGCCTTTGTCGCCATGCGGGCGAAGTGGGAAGTCGCAACGCTGCTTTTCAGCAAGCTCTCGATCTTCGGAATCATCTCGACCGTCGGTCTCTCGATGTTCCCGTTCATCCTGCCCTCCTCGCTCGAGCCAAACTCGAGCCTGACGGTGTGGGATGCCTCGTCGAGCCACACGACGCTATTCGTCATGCTTGTCGTGTCGCTGATTTTTCTACCGATAATCATCGCCTACACTTCCTGGGTCTACAAAGTTCTCTGGGGCAAGGTCGATGAAGGGACGGTCAACGACAAGAGCGGCCACGCTTATTAAAGGAGAAAGACGATGTGGTACTTCGCATGGATCCTCGGCTTGCCTCTGGCCGCCGCCTTCGCCGTCCTCAACGCCATGTGGTATGAACTGATGGACGACGAGGCAAAAAAGAAGAAGCAATAGCGACTTTTTTTGTCTGCCTGGCAATAGAACAGACGGGGACGCGCTCGACCGGTGCTTCCCCTTTGCTTTTTGCGCGCGCGGCCTCATCGGAATCTCGGCTGTAGTATTCCCTTAGTACCCGTTCGCTCGCCTGCCTTGCTAAGCTCCTCCCGTTGGTTTTGGGAGGAAACAGATGCCAGCTTCGAAGATTCTGATGATTACCGGCGACTTCACCGAGGACTATGAAACGATGGTCCCATTCCAGACGCTGCTCGCCTGCGGCTATACGGTTCACGCTACGTGCCCCGGCAAGAATGCCGGCGAGACAGTCGCGACCGCTATCCATGATTTCGAAGGCGATCAGACCTATTCCGAGAAGCGCGGTCACAACTTCGCGCTCAACGCAACCTTCTCCAGTATTCGCGCTGAAGATTACGACGCGCTCGTGATCCCTGGCGGTCGCGCGCCCGAGTATCTGCGCCTCAACCCTGATGTCATCAAAGCCGTCCGGCACTTCTTCGAGGCCGGCAAGCCTGTAGCGGCGATCTGCCACGGCGCTCAGCTCCTTGCCGCAGCCGGTGTCCTCAAGGGCCGCACCTGCTCGGCCTATCCCGCTTGCCGCCCGGAAGTCGAACTCGCCGGCGGCATTTACGCGGATATCGCCATCAGCGACGCGGTCTCGGACAGCAACCTCGTCACCGCACCGGCATGGCCGGCACATCCCTCCTGGTTACGGCAATTCATGGCTGTGCTGGACGCATCGGCGCTGCTACAAACGGACGCCGCCTGAGGAGACGGAGGGAGAGACGAGATGTGCGAGCTGTTCATCAAGGCGGACGCGAAGCTCTGGGAGAGCACGACTCGATCGTTGCGGATTGATGGCATGGTGACAAGCGTTCGACTGGAAAACTTCTTCTGGTCGAAACTGGAAGAGATCGCCAGGCGAGACCGCATGAACGTTACGCAGCTGATTACCAGGTTGCATCACGAATCCATCGATGCCGGCCACGATCTCGGGAACTTCACGTCTTTCCTGAGGGTGTGCTGCGCGCGTTACCTCGATCTCCAGCTGACAGGAGATATCCCGGCGGATGTCAACCAATCGATTGCCGGGCTGAATGCTCCGGCAATCCTCGTTCGCGAGCGGGAGAAATATCACTGAGCCCGAAAGGGTTCAGTAGCTCGCCTCGACGAAAATCCGCGCTATAGCCTCGACACCGGCCTGATCTTCAGCGTCGAAGCGGGACGCAGTCGGGCTGTCGAGGTCGATGACACCGAGGATCTTGCCGTTGTGATGGAGCGGCACGACGAGTTCCGAACGGGACGCAGCATCGCAGGCGATATGCCCGGGAAATGCATGCACGTCCTCCACGAGGATCGAAGTCCCCTTCTCCACAGCCGACCCGCAAACTCCCCGGCCAACGGCAATGCGGACACATGCCGCCTTACCCTGGAACGGCCCGAGGACCAGCTCGCTGTCCGACTTCAGGAAGTAAAAGCCAGCCCAATTCAGATCCGGCATCATTTCGAACATGAGAGCCGAGGTGTTCGCGGCGTTGGCGATCGTATCGCTTTCTCCGTGCAGCAAGCCCTTCAGTTGCTGGCTGAGCTCCCCGTAAAAATCGGCCTTGCTGGCGGAATTAATGGTCGCAGGTTGAAACATGTCCGTGTCGCTTCTGTTTTTGTGGTGAGCGTCGATATAGTGACACGCATGCCGATTGCCAAACGCAATCGTGATGGCCGGGACGGAGCACTGTGTCACTAGATGGTGATAGTTATCGCCAGCCACCTTGTCGGTCGATGATCCGACTCTATCTAGTTCCCTATCACGACCTATTGCGGTCGTGACCCAAGTCGGCCGGCAGCTGCGGTTTGCGCACACGGCGATATCGGGCGATGGTCAGGTAACGCGCCTGCCGCCCCTCATTGTTAGGGCATTCCGACGAGCGGAGCAGCTATGTCGACCAGAGCTGCGCACGAAGTCATGAAACCGCTTCGGCTGGGCAGATAGATCCATTGATTTCAAGCAGAGGTAAGAACGATGACACCGGAAGACAGACGGGCGGTCTTTAGCCACCGCCAGATAGCGGCAATCATTGAAGGTATCATGCAGGAAGATGGCACCGAACTCCCGATCACGGGAAAATCACTTGGCGAGGCGATCCTTTTCGTATCGGAGGAAGCGGCAACCAGCGCGTCCAGCGCCCATGTCATTTACGGCGAGAACGGCTCGCTTAGCTATACCGATTGCCTGAGCGTTTACCGCGACTATGGCGTGGCCCTTCGCCAGACCCCAAACTAAAAGCAGGACGCTGGGCCTTCACGCCCAGCGTTCCTCCCAGAGCAAAAGGATGCAGTCGAGATGGCCAAGCGGAGTGCAGGCCTGCTGATCTACCGCCTCCGCGATGGTAGCTACGAGGTCCTCCTGGTTCATCCCGGAGGCCCCTACTGGGCTAAGAAGGACATCGGCGCGTGGTCGATCCCCAAGGGCCTCGTGGAAGAGGACGAAGATGAGCTTGATGCCGCAAGACGTGAAACCCGCGAGGAGTTGGGCGTAGACGTCGAAGGCAGTTTTCACCATCTCGGGGAATACAAACAACCCGGTGGCAAGATTGTCGTCGCCTGGGCCATCGAGGCCGACACCGATCTCAAAGCCATTGCCAGCAATTACTTTCAGATGGAGTGGCCGCCGCGCTCCGGCGTGATGGCGGAATTTCCCGAAGTCGACCGAGCCGAATGGTTCACACTACCGGATGCGGAGCAAAAGATCCTGAAAGGGCAGCAACCGCTGCTCGCGGATTTCCTTCGACGGCGGTTGCAGAGCCCGCTGGAGGTATATGCGACCTGAAGGCCGGTGAGAGCCTGGGCTTGCGATTGCGCATGGCAGCTATTCGCAATCGGCAATCGCTTTGCCGCCAGCTGTCCGTAAAAGTTGGAAGACTCTCCTCCCGGACGAATCTGATTCATGACAGCCCTCTCTTCAGCAACGCGCGGTGTTCTCATCGCGTTTGGCGCCTATGC
This sequence comes from Rhizobium sp. 10N414, assembly GCF_056394785.1. Lineage (NCBI taxonomy): Bacteria > Pseudomonadati > Pseudomonadota > Alphaproteobacteria > Hyphomicrobiales > Rhizobiaceae > Rhizobium > Rhizobium sp. 10N414. Next base: position 24,307 of record NZ_JBFTIN010000007.1, on the reverse strand, counting down.
CGTGTTCGCGTTCAGTGACGCATCGATCAAGATCCTGGATGGCGGCGTACCCGCCTATCAGATCGCCTTCATCGGCGCGCTGTTCGGTTGCGCCGCGCTCCCCTTCATCAAAGGCAGGGACGATTCCTGGCTCGATATCGTCCGGAGCACGAACCGTACTCTGTGGCTGATGAGATTCTTTTGCGGCGCGATAGGAGCAATAGCTTCGATCATTACATTCACAAAGCTCCCGATGGCCGAGGCTTTCTGTCTGCTGTTTCTTCTGCCGTCCTTCGTAACTATTCTGTCAGTCATCTTTCTCGGCGAAGATGTGCGCTGGCAGCGCTGGGCGGCCGTGGTCGTCGGTTTCATCGGCGTTCTGATCGTGCTGCGTCCGGGTTTTCGCGAGTTGTCCGCTGGTCACCTTGCGGCGGCAATCGGCGGCCTGGTTGCGGCAATCTCGATCGTCATCATGCGAAAGATGGGGCCCGCCGAAAAGCGCCTGTCGCTGTACGGTGCAGCGCAGCTTGGCACACTTGCCGTCAGCGGCATATTGATGCTCTCGGAGATGGTCGTTCCAACTCCGCGCCAATGGCTGTTCATTGCAAGCTACGGCCTGCTCGGTGGGGCGGGCAACGTCATGCTGATGACCGCGGCCCGGCTAGCGCCGGCCAATCTCGTTGCCCCTCCGCAGTATAGCCAGATGCTTTGGGCCATCGCGTTCGGATATTTGATCTTCGACGACGCCATCGACCTTGCTATGGCTGCCGGCATCGTTCTCATCATCTGCTCGGGCTTGCTGACGCTGGCTCGTGAAAAGAAACGCGGCACGCCGCTGCCGCGGGCGGTCGTTTCCGCTGACAATCAGGCGTCGCTTGCGACCTCAACCGACGAGACCGGCGACATTGAGCAACCGGCTCAAACGGCTTCGCACGCGATTCCTCAAGCCTAAAAAGAAACCGCCCTTGCCGAAGTCGAAAGACGTTTGCGAAGGCGGTTTTCTATTTTCTCAGGGTCTGGCGATCGTCGCCGTCAGCGGCGCAGGACCGGGCAGCCGCGGGCGTTGGCGAAGCTGATTTCGTCCGCGCCGCGGCGCGTCCAGCCCTCGACGATCACACGGCGAGGCGTGACGTCGACCACACGTGCACGACGGAAGCCGTAGTCACGTGCGATGTCTTCTGCCAGCCGCGGGTCACAGCCGCGGCCACGCGGCGGCGGGCGGTTATAGTCGGGCGGTGGCGGGCGGTAGTAACCCGGAGGCGGTGGCGGGCGGCCACTACCAATATAGACGTCTACCTGGGCGGAAGCCGGCGCAGTCACCCCGGCAACCGTGCCGACAACGAGCAACGTCGCAAGGCCGGCCTTGGCCAGAAATTGCATCATCGAAATTCTCCCTCGGGTACGGCAAAGGCCTTCCCCATTCGCTACACTCTTGCCGGCAAGGTCAGGTCCAACCCTTCCGGATTTGCGCATTCATATGCGATTCGCACAGAGCAGGCCGAAAATGGCGCGGGCAAGGCAAGCCGAGGGCGCCATTGTGGACGAAGTCATTTAGCGGCGGATCACGGGGCAACCGCGAACGTTGGCGAAGACCATCTGGTCCCAGCCGCGATGGTCGCGGCCCGAAACGACGACACGGCGCGGCGTAACGTTGGTGACGCGCGCTGAGCGCAGACCCGACCAACGTGCCTTCTGAACCGCCTGCACGGGCGAGCAGGCATGCATTGGACGGTGCTGAACATGGACTGGTGGACGTCCCCATTCCGAAGCCGAGGCATTCGGCGTAGCGAACGGAATCGAGGCCAATGCGATAAGAGCGGCAAAGGAAGCCTTGGTGATGAAATGGGTCATGATACGACTCTCTAAATGGTTGCTTACATCTCCCGTACGGGATTGTGCAGACCATAACCCTATGAAAATGAATGATCTTCGAACTGGCCGTTSAGTTCGGGTTCAGCCGCCGAGATGCAGCACGATCTCGCGCCGATGCGGCCTGTCGCGGTGTTCGAACAGGTAGATTCCTTGCCATGTGCCGAGTGCGAGCCGACCGCCGATAACCGGAACGCCGATGGAAACCTGCGTCAACGCGGCTTTGATATGCGCGGGCATATCGTCGGGACCCTCCGTCGTATGGACAATCCAACGCATCGAAGGATCGGAACTGGGTGGCACCAATCGACGGAAGAATCCGTCGAGGTCGGTGCGAACATCCGGGTCGGCGTTTTCCTGGATGAGCAGCGAGCATGAGGTGTGGCGCACGAAAACCGTCAGCAGCCCTTCGGCCGCGCCAGTGGCACGAACGAAAGATGCTGCTTCTGCTGTAAACTCGTAAAATCCTTGCCCCCTGGTGGAAATGCTGATGATCTTCTGGGGCATGAACGATGTTCCACTTGCATATCTCTTGCGAGACGAGACGTTCGGCTGACCTTATGTCAGTACCGCATTTCCTCCGAACTCTCAAAGCTGCAGGAAGGGAACGAATCCACCGAAAATCATCCGTTTGCCATCGAAGATGGACTTCCACGCGTCGCCTTGAAGGCGCGGGTCTGCCATCACCTTCTTCATGATGTCGTCCCGGTCCTGGCGTGAGCTATAGACGATCCAGGAAAAGATCACGACTTCATCATCTGCCGCCTGGACCGCACGGGGAAACGAGGTCAGTTCCCCATATGGCACATCATCGGCGATGCATTCGACATATTCCTTGGCCCCATAGGACTTCCAGACTGCGCCGGTGGTGGCGGAAAAGGCCTTGTACGCCTCGATGTTCTTCTGCGGCACAGCCACGACGAACCCATCGACATAGGACATGTTTTTCTCCCTTAGCGTTGTTGCGCGTCCAAGGACGAACGGAGGCGGCTTGGACCGACATCCCTCTTCAACTTAAGATTAGGCAGGATCGGCGATAGGCAAGAGAATTGCCGCCGGGAATAATTTCGAGCCGACTGTCGACAGCTTCTCTAGGGCGCGGCGAATGGCGAAGATCGGCGTCGCTGMGCTCGGGCGCGGGCTAAGCGCCGGACAACTCGATAAGCCGCTGCGCCTGCATGTCGGCCTCCTGGCACTGCGTGGTGACGCGCAGCGTTCGGAACTGTTCCACGAGAAAGTCGACGAGCGCCCGAACCGCAGTCGGCAGTCCTCGAGAGGCCGTAAAGACGAGATAGATCGTGGCCTGCGACATCCGGTAATCCGGCAGAAGGCGGACCAACCGGCCGTCGCGTATCCCCTCGGCGCAGATGTGGTCGGGCAAAAGCCCTACCCCGACCCCGGCATAGATAGCCTCTAGAATCGCCGACACGCTGCGGCAACTCATGCGTGGCTTGTGCTGGTGCCGGTATCGAGTGCCATCCGGTCCGGTGAATTCCCAGACATCCAAATCCTGCCACTCCGTCATCGGCCCGGCAAACGATACCGTTGGTGCATCGGCAAGACATTCGACGCCTTCGATCGACGGCAGCGAGCTCGCAACCTTCTGGTTGGCCACAAGGATCAAATCCACCTTGCTGAGCACTCGCATCGTCAGTTCAGAATCGGTCTCCTCGGTCAATTGCGCCCGAACTGCAAGATCAAGGCGCTCATCGATGATGTCGACTCGCCGATCCGTGGTGAGTATCTGCAGCTGCACCTTGGGGTATCTATTGAGAAACTCCGGGATCATGGTGCCAAGAGAGCCGTCCAGCAATCCGTGCGGCACGCTTATGCGGATTTGCCCCTGTGGCTCGCCGGTTGCATCGTTGATCGCCTTGGCGGCGCGATCGGCTTCGCGCAGCATGTTTTCGCAGTGATTGTAGAAGGCGCGTCCGATTTCCGTCACCCGGAACCGGTTGACCGTTCGCTCGAGCAGCCTGACACCAAGCCGCGTCTCCAGCGCAGTGATGTGCCGGCTGAGCTTTGATTTCGGCATGTTCAGYACCCGCCCGGCGGCGGAAAAGCCGTTGTGACGAACAACTGCGGCAAAATAGACGAAATCGTTCAGATCCTGGAAAACACCCTCTGCATTGAGCATGGGGCACCCCTTTCAGTAAGCACGACAGGCCGGCGGCCCGTTATCGCTTACCTGTCCCGGCAGATGATGCCAACCGCCACGAACAAGATTTCGTTCCAAATTTGGAACACTGCGTTCCAATCAGCGCCCTTCAGTTCGACCGGCGGCGGGACTATCTGCGGGGAGATTTCCTTTGGCGCCATTGCAATGATGGCGCCAGACGCGCTCCCACGAGCCTCCGAAAACAGCACCGGCCACCGCGATGCCCCGCAGAGTTGCGGCGCAAGGTGTCTTTGCGCCTAAGTGATTGATATTGTTACATAAAAACCACACAAAGAGCCAAACGGCTGTCTCAACGAGGGATTTTCATACCGGGAGAATTGATAGATTTAATCAAGGATGAAATTAAGGCTTCGGCGGTTCGCTGATCCGCCAGCCGAAAGGCAGACTATCGGAACCGCCCCGTCTCCCACGGTGGCAGTTCACTCGAAAAGGAAATGGATTTTCAAATGAACATACGGATGGCTTTGCTGACCTCCGCCGCAGCATTTGCTGCTGCGTCCACGCCGGTCTTTGCTGCTGACGCAATCGTCGCAGCTGAACCCGAGCCAGTTGAATACGTCCGCGTCTGCGACGCGTACGGCACGGGCTACTTCTACATCCCGGGCACCGAAACCTGCCTCAAGGTCAGCGGTTACCTGCGTTTTGAAGTCTATGGCGGCCCGGATCAGAAGGGCACCTCGGACTGGAACGCCCGTACGCGCGCTCAGGTTCAGTTCACCGCCAAGAGCGACACCGAGTATGGTCCGCTCACCGGCGTTATCGTTCTCCGTAACAACGGCGACAACGCTTCGACCAACTCGACCCTGGACTCGGCATATATCGACATCGCCGGCTTCCGCGCTGGTCTGTTCTACAGCTGGTGGGATGACGACCTTTCCGGCGAGCCGGACGTTCTCTCCAGCTTTGAAACCCTGCACAACTCCATTCGCTACCAGTATGAAAACGGCGATTTCTACGCCGGCATCAGCGTAGACGAACTAGAAGACGGCTACTTCAAGGACGGTGAAAACCCGAACAACGTTGGCGTCGCCCTCGGCGTTGGCGGCAAGGCTGGCGTAGTCAGCTACCAGCTCATCGGCGGCTACGACACCGACAACGAAGAAGGCGCTGTTCGAGGCATGATCTTCGCTGATATCGGCCCTGGCACCCTCGGCCTGGCAGGTGTCTATGCATCTGGTCCGAACTCCTACTACTCTCAGTCGGAATGGACTGTTGCGGCAGAATACGCGATCAAGGCGACCGACAAGTGGACCATCACCCCGATGGCCCAGTACTTCGGCAACTACGTTCCCGATCTCGACACCTTCCACGGCAACTCGTTCGACGGCCTCGGCGATGCCTGGAAGGTCGGCATCACGGTCGACTACCAGATCGTCGACAATCTCTATGCCAAGGCAACCGTCGACTACACCGATCCGGACGACGCTGACGAAGTAACGAAGGGCTTCTTCCGCCTGCAGCGCGCGTTCTAATCAAACTCCCCGGCGCCCTGGATCAACCTAGGGCGCCGCCTGGTACTGCGTTTTCTGATCCGATTGACCTCCGATCAGTTACGGGGACTGGTCCGGTTTCCCTGCCGGACCGTCCTTGTTTCCTCCCAAGAATCCGCGGCTCCGCGGCGAACACTACCTTATTCGGCGTTTCGCCCATGAGCTGCACTAGCCCGGAAACTCCTCAACCGAGTCGACCCGATCGGGATAGAAAGCGAGGTGCTCCTTGATCTCGCTGACAGCGGCATACGGACTTTCATAGGTCCAGATCGCATTCACGACCTCCGCACCGCCCAAAACAATGTTGAAATACGACGCCTCGCCCTTATACGGGCAGTAGGTATGGTGATCACTCCGGGTGAGAAGCGCCATATCGACATCAGCGCGCGGTATGTACTGAACGGCAGGATAGGACGCTTCCTTCAGCGACAACGCATTGCGACTATCGGCAATAGCCTGCCGGCGCAGCTTTATGACGACGCGCGCAGGATTGGGCGTGACGGTAATCGGGTGATCGGGACCGGGTATCTTCATCGATTGTGCAGACATCGGCAGCTCCTTCGGCCAGAACTCAGATATAGGAGCCGCGCCATCAAATTGCAGGAGCGGCCGTGGCGGGTCCTCGCTTCCGCCGCCCGTGAACGGCACCGGCAAACAACGCTACTTTGCCGCCATCGCCCGTCGCTGAAACAAGCCGAGTCCTAGGACAGCCGCCAGCACGCAGCCGACGCCGGCAACTTGGTTGGAATGCAGCGGCTCACCGAGTATCACGAAGGCCATCAATAACGCGGAAACCGGTGCGACTGCGGTGAAAAGCGACGCCTCGACGCCGCTCACACGCTCCGCCCCGGCATACCAAAGGATGAAACCGACAACGGTCGGCACCAGCGCGTAGTAGATCACTGCCGACATCGCACCTGCCGAGAATTCCCGTGGCACACCTTCTGCCAAGACGGCCGCCACCATGGCGACGCCGAAGCCAATCCCCGTCATCAATGCAGACTGCGTCAGCGCCGAGATCGGTGTGCTGAGGTTCTTGTTCAGGAGTATGAACAGGCTTTCGCAGATCACGGCTCCGAAAACCAGTGCGTTGCCAGGCAGGGATCCACTTCCGGCATCGGGTGAAAGCGCGATGAACAAAACGCCGGTTGTCGCCAGCACGATTGCCAGCACCATCGACGAACGAGGCTTTTCGCGCAGAACAACGACGGAAAGCGCCCCGGCGACAACCGGCAACGTCCCGATGATGACGCCCGCGTCGGCCGCGGTGGTCAGCTTCAGGCCTGAGATCAGCAAGGTCGTGTAGCCAACACTGCCCGCACCGGCCTGAACGAAGACGATGATCCAGTCGCGAAGCGGCAAGCTTGGCAGGCGGGTCCCGGTCATACCCATCAAAAGTAGGAAGAACGGGAAGGCAGCGGCGAAGCGCAGAGCTGTCGCCGTGAACGGCGGCATGCCTGACGCAATGACCCGGCTTGCGATAACGGTGCTGCCAACCGTGATCATCGCCAGAGTCAGATAGAGGTAACCTTGCAAATGTCGCTGCATCGCCTTCTCCTGTTTGCGCAGAAGAAAGACCATAATTATCTAGCGATCTTGTATGAAATTGCAGCGCAGTTAGGCGACCGCATTGGCATAGGCGCGCGGAGAGACCCCATACTTCCGCACAAACACGCGCGTCATGTGGCTTTGGTCGACGAAGCCGCTGGCAATGGCGGCCTCCGCCAAGGGTGCGCCGCCCGCGATCAGACGCCGCGCAAGATGGATGCGGCGCTGGACCAGATAGGCATGTGGCGTCATGCCGGTTGCTTTCGCGAAACCCCGCAATACCTGAAACCGGCTGAGCCGGCTCGCACGGGCCAGGTCGGACAGAGAGATTGCCGCTGTAGGATCGCAGTCGATCATTTCCTGCGCGGTCCGAATGGCCTGGGGTGCACCCGGCCGATCGTTCGGGACGGCCTCCGCAAAGACGCGGGCGACGAGTTCAAGCAGGGCTTGCTCCAGCTGCAGTTGCCGCCCTCCCTCGAAGGTCAAGAGCGCAAAAACTGCCTCGAAGTGCGCCGCGATCGCCTTGTCATGCAGCACCGGATGCGCAATCTCGACCGCCGATCGTCGTCCCCCTGTAACTTCGGAGAGGTTGGCAGTGATCACCGCAGGGTCGAAGTAGAGGATTCGCCACGACCTGCCCTCACCGATCGGCGTGCCATCATGCACTTCGTTCGGATTGACCGTGATGATGTCGCCGGCACCAGCCTCGACCATCCCACGCCCGCTCAGCGATTTCTGCGCACCTGACGAAACCAGCCCGATGCCGAACTGCTCATGAGTATGGCGCGCGAAGCTCCGGCCGCTACTGGCAGCCACGGCCTCAATGCCGGCAACCGCCGACCTGAACATGCGAAATTGACTGCGGGCCATGAGTGGGCTTTCAGAGATGAAGCCGCATAGTGCCAGCCGAAGCCACCGAAAACAACGGCAAGCGACACCCCTCGCTGCCCATCGCCTCAAGCGATCATGCTGGCCAAAGTGCTCAATGGAGCGTTTCGCCCAGATCCTTGTCTGCCAGAATCGCCCAGACATCATCGAGCGCGGCAACCAGGATATCGGTGAGCTCGTCTCCGCGATTCTCGAAAAAGGCAGCCTTGGTCGCTTCATCCTGCAGTTCGAAGAAGCGCTCGATTTCGTTCGACATCTCATTGTCCTTTCACGCGCCACCGACATGTGGCGATGGGAAAGGGTTAAAGGGACTGTCTTGCGCCGAACTGGTGAACGCTAGTCCATCGGGAAACGGCGGCTCGCCCATTCGCTCCTTGGAACCGGATTGCCGACGGCAAAGCTGAACGATTGGATTTTCGTGGCCCCATCGTCCACCTCGCAACGGAAACTGACATCATACCAGCGGCCCGCAGCCCGAAATGCGCCTTTCCGGACCTGGAGAACGGTGCCCTTTGACAAGCGGTAGGATGGCAGGAGTTCCGGCCGATATGACGGGGAACCATGCATCAGCTGCTGCCGAAGCTCCGTGCCGCAGAGTTGGTCGACACGAACACTCCGCGGCAGATCGCCCATTGCGGTTCTCGCCACTGGATCATTCGTCATATTCTGCGAGAACAATGTCTTCGCCTCCGTCAGCTCGACGGGCTTGTCCGCCTGTGCGGTTGCCGTCGCATCGGGCTTCGTTGCATTGGGCGGTTTGCCCTGCTCAAAGCTGGTCTTGGCCTCGCTTTCGGCGCCGGCGGCTGGACCGTTCTTCTCGGCATGGCTTTCCGCCAGGTCGACCCGCGGCAGGTCGACATCATCAGGGACCGGATTGGCCGGCGGTTCCTTGCTTTCAGGTGTCTTGGCTGCCTCTGTTGTTTGCTCCGGTTTCACCTGATCTTCCTGGGTTTCAGGCTTGGGTTCAGGTGAAGGCTTCGGCGTATCCGACTTTACACCCGCGACGGAAGCATCCCCCTCGGTCGATTTCTCCGGGCCGGTATCCTTGTCGCCAAATTCCGTCACCGGGCGCAGCACCGGCAGCGGCTGCCCCTTGCCAGACTGCTCCTTGGACTTGGCATCCTCTGCAGCTGCTGCTTCCGGTGGCTTTTCCGGCGGTTTCTCTTCCGGCGCCTTTGCCTGCTCCGGCGGCGGAGGCGGTGGTGGCGGAGGCGGCGGCTGCTCGGCCTTCTCTTGCTTCGGCGGTTCCGGCGGCTTCTCGGCCGGCTTTTCCTCCGCCTTCTTCTCCTCGGGTTTCGGCTCCTCTGGCTTGGGCTCTTCCGGCATCTTCAATTCCGGCGGCTTCTCCTCGGGTTTCTTTTCCTCTGGTTTCTTTTCTTCTGGCGGTGGCACGAGGTCGACGCTGACGGTTTCCTCCTCCGGCTGAGGCGCAGGTACGGGCAGCTTCACGAGAAAGAAGCCGACGACGGCAAGGTGCAGCAGAACGGAGGCAAAGATGCCCCAGCCGAATGCTCCCCATTTCTTTCCCGAAGTCTGTTGCATGCCTACGAACGATGCCCTGCGCCACGCTACCGATGTGGCCTTTTAAGAAGGCATCATCAAGCCGTAAAACAAAAAAGCCTCGTGTCACGCAACCGCAACCGTTTTCGCGCGGCACGTCCTCCACATGTTTGCGCGTATTCGCCTCTGCGAGAAGGTCAAGGGCTATCCGAGCGAGCCTATGATCTCGCGATAGGCAGCCTCCGGAAACGCCTTTAAAGTCTTGGTGCGCACATTACCCGCCATCCCAAGCGACAGCCCGAAGCGCGCCATGACAGCATCGTCAGGCGCCTCGCAGACAGCAACCATGTCGTGATCGCCCAAGGTAAGGAAGAAATTCTGGAAGGAGCCGCCCATGTCGCCAAGCAGCTTCTTTGCCGCGTCCAGGCGCTTTGCCGAGTCGCGAACGTTGCGAATTCCCTGATCCGTCCAATTAATAAGCACGATGTAAGTGGTCATTGCACACCTCCCACCGGAGGGTCTTGGCCCTACGCAACAGGCTATGGCGACCTTCGCTCACGCGCTGTGGTCGGTCCTGTCCCCCGTAGTGTCTACCTTACTCCTGTCCCCATGCGACAACAAGAAATGCCACGGCCCGCAAGGGTGCCAGAAAAGCAAAAGCCGGGCACAGGGCCCGGCTCTTGGATGTTTCCAGTCGAAGGTGGAAGCTTAGCTGTCCAGGAAGCTGCGAAGCTTTCTCGAACGGCTCGGGTGCTTCAGCTTGCGCAGCGCCTTCGCTTCGATCTGACGGATACGTTCGCGGGTAACCGAGAACTGCTGACCGACTTCCTCGAGCGTATGGTCGGTGTTCATGCCGATGCCGAAACGCATGCGCAGCACGCGCTCTTCGCGCGGCGTCAGTGATGCCAGAACGCGAGTCGTCGTTTCGCGCAGATTCGCCTGGATGGCGGCGTCGATCGGCAGCAGCGCGTTCTTGTCCTCGATGAAATCGCCGAGGTGTGAATCCTCTTCGTCACCGACAGGGGTTTCGAGCGAGATCGGCTCCTTGGCGATCTTCAGGACCTTGCGGACCTTTTCGAGCGGCATGGCAAGCTTTTCGGCCAGTTCTTCCGGTGTCGGCTCGCGACCGATTTCGTGCAGCATCTGGCGCGACGTGCGGACGATCTTGTTGATCGTTTCGATCATATGCACCGGAATACGGATCGTGCGGGCCTGGTCGGCGATGGAACGGGTGATCGCCTGACGGATCCACCACGTCGCGTAAGTCGAGAACTTGTAGCCGCGGCGGTATTCGAACTTGTCGACCGCCTTCATCAGGCCGATGTTGCCCTCCTGAATGAGGTCGAGGAACTGCAGACCACGGTTCGTGTACTTCTTGGCGATGGAGATGACGAGGCGAAGGTTCGCTTCGACCATTTCCTTCTTGGCGATGCGGGCTTCGCGCTCGCCCTTCTGCACCATGTGCACGATGCGGCGGAATTCCGAGATCGAGATGCCGGTTTCCGTTGCGAGATTCTGGATCTCCTGGCGGATGTCGCGGATCGTCGTGTTTTCGCCCTTGGCGAATTCCTTCCAGCCGCGTGCCGCCAGATTGCCGATCGACTTCATCCAGTTCGGATCGAGTTCGGCGCCCTGATACTGCTCGAGGAACGAGTCGCGCTTGACGCCGTAGGATTCAGCGAGACGCAGCAGGCGGCCTTCGTTCTGAACGAGGCGCTTGTTAATGTCGTAAAGCTGCTCGACGAGGGCGTCGATGCGGTTCTGGTTCAGCGACAGAGACTTGACGGCCTTGATGAGCTCATCCTTGAGCTCCTTGTACCGGCGCTCCTGGGCAGACGACAGCGTGCCGGTGGCAGCGAGCCGCTGCTCGACCTGCTGGTCCTGAAGCTTGCGCAGCTTCTTGTAGGTCTCGGCGATGATGTCGAGCGTTTCCATGACCTGCGGGCGCAGTTCCGCTTCCATAGCGGCGAGCGACAGGTTGGACTCGTCTTCGTCTTCTTCTTCCTCTTCCGGAGGAAGGCCTTCGCCGCCGACATTGGTGATGTCGTCGTCGCCAGAACGGACGCGGCGCGTCTTTTCCTTCTCTTCGGCGGCCTTGCGGTCAGCCTCGATCTTCTCGGGGCTTTGGAACTGCGGTGCAGCCTTGGCTTCCGGGCCGGAATAGGTGGTTTCGAGGTCGATGATCTCGCGAAGCAGCGTCGTGCCTTCGTTGAGCTCATCGCGCCAGATGATCAGCGCCTGGAACGTCAGCGGGCTTTCGCAGAGGCCGCCGATCATGGTTTCGCGGCCGGCCTCGATGCGCTTTGCGATCGCAATTTCGCCTTCGCGCGACAGCAGCTCCACCGAGCCCATTTCGCGCAGATACATGCGAACCGGATCGTCGGTGCGGTCGGTCGGTTCCTTCTTCTTGGCGGTCGCAAGGGCAGTGCCGCCGGAAGGTGCGAGCTCGCCGCCTTCGCTCTCGTCGTCGGAGCCGGAATCATCATCGTCGCCGCCGGCCGTGGCTTCCTCGGCTTCTTCGTCTTCGATGACGTTGATGCCCATGTCCGACAACATCGACATCGTGTCTTCGATCTGCTCGGACGTCACTTCTTCTGACGGCAGGACGGCGTTCAACTCGTCCATCGTTACATAGCCGCGCTTCTTCGCGGCCTTGATCATCTTCTTGACCGCGTCATCGGAAAGATCGAGAAGAGGGCCGTCGGTGCCGCCGTCGCGTTCGACTTCCGCTTCTTCGTTTTCTTTGACCTTGGTTGCCATTTATGTCGTCGCCTTCCTGACGCTATTCAAACTCGTCGCAGTGAACGGCCGCACGCAGCCGATACGCCGCAAACGACCGTCTCGAATCACCTAGTCTCACCTAACGGGATGAGATTTAATGCCTGATTAACCACGATTGCCGGCGCCGGACGACAGAGCTTCATTGTCATCAAATGTCCGGCCATGGTTGTGCGATCCGCCCTTGACCCAGTTCACCGCTTTCCAAGTCGAACGGTGATTCCCACATTTTTTGTTCTCGTCAAGCTTTTCTAGCAAAAAAGCCTCACAAAACTCGGAAAAAGCCTTATCCACAGGCCCGGAACCGCCCAAGCGATTGCCAACCATAAATAGGATGTCACCACGAGAAGACAAGGGCAGCAGGCATTCTTCCTGAACAGCCAAGTCGCCGCCAAGATTCGACGTGCCCGCCGTTTGTTTTGTTCGACCTCCGTCGAAGCTTAATGCGACTGCCCATCCCAGGGCTGGATCTCCAGACTTGCAAGATCAACAGCGGGAATGCAGCGAACGTTGATGCAGGCCATCTCAGCACCGTCAGGCATCTTAGCTTCCGCGAAGGGAGCGATGCCGCAAGTGCCGCAAAAGCGGTGCTGGATCGTGTGGGTATTGAACGTATAGGTGGACAGCTTCTCACGCGGCGTTCTCAGGGTGAACTTGTCGCGGGGAACGAAGGCGAGCAGCCCTCCGCGCCGTCGGCATAGCGAACAATTGCAATCAAGGGCGGAGGTGAACTCCCCTCCACCTCAAATGCGATGTTGCCGCAATGGCAGCTTCCTTCGTACTGCATCGATCCTCCTCAGTTCCAGTCCATAACCACCTTGCCTGAATTGCCCGAGCGCATCGCCTCGAATCCCTCCCGGAACTCATCGATCCCGATCCGGTGCGTGATAACGGGCGACAAATCCAGCCCGCCCTGCACGAAAGCAATCATCTTGTACCAAGTCTCGAACATCTCGCGACCGTAGATGCCCTTCAGGTTAAGCATCTTGAAGATGACTTTGTTCCAGTCGATCTCGAAGCCGGCAGGCGCAATGCCGAGGATCGCGATCTTGCCGCCATTGTTCATCTTGTCGATCATGTCGCGAAAGGCCGGCGCAGCGCCGGACATTTCAAGCCCGACGTCGAAGCCCTCGGTCATTCCGATCGACTTCATCACGTCGGTGAGGTTCTCCTTCGAGGCATCGACGACATAATCGATGCCGAGCTTGCGGGCGAGATCAAGCCGATGCGGGTTGATGTCTGTTATGACCACCTTGCGGGCGCCCGATCGCTTGGCGACCAGCGCCCCCATGATGCCGATCGGGCCCGCGCCGGTGACAAGCACATCCTCGCCGACGAGATCGAAGGAAAGAGCTGTATGCACCGCGTTGCCAAACGGGTCGAAGATCGCGGCGATCTCATCGGAAATATCGTCCGGAATCGGCACCACATTCGCCTCGGGAATGCAGACGAACTCTCCGAACGAGCCGGGGCGGTTGACGCCGACGCCGAGCGTGTTGCGGCAGAGGTGGCCCCTGCCCGCACGACAGTTGCGGCACTTGCCGCAGACGATATGCCCCTCGCCGGAAACACGTTCACCGACATGGTATTTCGTAACCGCCGAGCCGATCTCAGCGATCTCGCCGCAGAATTCATGGCCGACGACCATCGGCACAGGAATGGTCTTCTGCGCCCACTGGTCCCAGTTCCAGATATGGACATCGGTACCGCAGATCGCGGATTTCTTCACCTTGATCAACACGTCGTTCGGTCCGACCTCGGGAACCGGGACATGTTCCATCCAAAGCCCCACCTCCGGCTTCGCCTTGACCAGCGCCTTCATCATGTTCGACATGATCTAACTCTCCCAAACCCTTTAAATGACACCGAGTTCGCGGCCGGCTTCGGCAAAGGCCGCAATCGTCCGCTCGACATCTGCACGTGAATGCGCCGCCGACATCTGCGTGCGGATGCGCGCCTGTCCCTTTGGCACGACAGGGAAGGAGAAGCCGATCACATAGACGCCCTTCTTCAACATGAGCGCCGCCATGTCCTGCGCCAGCTTGGCGTCGCCAAGCATGACAGGAATGATCGGATGCCCCTCGCCCGCCAAGGTGAAGCCGAGCTTCGTCATTTCGGAGCGGAACAGCGCCGCATTGGCTGCCAACCGCTCGCGCAGCGCATCACCGTTCTCGATGAGATCGAAGACCTTGAGCGACGCAGCCGCAATTACCGGTGCCAGCGTGTTCGAGAACAGATAGGGGCGCGACCGCTGCCGCAGCCAGTCGACGATTTCCGCCTTTGCCGAAGTATAGCCGCCGGAGGCACCGCCGAGCGCCTTCCCGAGCGTGCCGGTGATGATGTCGACCCGGCCCTCAACCCCGCAATGCTCGGCTGACCCGCGCCCATGCTTCCCGACGAAGCCGACGGCGTGGCTGTCGTCGACCATGACCATCGCACCATATTTCTCGGCGAGGTCGCAGACGCCCTGCAGGTTGGCAATAATGCCGTCCATCGAGAAGACACCATCAGTAGCGATCAGCTTGAAGCGGCTGCCTTCCGCCTTCTTCAGCTCTTCCTCCAGCGCCGTCATGTCGTTGTTGGCATAGCGGAAGCGCTTCGCCTTGGAGAGACGCACGCCATCGATGATCGAGGCGTGGTTCAGCGCGTCGGAGATGATTGCATCCTCCTCGCCGAGCAGCGTCTCGAAGAGACCGCCATTGGCGTCGAAACAAGAGGAATAGAGGATCGTGTCTTCCATGCCGAGGAAGGAGGAAATGCGGGCCTCGAGCTGTTTGTGCTCTTCCTGTGTACCGCAGATAAAGCGCACCGACGCCATGCCGTAGCCATAGCGGTCGAGCGCCTTCTTCCCCGCTTCGACAAGCTCCTCATTATCAGCGAGCCCGAGATAGTTGTTGGCGCAGAAGTTCAGCACGCGCTCGCCGGAGGCAACGGCAATCTCGCCTGCCTGCTTGGAGGTGATGACGCGCTCGGACTTGTAAAGTCCGGCATCCTTCAGTGCGGCAAGTTCGGTGCGGAGGTAGGAGAGGAATTCCGAGGTCATTGAATGCCCTTCTTGTGATGTTTCCCGATGCCCTGCACTAGCACATAGCCAAGAGCCTGTCTTGCCGTCGTCAACGCCGGATTTCGCCGCCATAGTTCGCCAAAGCATATCCGCGGTACGATTTTGACAGAGATCAATGCAGGTCGGCGCGAAAGGAGTAGAATCAACTTCATCCAACAGAAAGGCGGGTCAAAATGACAATCAAAACCGTTCTAGCTGTTCTCGGCGTCGACCATTGGGCCGACGACCTCAGCAACGCCGTGAAGTTCTGCGAGGGTCACGACGCACATCTGACAGCGCTTGTGATGAGCATGGGTGCCGTGCCCGCGATCGCAACATACCAGGCGATCTCCACAGCGTGGCTCGACGAGCAGCAGCGCGAAATCGAACACCTCGGCGAAGAAGCTGCGGCAGTCAAAGCGGAACTGCGGAACGCCGATCTTTCAAGCGATGTGCAGGAAATCTACACAGAGTTCGCCTGGGTCGATGACGACATCGCCGAACGTTCCCTTTATGCGGACCTGGTTCTTGTCGAGGCTCAGACGGCGCGCAACGAGCCCCTGCGAAAACGCGTTATCGACGGAGCACTCTTTCAATCGCCGACCCCGATTTTGATCAATCCCGCCAAGAGATCGATGACGACGTCTCCGAAGTCGGTATTGCTTGCTTGGGACTCCAGCAACGAAGCCGCCCGTGCGGCGCGGCAATCCCTGGATTTCCTGAAAGCCAGCGACACGGTTCACGTGACACTTATTGATCCGGTCTCTTCAGCAACAGCAAACGGTGAGGAACCTGGAGCCGACATCGCGGCCTATCTTGCGCGGCATGGGATCAATGTCGAAGTTGACCGCGTGCCCAGCGGCGGACGGCGGGTGGACGAGGCATTGAGGCAGCACGCCCTCGATGTCGCGGCAGATCTCATCGTGATGGGTGCCTATAACCACCCACGCCTGCAGCAACGCCTCTTCGGTGGCGTAACACAGTCCATGCTGAAAGACAGCACCGTTCCGATGTTTCTATCTCGGTAAAGTTTGGTAAAACGCGTGGCTCGAGACGGGGGGCTTTGGATCCTAAAGACCTTGAAAGCGTCAGCATGTCATGCCCGATCCAACCGTCACCCTCGGCGCAGCCTAGTCATCGTGACCGAGGATCACATCCAGAAACGCATCACCGTAGCGCTCGAGCTTCGACTGGCCTACCCCCGAGATGTTGAGCATCTCCTTGTGCGTCCGCGGCCGCTCGGTCGCGAAGGCGATGAGTGTCGTATCGGGGAAGACAACATAGGGCGGCACGCCGAGCGAGCGCGCGATCGCCGTCCGCTCCGCGCGCAAGGCTTCGAAGAGCACGCCGTCTCCGCCTGAAAGAACGGAGCGCCGCTCGACCTGCGCCGTTCGTTTCGAACGTCGTTCCGCAACCGGACGATCCTTGCGGAAGAAAACCGGGCGTTCGCGCTTGAAGACGGCGCGGGCCTCCGCCTCGAGCTTCAGGGCGCCGAACGCTTCATTGTCGACGCGGACCAATCCCATCGCAAGCAATTGCCGGAATACCGATTGCCACGTGCGGGCCGGCAGATCATTTCCGGCGCCAAAGACCGGCATTGTCGTGTGGCCGAAGCGTTCAGTCTTCTCGTTGACGTTGCCGAGCAGCACATCCACGACATGCCCGGTGCCGAACCGCTCGCCGGTCCGGTAGATCGCGGCAAGCGCCTTGATGGCTGCCTCCGTCCCGTCCCAGGTCTCGACCGGCTTCAGGCAGGTATCGCAGCCACCGCACTTGCCGGCATGCGCCTCGCCGAAATGCGCAAGGATTGCCTGACGGCGGCACGAGGCGGTTTCGCAGATCGCCAGCAGCGCGTTCAGCTTGGAGCGCTCAACGCGTTTGATCTCGTCGGCCGCACCACCGTCGTCGATCATCCGGCGGCGCTGGATGACGTCGGCCATGCCGTAGGCCATCCAGACTTCGGAAGGCAGGCCGTCGCGCCCGGCGCGGCCCGTCTCCTGGTAGTACGCCTCGACCGAGCCCGGCAGATCGAGATGCGCGACGTAGCGCACATTCGGCTTGTCGATCCCCATGCCGAAGGCGACGGTGGCGACAAGGCAAAGCTCATCCTCTTTCAGAAAGGCATCCTGATTTGCATCGCGAAGCACCCTGTCCATGCCGGCGTGATAGGGAAGCGCCCGAATGCCCTGCCCGTTCAGCCACTCGGCCGTATCCTCGACCTTGGCGCGGGACAGACAGTAGACGATACCGCTGTTGCCTTTGTGTCCGGAAAGAAACCGCAGCAACTGCTGGCGCGGCTGATCGCGCTCGACGATTTCGTAGGAAATGTTCGGGCGATCGAAGCTGGTCGTAAAGACCTGGGCATTGTTCAGCGCCAACCGTTCGACGATATCGTCGCGGGTGTGCGAGTCGGCCGTCGCCGTCAGCGCAATGCGCGGCACACCCGGGTAGTGCTCCGCCAGCTTGCCAAGCTCGCGATACTCGGGGCGGAAGTCATGGCCCCATTGGGAAACACAATGCGCCTCGTCGATCGCGAAGAGCGAGATCCGCGCGTTACCGATCGTGTCGCGGAAGCCATCCATGAGAACGCGCTCCGGCGTCACGTAAAGGAGATCGAGCTTGCCTGCGGCAATCGCGCGACGAACCTCGATGAACTCCTCGCGTGACAGCGCCGAGTTCAGTGCCGCGGCCCTGATGCCGAGCTGCTTCATCGCCTCCACCTGATCGCGCATCAGCGCAATCAGCGGCGAAACGACAATGCCGACACCTTCGCGGCAGAGCGCCGGAATCTGGAAGCAGAGCGATTTGCCGGCCCCCGTCGGAAAGAGAACGACGGCATCGCCGCCGGCGACGACATGCTCCACCACCTGCTGCTGCTTGCCGCGGAAGGCCGGATAGCCATAGACACGGTTAAGAATGCCAAGAGGCGAGCGCTCCGCGCCGAACAGCGCATCGCCGGCAGAAAGTTGCTCTGTAGAATCCCTCAATGGCTAGCCGCTCCCTTGACGCGGCCGGAGAGCACGCCGAATCCATCGATGATCGCTTCCTGGTTCTCTAAGCGAAGCCCCTCGAAATGAACCTCCTGCAATGCGCGCATCAACTGATCGATCACCTCGCCGTTGCCGGCCTCGGTTGCCTCGGCGATCTCGCGTTCGAGCTCGATCTTCTGGAAACGCAGCGCTTTGGCGCGTTTGTGGAAGGCGAGCGCCTGCCGGTAGCCTTCGCGCGCATCCTCCATCGCAGCCTCCGATGTAGCGATCCAAAGGCGGGCATTGCGGATCTGCTGCTCGAGCCCCTGCAGCAATGAGCCGAAGCCTTGCTCTTCCATGCGCTCCAGCAGGTGCTCTCGCGTGAGGTGCGGGCCGGCCACGGCCGCGGCGGCGCCGAGCATGACAGACCAGAGCCGCTGAAGCTCGCGATTGTCGTAGTCGATCGAGGCGATTTCGTCGTACTCGTCCTGCATCAAGGCCGGATGATTGATAACTGTCAGCGCCAGAACGCTCTCGCGCAAGGCAGGCGTCTCCTGGTGGCCTCGAACCAGACCGGAGCGGGCGAGCCGATCGGAAATGCCTCCGCCGGAAAGGCGCGGGCCGCGTGGCCCCTCGTTGCCACGGCCACGGGATTGTCCGCCGCCACGATCAAAGCTTCGCCGCTCATTGCCGCGATTCTGGAATTGCGGCTGGAAGAAGCCGTTCAGGCGGTCGCGCATATCCTGCTGGTAGTGACGGCGCACATTCTCATCGGCAATGACACCAACCAGCTGCTTCAACCGCGCTTCGAGCTCGGCCTTCGCTTCAGGCGTCTCGAACTGCCCGGTATTGATCTCACGGCCCCAGATCATCTCTGCCAGCGGCTTGGCCTGGCTCATCACCTTGTCGAAGGGCGCACGGCCTTCGTTGCGCACCAAATCGTCCGGGTCCTTGCCGTCGGGCAACAGGGCAAAGCGCACGGTGCGCCCCGGCTTGATATGCGGAAGCGCCAGATCGGCAGCGCGATTGGCGGCGCGAATGCCGGCGCCGTCGCCATCGAAGCAAAGCACGGGCTGCGGCGTTATCTTCCAGAGGAGTTCAAGCTGGTTCTCGGTCAATGCCGTGCCGAGCGGCGCCACGGCATTCTCGACGCCGGCCTGATGCAGCGCGATCACGTCCATATAGCCTTCGACGGCGATGATCGTGCCCTCGCCGTTCGCACCCTGCGTCGCCCGGCGGGCGCGTGCGAAATTGTAGAGCACATTGCCTTTGTGGAACAGCTCTGTCTCGTTGGAATTGAGATACTTCGCGGGCGCATCCGGCGACATGGCACGCCCCCCGAACGCAATTACCTTCTCGCGAGATGACAGGATCGGGAACATGATGCGGTCGCGGAAGCGATCGTAGGAGACCGGCACCTCGGGACCATGGACCACCAGCCCACATGCTTCGATCTGTTCCTTGGCAATGCCCTTGCCCGCCAGAAACTCCTTGAGTGCGTTTCGGCTATCGGGGGCAAAGCCGAGCCGGAAGGTCTCGATCGTGCGTCCCGTCAGCCCGCGGTCGCGAAGATAAGCCCGCGCCCGCGCGCCGTTTGCCGTCTGCAACTGATCCTGAAAGTACTTGGTCGCAAGCTCCATCACGTCGAGAAGCGAAGTGCGCTCCTTCTCGCGCTTCTCCATAACCGGATCGGCAACCGGCATGGCAACGCCCGCCATGTCGGCGATCTGCTGCACCGCCTCCGGAAAATTCAACCCTTCCAGATCTGTGAGAAAGCGGAAGTGATCGCCGGTGACGCCGCAGCCGAAGCAGTGGTAGCGCCCCTTTCGGTCCTCGCAGTGGAAGCTCGGCGACTTCTCGCCGTGAAACGGGCAGCAGGCCCAATAGTCGCCGCGCGACACGTTGGTCTTGCGCTTGTCCCAGCTCACACGACGGCCAATCACGTCCGAAATCGGCACGCGATCGCGTATCTCGTCGAGAAAGGAATTGGAAAAGCGCATGTGAACCTCTTGATTGGGTCCATATAAGCAGGTTCATACGCAGATGCCACGGCATTTGGGCGAAAGCCGCGCTATTCACAGGACCATTGCCTGCTCAAAATTCTCCCGAAATGAGTGTTCAAAATTGCGTTACCGCCCCTGCGACAGGGGGTGCGACACTGACGGCAATAACCCCACGTTTTGCGTGTATGCAAGCAGGCGTCCCGACCGTCTCAGTTCTTGACTATCGTCAAAAACCGATTTCGGAACAACGGCTTCCGAATTGCTCCGACCGACGAATTTCATGTCGGCGCGCAGTAGCCTCCATCGCGGTTGCCACACCTAAGGCAGCCCCGTCGCCAATCATTATTTTTTTGTAATTTGAATCAGTTGCCGCGTCGCAATAACTTCAATGGGAAGAAGCGATCCCCAAGCGAGGCACCATCCCTACCCCCGGCGCCGCCTCGCAAGGGTGTCTTTGCGAGTAACCGGTGGCTTGGATCTCGGTCCTGCGTCGCCACCGGAAGCAAAGAGCAAGAAGGCAGGAGCACCCCCAGCTCCTGCCTTCTATAATTTCACCTAAAAGTTTTATCTTCGATGTCTCCATGTCCGCTGTGGGCAGTGGATGGCATTGACAGTTCTCCTTCGATGCCCAATGAAAGTATCCTACCGGGATCATCGAATGCCACATAGAGTTGAGGATTTTTTAGAAAGCGACGCCTTTTTCGTGGCCGTGCTGAACTGCGCCCGCGAAATGCTGACGATCTACCGCGAGAGCCCGCGCATCGCATCGATCTTTGCCGCGCAGCAACGCTGGTTGATGGCCCATGCCGGCTTTGCACTCCACTTCGGCTATCCCGGCGAACCGAAGCTCGGCCTTTATTCGCGCCGTTTCATCGCCTTTGCCGTTGCGAACAAGATTGCGAGCCGCAATACCGCCGCAGCCTTTATCCAGGAAATGCTAGCCTACCGGTTCCTTAGTCCGGTCTTGAGTACCAGCGACAAGCGCACGCGCCTGTTGGAGCCGACGGAAACCGCTCACGAACACTTTTACAGGTGGCTCGCCACCCACCTTTTTATTCTCGACAGTCTTGACGGCGGCAATCGGCTGGACCGGATGAATGCCGACCCCTCGGCCTTCTCGAGGATGCAGCCGCTGATCTCCAAGGGGATTATCGATAGCGATGCCGTGCGCGACCCAGGCGCTACATACAATCTGTTCAACTGGGCAAACTCCGGCGGCCTGATCATGGACTACCTTATGATCAGTATCGACAACTTCGATCGCAACTCGGAACGGGCCCACATCGGCCCCGTGTCGCTCAAGGAAATCCGTGACCAGTTCATGATCTCCAACACGCATTTGAAGCGCCTGCTGACGACGGCATCCGAAATGGGAAGCGTGGGTTGGACACAACCGCCCTATAAGGGCGATACCTGGATTTCGCGCGCGTTTATCATGGAGTATTGGGGTTATCAGGCCGCGAAATTCGCCATTGTCGATGCTGCCGCAGAAGCGGTTCTGGGGCTCGCCGCCAGAAAGACGGCGAGCCTGCGCTGATTAGTTCAGCTGTTCCTTGACGGCGCCGGAGGCCTTGGAGAAATCCATCTGGCCGGCATAGCGCTCCTTCAGGACGGCCATCACCTTGCCCATGTCCTTCGGGCCGGCGGCGCCGATTTCCGCGATGATCGCGGTAATGTTGCTGCGAACCTCCGCATCCGAAAGCTGTTTCGGCAGGAAATCATGGAGCACCGCAATTTCGGCACGCTCTTTAGCGGCCAGTTCGGGGCGCGCGTTTTCTTCGTAGATCTTCGCCGATTCGTCGCGCTGCTTCACCATCTTGGCGAGGATCTGCAGGATTTCGTCGTCGCTCGCTTCTTCCTTGCCGGCGCCACGATTGGCAATATCCCGGTCCTTGATGGCGGCCTGAATCAGGCGAACGGTCGAGAGCCGCTCGGCATTCTTGGACTTCATGGCATCCTTGAGGGCGGCGGCGAGTTGATCGCGCAACATCATAATCACTCCTGTTTGAATGCCGCTTCATAAACCACGCGAATGCATGGGATCAAATAAATTGCGGAAAATGACGGCAGAAAGCGCGAGAAAACCCGCAGAATGTGCGCTACAAAGATTGACCTCGCGCAACAGCGTGGCTATTTACCGCCACCTGCACCAAAATTCGTGATCAGGCCTGAGAGCGCGCGCCTTGCCGCGCGCATATGCTTGCGAACCAAATGGCCGGCCAACGTTGCCCAAGGACGTGTGGCTGCCGGAAACGGGATGAAGATGACCGCGACAGCACCCTGGACAACCGAAAAGCCGACTGCCCTGCTCGTTCTTGCAGACGGAACCGTCATCGAAGGCAAGGGCATCGGCGCGACCGGCAAGGTCCAGGCTGAGGTGGTCTTCAACACGGCGCTGACTGGCTACGAAGAGATTCTGACGGACCCCTCCTATCTCGGCCAGATCGTCACCTTTACCTTCCCGCATATCGGCAACATCGGCACCAACGACGAAGACATCGAGGACCTGACGCCAGCAGCACGCCACGGCGCCGTCGGCGTCATCTTCAAGGCCGATATAACCGATCCGTCCAACTACCGCGCCGTC
The DNA here is from genome assembly GCF_056394785.1 of Rhizobium sp. 10N414. Taxonomy (NCBI): domain Bacteria; kingdom Pseudomonadati; phylum Pseudomonadota; class Alphaproteobacteria; order Hyphomicrobiales; family Rhizobiaceae; genus Rhizobium; species Rhizobium sp. 10N414. The sequence continues at coordinate 1,474 of NZ_JBFTIN010000007.1, read as the reverse complement.
AAGCACCTCGATGCCTGGCTGAAGGCTCGCGGCATCATCGGCCTCTGCGGTGTCGACACACGCGCGCTGACGGCTTGGATCCGCGAAAACGGCTCGCCGAACGCCGTTATCGCCCATGACCCCAACGGTGTGTTCGACGTTGAGACGCTGAAGGCGGAAGCCAAGGCGTGGAGCGGCCTCGAAGGCCTCGACCTCGCCAAGATCGCTTCGTCAGGCCAAACGTCGCAGTGGGCGCAGACCCCGTGGATCTGGAACGAAGGTTACGGCGAGCTTACCCCAGAAAATGCGACGTATCACGTCGTCTGCCTCGACTACGGCGTCAAGCGCAACATCCTGCGCCTCTTTGCCGGCCTCGACTGCAAGGTCACCGTCATGCCGGCAACGACGAGTGCCGAGGATGTGCTTGCCATGCAGCCCGACGGCATCTTCCTGTCGAACGGCCCGGGCGACCCGGCCGCAACAGGCGAATACGCCGTTCCTGTTATCCAGAAGCTGATCAAGACCGACATCCCGGTCTTCGGCATCTGCCTCGGTCACCAGATGCTCGGCCTCGCGCTCGGCGCCAAGACCGAAAAGATGCACCAGGGCCATCATGGCGCCAACCACCCCGTCAAGGATCACACCACAGGCAAGGTCGAGATCGTCTCGATGAACCACGGCTTCGCGGTCGACACGAAGTCTCTGCCCCATGGCGTTGAAGAGACTCACGTTTCCCTCTTCGACGGCACCAACTGCGGCCTGCGTGTCGCTGGTAAGCCGATCTTCTCGGTGCAGCATCACCCGGAAGCCTCCCCCGGCCCGCAGGACAGCCACTACCTCTTCCGTCGCTTCATCAATCTGGTGCGCGCGAAGAAGGGCGAGGAAGCTCTCGCCGAGCGCTGAGACGGATCCCTTCACGCAATTCGAAAGCCCGCTTCCCAGCGGGCTTTTCTCGTTTTAGCTATTGCGCGCATCCGCGGCTGCCGCCACGCGATATCCGTTTGAATAGCGTCGAGAGTGCTGATTTACTGAGTTTCGGTCAGGAGGCCGCCAGCCATGAGATGCTTGGTTCTAGTCGTTGCGTGCTTGCTCCCGACGGTATCCTTTGCCGCCGGGCCTGTGAAGGTCGATGCGAAAGACTACAGCTGCGCACAGCTCGCGCAGATTATCCGCCAATCCAAGAAGGTCTATGTCCGCCTCGGCTTCGGAGGCCGCAACTTTCGCTATCCGCCAGCTCAATGCGGCCCAGGCGACAAGCTGAGCACCGCTAGCTTGCGTGACCGTACGGGCAAGCAGTGCCTCCTGGACTACGCCTGCATCAACGATCCAATGTCGATGTACAATTACTAGTAGCGCGTTTTCGTGGTTCGAATCATATCAAGCAGCCTCGGCGAGCTTGTATGACCATGTGTGGATGACGGGATGACGATTGATGTCGTCGATACCGGCCATAATGCGTTCCTTGAGCTCGTGTTTTGAGGTCACCCGGATGTGG
>NZ_JBFTIN010000006.1:0-196436 GCF_056394785.1 Rhizobium sp. 10N414 | reverse complement strand
TCTTGCAGACAGCCAAGATGAACAACGTCGATCCACTCGACTGGCTCTCCCAGACCCTGACCCGCATCGCTCAAGGCTGGCCTGTATCTGAGCTCGAGGCGCTCATGCCGTGGAACTTCAAGTCCCACGCCATCGGCTGACCGCTTACGGATCCGAAAGGCGCATGACTGCGGTAACGGTGGCCCTTTGGCGACCATCCGGAGCGTTTTGTCAGCTTCGTGTTCGTTGACGTTTCATCGATAAAAGTAAGGCGAGCCAGAGCCTTATCGAAGAATGGCTTGCGCCTTTCGAGCCATAGACTTCTCGCCCGAGCGATTTCCGGGCGATGCTGCTCGCTTGCCATGAGGCTTTTTTTTATGGCTCAAACCGAGCCGGTGCAACATGCGTCCAACGCTCGAGCGATGCACAATGACGCCGCGCTCTGCAAGCTCGAGGCACAATTCGTCAAGCGTCAAATCACCCTTCTCAGCCATACGTTCACGGAACCATGTTCCATGGTCGCTCAACTTGCCGCCACCGACATGGCCCTGTCGTCTTGGCAACAGAGAGCCCGTTTCACGCTTCAGGATAACAAGGTTATTCACAAACCGAGGCGACACACGGAAATGCCGAGACGCCTCGCGATGGGTGTTACCCTCTTCAACGAACGCAACAACACGGGAACGCAACTCGATCGGATGTGATTTGCCCATGACCGGTCTCCTTCCAGCTACGAAGGAATCACAAATCGGCCGATTCGAGAACCTGAATCAAAAAACGGGCGACGCGCTTTAGTCAATAATGCTGCTTCCATGTGCACAGGACTGATATCAGACCCAGAGATGACGATGGTGACCACTTGGGCCCAAGCGGTCACCTCGGCAAGACACGCTACCTTACCTACGGCAAACTAGCCAAGCAACAGGACCACGACCATCCCCCAGATCGTCAGCAGCGTGTTGCCGATGGCGTAGGTCACGGTGTAGCCCAGCGCGGGAACCTGGCTCTTTGCCGCGTCCGTGATCATGCCGAGCGCCGCCGTGGTGGTACGCGCTCCGGCGCAGGCACCGAACAGGATGGCTGGGTCGAACTTGAACAGGTATTTGCCGGTGTACATCGCCAGGAACAGCGGAACGGACGTCGCAACCACACCCCAGAGGAACAGGCTTACTCCAAGCTCCTTCAGCCCAGCGACGAAGCCGGGGCCGGCGCTGATGCCGACCACGGCGATGAAGACGTTGAGGCCGACCGAATTCATGAACCAGACGGTCGAGGACGGGATCCGTCCGAAGGTCGGATGCACCGAGCGAAGCCAACCGAAGACAAGGCCGGAAATCAGTGCGCCGCCGGCGGTTGACAGCGTCAGGGGCACACCGCCGACGTTGAGGACGAACGCCCCGACCAACGCGCCGAGGACGATCGCGGCGCCGATGAAGGCGACGTCGGCGACGTCGGTGGCGCGATCGGGGTAACCGATGTCTTTCGTCGCCGCGGTGATGTCCTGCGGGCGCCCGACGAGGGTGAGAATGTCGCCGCGATGGATCTTGGTATCCGGCAGGATCGGGATCACGGTCGCGGTCGCACCGCGAACGATCTTGCGCAGGAAGACGCCGCGCACCGTAGGCGACTTGGCGAGTTCGGACAGCGTTTTGCCGTCGACCGCCTTGGACGTGACGTAGATGTCGACGCCCTCGGCGCGGACATTCTGAAGCTCGGGATCGTTTACTTCCTCGGCGGCCTGGCCGAGCACCTCGACCAGCACGTCACGCGGACCGGCCACGGCGACGACGTCTCCGGCCCTGAGTACCGTATCGGCGGTCGCCTCCTCGATCCGGCCGTCACGGCGGATGCGCTCGACGAAAACGCGCGCGTCCGGCACCATCGCCTCGGCTTGCTTCGCGGTCATGCCCACGGCGCGGCCTTCCGGCTTGATAAGGTAGGCCCTGAGTTCGAAGCGGTGCCAGGCCGATCCCGCTCCGCCGAACTCCGCCGCGGCGCTGTGGCGCGCCTCGTAATCCTTGCAGGCGGCGACGAGGTCGATCCCGAGGAGCCGCGGGCCAACCAACGCCAGAATGACCGCCGATCCGGCGGTACCGAAGATGTAGGTCACCGCGTATGCGATAGGCATCGCGTTGAGCGTCGCCTGGGTCTGTTCTGCCGCCAGTCCGAGCCGGTTTATCGCGTCGGTGGCAAGGCCCATGGAGGCAGAGATTGTCTGCGAGCCGGCATAGAGGCCGGCGGCCGAGCCGACATCGTAGCCGGCGATCATTGCAACGATCACCGGAACTATCAGGCAGTAGATGCAGACGACCACGGAAAAGATCGCCTGCGGCAGACCGTCGGAAGCGATACCGCGCACGAACTGCGGTCCAACGCCGTAGCCGACCGCAAACAGGAACATCAGGAAGAAGACCGATTTGACGTTTGGCGATATGACGATGCCGAGCTGCCCGATGACCACGGCGGCGAGCAGGGTCGAGGTGACGGCACCGAGACCGAGACCCTTATAGGTGAACTTGCCAACGAAATAGCCGATCGCAAGCGACAGGAAGATGGCGATTTCGGGATATTTCTGAAGCGTTGCGGCAAACCATTGAAGCATGGTGGCGATCTCCGGCGTAGGATCTCTTCGGCTGCGTCTTCTACAAATCGAATAGCGACCCGCCCTACGGCTGAGCCGTCTCGCCCTTGGCGGCGCGGTAGGCCTGCAGATAACCTCGCGCCACCGCACGGATGGCCCTGCCGATCGAATCGTAGGCCTCGTCCGGCAGGTTGGCAAAGGACACGCGCACCGACCAGTTCGGCGCCTCGAAGCCCGATCCGTTCAGCACCACGATGCCATGGTCCTCGGCTAGCTTGAAGGCGATATCGAGCGGATGAACGTTCTCCTTCACCCAGTCCGTCACCTCGTCGCCTACATATTTGCGCGCCCAGTATTCATAGTCGATGATGCCGTAGTAGCGGTCGAAATAGGGGCGAGCCTTGAACTCGATCCCCATTCCGTTCATCAGCTTGTCGAACCGGCGTTGGCAGATGGCCATGCACGCCTTCTGATAGATCTTTTCCTCGTCCATCATTTCCACGAGGCTGAACAGCGACATCATCACCTGTTGCGGGAGCGACAGGCCGGCCGTGTGGTTCAGCGCCACATCGCGGCTATCGGCGACGATGCGATCGATGAACTTGAGATCGCGGGGATGCGGCGTCAGAGCCTTGTAGCGCGCGTCGAGAAGTTTTTGCGTGGCCTCGGGCATCTTTCGGAGCATCTTGTCGAAGATGTTGTCCTGGGCGACGGCGACGACGCCGAGGCGCCAGCCGGTGCATCCGAAATACTTCGAATAGGAATAGACGCCGATCGTGTTGTGAGGCAGATGGCCCATGACGGATTCGAAATTCGGCACGAAGGTGCCGTAGACGTCATCCGTCAGGATCATCAGGTCTGGGCGCTTTGATTTGACGAATTTGACCAGCCGGTCCATGCTTTCCGGATCGATCGCGACCGCGGAGGGATTGCCGGGATTGACGATGAACAGCGCCTTGACTGACTTGTCCTCGAGCGGTTTCAGGTCTTCCTCGGTCAACTGGAAACGGTCTTCCGCCTCCGCCGAAACATGGATCTGCTTCAGCGAATAGTCCTCGAGATGCGGCATCTCGAGATAGGGCGTGAAGATCGGCGTGACGAGCGCAATCGTATCACCGGAGTTCAGAAGGCGCGCATTCTTGAGCGCCTTGAAGATGTAGCACATGGCCGCGGTGCCGCCTTCGACCGGGTAGAGGTCGAATTTTGCGGTCGGGCGGTGGCCAGCGCACATGGCCCACATCAGATATTCATGAGTAATCGCTTCGTTGTGCACCAACGCGCGGTCGGGAACCGGATAGTGGTCGCCGATAATCGAATCCGTGAGTTCGTTGACGAACTTGTCAGGCTCGAAGGCGAATTTCTTGATGGCAAAATCCACCACAGCGTCGAGCGTCTCAGCGCCGGGCGTGTCCGGATCGCCCTTGCGCTTTTCCACCCATGCCTTCAACCGCTTGTAGCATCCGTCGACGGGCGGCATTCCCGCGAGACCCGCTTCTTCATCGAAGGAAACACGCTTGGCCTCGGTCAGCGCGAACTGACCGAGAAGGAAGAAAGCTTCGCGCGCCTTGGTTGCGATCCAGTTGGGGTTGCCTCGCCCGGCGTTGAGATATGCACGACCCGACTTGTCGGCCTGAGCCAGCCTGATGAGTTCGTCCTTGATCTCAAAGGGGCTGAGATCGACAAATTTTGCGTAGATTCCCGCTTCCGTCATTATCATTCCTCCCACTGTGGTATGCCTGCCGGGCACTGGACACATCGAAATGCGGACTTCGAGTTCTGCTAGTTGGAAAGGTATCCGATGAGATTGCAACGGCAAAGAATGTTACACCTTCAAGTGGGGTAGTATACGGTATCCTACACCCTTTAAGGCATGCATCACCGATGTGCTCTCACCCTTTTATCACTGCCGCATACCAATAAGAGCGCCGACAACCTCGACGCCACGGCGACAGTCGACGATATTGATCCGGACGATTTCGACGACGCAATGAAGGGTTTCTCCCGTCTGCAAGCTTCGTCCTAATACGAGACACGCGCCCCGGACCAAGCGGGAAGCCATTTCGCCGGCACTGGTTTTCGAGCGGGTAAGGAGCGCACATGCATTGACCAAGCATCGGAAGCAGAAGCCGGCTGGAGACGGTTAGCCTGGCCACTCGCTTCCGAGAGCCGATATCTCCAGGGCGTAGCCTATTCTTGGGGCCGCGACGTCGCACCCGCTCCGAATGGGGCTGCCACAGCCGCCGCGATTGATCGCGCGATGGCCATCTGGGCGTCGAGAATGCTTCGACCCTTTATATTGACGTCGTAGTCGCTCGACCACACGACTGCACTGTCTGCCCCCCGGACCAGGCGTGCGATTGCTCGCACATCATCAGCCTCCAGGCGTATGCTACCTTGCAGAGTGTATGTCGTGTCGGCGTTGGTTTTTGCGCCCTCAGTGACCACGACCAGTTCTTTGGACTTCACGAGATTGACGACGATTTCATTTTTCAGCCCACTCAGGACTTCATTCGAGACCCTGGTTTCTTCGTTGGTCGTAAAGGGCTTGACTAAAATCGTTGGACGGCCGCTCGTGAACGCCTGCTTCAAAACAGGGTTATCGCTTTCGGCAATTGACGCCATCACCACGGCAGCAAGTAAGATGAATACAGCACCGATCATGATCCAACGAGGCAATCTGCTTTCGCGCTTCGGCGGCTCGATTGACGCCTGCTCGATCGATGGCTTTGTAGCGGCAGAAACCGTTTGCGCTTCATCTTCAGTCCTGGTGCCACCCTCAATCGCCTGTTTCGCGAAAGCTGGAACGTAACTGCCAGTTGGAACGGTAATCAGTACCTCATCCATTGAGCCGCTCGTCAGATAGTACCGCTCAAGAGCACTCCGAAGCTGGCGTGCTGCCATTCGTACGCAAGGATCATTCTGCATATCGAATGAGGCGTCGCGTCCGAAAACGCTGGTTGCAATAGTGAATGCCTTCAGATAGGCGGCGCGTCCTTCGAGTGTCTCGTTCACGATGAACTGCAAAAACCTGTGCCCGCGATCGGGGAGAATGAAGTCTGGGCTCGACAGTATGCGATCCAAATGTTCTCGGACCTCGCCGGGAGAGGGGTGCGAGTGTACGCCGTCGGGTTGACTTCTCATCTGGGTCCTTCCGACAAGTGGACAACTAAAGGCATGTCGATGCTAGATTATCGACATGTAGTGACATGGCAATTGGCTTCCTTAAACACGCCAAAAAAAAGGCCGCGCAATTTCACGGCGGCCAGAACGGGCACGGAAACAGAACATACCGTAATTTACTTCCGCGTGGGCGCGCGGTTGTTACACTGTTATCGGTTAGAGGATCGCCAATGGGGAAGGATTGGATAGAGGAGGACGGCTGCCGTGGGACCGCGCAATCTGGATTGCGTCGGTTGATGCTCAAGCTGCCTGCGCAACGCCAACTGCTCCAGAAACTGCCCGCGTCCAGTTCATGGCCGTTCTTTTGCAATCTTCTTGAAGCCTACGATGAGGGTTGCGTCGCACTGGAAGCCTTCCGGCGTGACGGTGCTGACCGCTTTTATATCGAGGAGTACGAGACGACGGTCGCTGAATTGGAAGCTGATATCGTCAGGGACCTTGCGCGCGTCGTTTGGCCACCGGACGGGTAGAATAGGATGTCGGGAAAGACAGAGGCCGGGGGGAGGCTGCAGCGCGAAAACCATCGGTCGAGGAGGAAGTGAGTAGGTTACAGACGGTCTGCGGTATACTACCGTATTTTACTTCGCATGTTGCAGCCGTTGAGTGATCCTGAGTTCGGCCCGCTAGGGCTGTGATGCTGTCCCGTCGCGCACGACGCCGGCTAGCTACGGCTCCGCTTCAGGGCTGACGGGACGGAATGCCAGATACTGAGTCTAGGCTACACTGCCGACAATAGTCCATTCGCGACCTGGGACTAATGCTGACGTTGGCCTGAAATGGATGGGGGTCGGTATACGGCTCCGCTCGCCTTGCAGTGCCTTTAGAAGCTGGCGACCTGCAGCAGGCCACTCCAATCGTCTGTGCAGTGACAATTCGTCAACTGTAGAGAATCTTCAATAAAAGGGTGTTGGGAGCATCAGATGCCAAAAAAAACCGCAGACAATCAGTCTCTGCTGATGCATTCGGGGCGTGCCGACAACTGGCGCGAGGTCACGTCTCTGGCCGACGCGTGGGCCGCACAACGGGGAGGGCGGGAGGCGCTGGAGGCAGCGCTCGCCGCCATAGAAGCCGTAGAGGAATACCACGCTTATCCCGGTGCGCGATTGCGCCAAGCACTGGCCGAGCGCATTGCTTCAAACGACCCCAGCGGGGCGGCCAGACTGGCTCGGCGCATCTCCAACGGCCTTCTGACGGATGCCTATCGCAGCCGTCCCGAGGAGTGGGATGTCAACGACCACCTGTCGCCAAACGAGGTGGTCGATATTATGCCGCCAGCCACGGGTGAGACTCGTGCTCATCGCCCCTATTTCGAGGTCCTGTTCGTCAACAGCCAACCTGCCGCACGATGGCCCGCCTTGGCCGGTGAGCTCCGCAGGATGCGCCGTCACGAGGATTCCTTCATCTACGAGCCCATCTTTGTCGGCTCCTTCGAGGATGCGGTTTGCGCTGCGGCATTGAACCCATCTATCATCTCCGTCGTCCTTGCGGAGGGATTCCCTTACCGCTCGCGCCACGACGCGCCAGTGTTGCGCTCCGTCCTAAATCCGCTGCTTGGCGAGGCGGAAAGCCCCGAGGTCTCGGCGCTGCACTTGGCACGCATATTGAAGCGGATCCGACCGGAACTCGACATTTACTTGCTGTCCGACCGTCAGGTCGAGAAAATTGCCGGTGATCCGGCGGCGGATTCGATACGGCGCATCTTCTATTCCGTCGAGGAACCGCTGGAGCTGCATCTCGCGATCATCGAAGGCGTGCAGGCACGGTACGAGACGCCCTTCTTCGACAACCTGAAAAAATATGCACGGCGACCCATTGGTACGTTCCATGCCCTGCCCATTGCTCGCGGCAAGTCTGTCTTCAAGTCGGACTGGATCCGCGACATGGGCGAATTTTATGGCCTCAACCTGTTCTTAGCAGAGAGCAGCGCGACAACGGGCGGCCTCGACAGCCTCCTGGAGCCTACCGGCAACATCAAGCGATCGCAGGAAATGGCTGCCCGCGCCTTCGGTGCCGACCACGTCTTTTTCGTTACCAACGGCACGTCCACCTCCAACAAGATGGCCGTCCAGGCGCTGCTGGCCCCGGGCGACATCGCGGTGGTCGACCGCAACTGCCACAAATCGCATCACTACGGCATGGTTCTAACGGGTGCGCAGCCATACTACGTCGAGGCTTTCCCGATGACGGAATACTCGATGTACGGGGCAGTGCCACTCGCCACCATCAAACGTGCATTGCTGGCGTTGAAAGCGGAGGGGCGGCTCAATCGCCTAAAGCTGCTTGACCTGACCAACTGCACCTTCGATGGGCACATGTACAATGTCAGGCGGGTGATGGAGGAGTGCCTTGCCATAAAGCCGGATCTGATCTTCCTCTGGGACGAGGCGTGGTCGGGATTTGCCCGGTTCTCTCCCTTCCTGCGACCTCGAACTGCCATGGGAGCCGCGGCCGATATCGAGGAATGGTTGCGCGATCCCGCCTCCATCAGTGCCTATGAGAAGCAAAGCGCCAATCTCGGAGATAACCCTTCCGACGAGACACTTCTGGCCACCCGGCTGATCCCCGATCCGCGGCTTGTACGCCTTCGCGTCTATCAGACAAACTCGACGCATAAGTCGATGTCGGCGATCCGGCAGGGCTCCATGCTCCTCGTCAAGGATGTGGACTTTCATACGGTTGAAGCTCAGTTCCACGAGGCAGTCTTCACGCATGCATCAACGAGCCCCAACCAGCAACTGATCGCCAGCCTGGACGTCGCGCGTCGACAGATGGAACTTGAAGGCTATGGCCTGGTGATGAACGCAATCGAGATTGCGTTGAAGATCCGTCGGGCAATCAATGAGCATCAGCTGATCTCGAAATACTTCCGTGTCCTCGGTGCCGACGAGATGATACCAGCCGCGTACCGCCAGTCGGGCTTCCAGGACTACCTCGCGCCCGGCTCGAACTGGGCCACCGCGGTCAAAGCGATGCAGGAGGATGAGTTCTATCTTGATCCGACGCGCATGACGCTTGTCTGCGGAACCGCTGGTTTCGACGGAACGCAATTCAAGGGATTGCTGGCGAGCGAGTACGGGATCCAGCTCAACAAGACGTCGCGCAATAGCGTGCTACTCCAGTCGAACATCAACAACACGCGTAGCGACGTGGCCCACCTGATCCGCGTTCTCGTCGAGATTTGTCTCGGCATTGAGAAGCGCCTCGCCGACGGTGGACAGGCAGAAAGAGCCGCCTTCGATGCGCGCGTCAAATCCCTGATGACTGACGTGCCGGACCTTCCCAATTTCAGCCATTTCCACGAAACCTTTCGCGGTGATGCGGGTAAAACAACACCCGAAGGCGACATGCGGACCGCCTTCTTCAATGCCTACGACGCCGCGCGTTGCGAGTATGTCCCGCTGCTCGGTGCTGAGTGCGATCGCAGACTGCGGGAGGGACCGGAAATGATTTCGGCCAATTTCGTCATACCCTATCCGCCGGGGTTTCCGATCATGGTGCCGGGTCAAGTGCTGACGCAGGAGACCATCGATTTCATGCGCAAATTGGATGTGAAGGAGATTCACGGTTACGAGAGAGCCAGGGGGCTAAAATTGCTCAAACCTAAGGCTGCAGGCGCTAAGCGCTGAGCCATTGCTTCAGGAGCGCCGGCTTCGCGCTCCATAATGCCGCGTCGCTACGGCATGCCGTAGCGAGGCACTGCTGACTTCTGGCGTGCGGATAGTTGGCGATCATATCTGGCCTTTAGAAGGGGAGAGGGGGCAATCTGGTCATGTCTTGGGTCGCGCAATTCCTCGTGAAGTATCCGGAACTCGCAGTGTTTCTTGCGATCAGCATCGGATATTTGGTCGGGGGCATCAAATTCGGAGGTTTTACCCTTGGACCCGTCACGGGCTCTCTTTTTGCGGGCATCCTGATAGGTCAATTCGCCGACGTCCCAATTGCCGCCATGGCAAAATCCTTCCTGTTCCTTCTGTTTCTGTTCGGTATTGGCTACTCTGTCGGACCTCAGTTCATGCAAGCCTTGAAACGAGACGGTCTCAAGCCGGTATTGCTTGCCGTCGTTGTATGTGTGACCGGGTTGCTGACGGCGGTGGCGGTTGCCAAGGCTCTTGGTCTTGATCCGGGTTTCGCGGCGGGGCTCGTTTCGGGCGCGCTGACCGAAAGCCCGGCCATGGGCACGGCAACCGAGGCGATCAATGGGCTGGCACTGACGGAAGCCGAGCGCGCGAGGCTGGTGGCACACATCGCTGTCGCGGATGCGGTGTGCTATATCTTCGGCGCCGTTGGAGTGATCTTATTCTGCAGCGTCGTCGGCCCGAGGCTGATGCGCATCGATTTGCGTGCAGAGGCACTTAAGCTGGAGCAGGAACTCGGGATATCTCGCAAGACGCCCGGCGTGGCATCTGCCTGGCATCGCTTCGAAATGCGCGCGTATCGGATCGCGGACGCCGCGCCGATCGCTGGTCTGACATTGAGCGCCGCGGAGGCGAAATTTCCCGAGCACAGGCTCTTTATCCTGCGCCTGCGACGGGGGAGCACGATCATCGAGGCGGAGACGCAGATGGTGATTGCTCCCGGCGATGTCGTGGCCGTCTCAGGGCCGAGGGAGGCACTCGTGGCCGTGCTTGGCCCGCGCGCCGAAGAGGTCGAGGATCGTGAACTTCTTGATGTCCCGATACTAGCCGCAGACGTGCTGTTGACCAACCGTGAGCTTGCGGGCCGAAAGCTCGATGACATTGCCAAGGAGGGTTGGACACGTGGTCTATATCTCCGCGCCGTCAGCCGTGGCGGCGTGGAGATCCCCGTAGGGCCGGGGATCCACGTCGAGCGAGGCGACATTTTGCGCCTGGTCGGGCCGGAGGCGACTGTGTCGCGTGCGGAAAAACAGATCGGTGTCGTCATCGCACCGATAACGACGACGGATTTCTTCGTTCTCGGTCTTGCGATATTCTTCGGTGGACTTGTCGGCATCCTCGTCACCTTTCCGATCGGCGACATGCGGATTTCGTTGAGCACGAGTGTGGGCACGCTGCTGGCGGGCCTGCTGGTTGGGCATCTGCGCACGCGCTTCCCCCTCTTCGGGCGGATTCCAGATGCTGCTGTATCGCTTATGACTGCGCTTGGCCTTGCCGCATTCGTCGCAATGACGGGGCTGCACGCTGGGCCGCTGTTTGTTGCTGCAATCGCCGAAGCGGGTGTGGGGCTTCTGTTTGGCGGCATGATCGTCACCATTGCACCGATGATTGTAGGGCTCTATTTCGGCCGCTACGTGCTTCGCATGAACCCCATCCTGCTACTCGGGGGGCTGGCCGGCGCGCAGACGATGACTGCCGGCATGGCGGCCGTCCAGGATCGATCGGGAAGTACCGTTGCGGTTCTCGGATACACACCGGCTGTACCCATCGGCCATATTCTCCTCACGACCTGGGGGACCTTGATCGTCAACATCGTCGCGAATTAACGGGTATCCCAAAAAGCTACTATCTGTGTTGATCGCAATTGCCAGTGGCCATGCGTATTGAACCGACGGCGATTTGGTCACTCTACCGCCCCCCACGTCTCGCAGGCGCGATCAAGTGACAAAGCGCCCTGTCAGGCACGTAGCCTTCGAACCAACCTTCGAGGTTCGGACCTTATGTTCTGCTGCCTTTTTCGCTGCCAACTGGGGTGGCGAAACGATTGGAGCAAGTCGCGAGGGTGGCAATTCGGGAGCGTTGAAAGGGGAGGTACGCGACAACAGGTTCCCGGCATCCTATTCCAGTGCAGGTTCAGTTCAGGCAGAGTGTGAGCCACGGTCGGGGTCGCACGCAGATTGGCCAGTGCGACCAGTTCGCCCTTGCGCTTACGGTCGAATTCGTCCCGGTGCATCCAAAAGGATCGTCTCCCGATCATCTGTTTCTTGCCGAAGCGCGAGCGACGCACCGACCTGCCTAACCTCCAGCACTGTGCGTTACGCATCGCGAACGGGGGCAGTGCAACGTTTCCGGTTTCGGATTGGCACCGACCGCCGCCGGGGCCGGCGACAGCGACCGTGGTCGCCGGACGACTGGCTGCTTCCTGCGGCGGCGATCACGGAAGCGATGGTCGTAAGACCGCATTGAGTTCTTCAATGGTTTCCGCAAACACGGCGACAGTTTACAATGCCCAGAAAAATGGCTCCGGGCCCGCCATTTCGCGCAGCCGCGCTTGAAACAGCACTTTCATCTCGCGGAAATCCTTGAAGCCCACATGGCGGACAAATCTTGAGACTGATGTCGGCGATACGCCACACAAGGTTGCAAGCGTCTTGCTGCTCTCGAAGGCGACAATCTCAGGATTCGCCAGCGCGAAGCGTGCCACCTGTCGAAGCTGATCGGGAAAATCCAACTGGCCGCTCGCAATCAACTGGTTGAGATGATGATAATTGTGCGGCGCCGTCCGCCGTGCGGAAATGTCTATCATGTTGACCTCGTGGGGTTTGTGGGGCGGAAGCGCAAACGCTGCTGTGCGGTCGCTTCCGCCACCATCGCGCCCTGGTCAGGCGCTCGCATCCGGACGACGCCTTGGCTCGCCGAGGTTGATGGCGGCGTTGCGCAACAGCTCGACAGATTTGCGCATTCCCTCCATCGGCGACATCATCAAGTCCTCATGCTCGATCGACAGCACGTCGTCGTAGCCGACCTGCTTGAGCGCCGTACAGAACTGCCGCCACCAGGTTTCCCCATGGCCATAGCCAAGTGTGATGTAGTTCCAGGTACGTTCGGCGTAGCGGTCGCCGGGACGCGGGTCGAGCACGCCGTCGATGGCCGCGGGCACCGGTTCGACGCGGGTGTCCTTGGCGTGGACATAGTAAATGGCCGAACCGAGCTGGCGGACCGCGGCGATCGGGTCGGCGCCCATCCACATCGGATGGCTCGGATCGTAGTTGGCGCCTACGGTCTCGCCCACTGCATCGCGCAGCTTTATCAGCGTGTGGACGTTGTAGACGGCCTGGTGGCCATGCAGTTCGAGGCACAGCTTGTGGATGCCGAGGTTGTTGGAATAGGCGACTAGATTGCGCCAATAGGGGATCAGCTTTTCTTCCCATTGGTATTTCTGGATTTCGAGGCATTCCGGCGGCCAGTCGGTGATGATCCAGTTTGGATTGGCATCGCCGGGGCCGCCCGGCAACCCCGACATCAGGACGACGCGGTCGATGCCCAGGAGGCTTGCGAGCTTGATAGTCTTCTCCGTCACCTTGTGATGCTCGGCGCCCTTCGCCCCCGGATGCAGCGGATTGCCGGAGCAGTTCAGGGCGGCGATCGTCATGCCGTGATCCTTGACGGCAGCGACGAATTCCCGGCGCGTCGTGTCACTATCGAGCATGGCATCGAGGTTGATATGAGGTGCGCTCGACCAGTTGCCGCAGGCAAATTCGAGGGTCTCCAGCCCGAGTTCGGCCGACGCCCGCAGCATGTCCTTGAACGACAAGCCGCCGAGGCTGTCGGTGATCATTCCTATTTTCATCGTATCAATCCCAGTCTTAGAACTTGATCGGTTCGAAGCGGCCGGACTTTGCCGACGCAAGGGCGGCTTCGCAGAGGATCATTGCCTTGCGTCCGTCGCTCGCGCCGACATCCGGCTTCTTGTTGGCAAGCACGCACTCGATGAAGTGATCGAGCTCGGCGTAGTAGGAGTCCATGTAGCGCTCGACGAAGAAGTAGAGCGGCTTGTCGCGCGATACGGCCTCGGAGCCGAAGGCTTCAACCGAGGTCGGCATGCGGTTGCCGGCTCGCAGCATGCCGTTCGAACCGTGTACTTCGATGCGTTGGTCATACCCATAAACGGCGCGGACACTGTTGTTGATATGGCATTGGCGGCCGGAGGCGGTGCGCAGGACGAACATCGCGGTGTCGTAATCGCCGTGCTTGGCATAGTAGGGCAGTACCAGGCAGGATCCGGTCGCAAACAGCTCGACGGGCTCCTCGCCGAGTAGGTTGCGCGCCATGTCGAAGTCGTGGATCGTCATTTCGCGGAAAACACCGCCGCCGCCGGCAAGCGCTTCCTCGGTCTCCGCCTCAGGGTCGCGGCTGGTGATGATCACCTGTTCAACGGAACCGATCTCGCCGGCATCGAGACGCTCCTTGAGAGCGCGGAAGCTGGGGTCGAAGCGGCGGTTGAAGCCGATCTGGAACAGCGCGCCGGCCTTTTCGATTGCCGCGAGGCATTCATCTGTACGGCCGATGTCGAGATCGATCGGCTTCTCGCAGAAGATCGCCTTGCCCTTCGCCGCTGCCACCATGGCAAGCTCGGCATGGGTCTTGGTGGCCGAGGCTATCATCACCGCCTTGATGGTCGGATCCGAAAGCGCCGTCTCGGTGTCGACGATCTTCGCGCCTGTCTGCGCGGCGATGCGTTGCGCCGCTTCGGGGCGCGGGTCGACGATATAACGAAGCCGTGCCTTCGGATGGCGCGCAAGGTTTCCTGCATGGACGCTGCCGATCAGGCCGGCGCCAAACAAACAAATGTCGATCATTTCAGTTACTCTCTCCTCGGGCCGGTTCGACCGGCCATTGATGGACAATGCGGACCTCGATCCGCGGCTATTTGACCGCTCCCATGGTCAGGCCACGCACTAGGTGGCGTTGTACGAGCAGGGCGAAGACGACGATGGGCAACGCTCCGATCACGCCGGCCGCCGCCATGGATGCCCAATCGGTGTCGATGCGGCCGATCAAAGTCGCCGTGCCGCGCGGCATGGTCATGGCCTTTGGGGTGGCGGTCAGTGCCAGGGCGAACATGAACTCGTTAAAGGTCACGATCACGGCGAAGATGGCGGTTGCGGCAATGCCAGGAGCCGCCAGCGGCAAGGTCACTCGGCGAAAGGCACCGAACCGGGAGTCGCCGTCGACCATGGCGGCCTCCTCGAGGTCGACCGGAATTTCTCGGAAGAAGCTTTCCATCATCCAGACGCAGAAGGTCACGTTGAAGGCGGTATAGGTGATGATCAGGCCGAGCCACTGGTCAAGCAGGCCAAGACGCAGCATCAGCAGGTAGACCGGGATCAGGATTACCACCGGCGGCACGATGCGCAGCGTCAGCAACAGCAGGCCGATCTTGCGTTCCAGCAAGAAAGGCAGACGAAAGCGGGCCATCGCATAGGCGCCCAGCGTGCCGAGAACCAAAGCGATGGAGACCGACACGGTTGTCACTACCAGCGAGTTGGTCAAATAGGCGCCGAAGTTCTTCTCCGAAAAGAGCCGCAGATAATTGTCGAAGGTCGGTACATGGGGGTAGAGCGTGCCTTCCTGCGTGATTTCCTTGTTGGACTTAAGCGATGTCGAGACCAGCCAGTAGATTGGCACCAGGACGATGAACACGATGAACGACGTCACACTGGCCCTTGCGAGACGGGAATTCATTCCTGAGCCTCCTTCTGAAGAAGACGAACGGCCGTAAGCGCCATGGCGAGCACGATCAGTCCGACAGTGACGAACATTGCCGAGGCGTATCCGGTTTGTTGAAACTTGAAGGCGGTATCATAGCCGTAGATCGAGACGAGCTTGGTCGCTTCGCCGGGGCCGCCGCGGGTCAGCACGAAGACTTGGTCGAAGGTCCCGAAGGCGTCGATCGTCCTGAGCACGATGGCGATAGCTAGCACCGGTCGCATCATCGGCAGCGTCAGATCGACGAAGCTGCGCCAAGCGCCCGCACCGTCGACGCGGGCCGCTTCGAACGGTTCCTGCGGCAAGGATTGCAAACCTGCGAGCAGGATGAGGAACATCAGCGGCGTCCATTCCCAAACGTCGAGAACAACAAGACCGATGAAGGCGTTGACCGGATCGCCAAGGATCTGGACCTGACCGCCGCCAATCGCCACGGAGAGGGCCGTGATCATGCCGGCGTCGCTGGCATAGATCAGACGAAACAGGATCGCCACCACGACAGGTGTGATCACCATCGGTATGATGAGTACCGTTCTGAGAAGTCGGATGCCTTTGAATTCGCGGAGGCAGAACAATGCCAGCGCAAAGCCGAGCACGGTCTCGATTGCCACCGCCAGGAAGACGAACCTGATACTCACCCACAGAGCGTTGAGGAACTGGTCGTCGCTCCAGAGGCGCACATAGTTATCCAGCCCGGCCCAGCCAACCGCCGTGCCGTAGCGGTAGGCTTGCACGCTGGCGCGCAAGCCGTCCCAGAATGGATAGACCAGGACGCAGAGCACGACCAGGACCGCGGGTGCCAGCATCAGGTAGGGCAAGGCAAGATCTAGTCCGGCGCCCTGAAGCCGTTGTTTGGTCAGGATCTGGCCCTTCGGGTTCATTGATAGTATCCCGCCCTTCGGGTTCATTGATAATATCCCGCCTCAGCGAGGTATTCCTTGACCTCATTGGCCGCTGCGTCCATCGCGGCTCCGCCGCCAGAGCCGGCCTGAAGCGCTTTGTTGAGCTCGATGCCGAGCAGCTCCTCA
Organism: Rhizobium sp. 10N414; assembly: GCF_056394785.1. NCBI lineage: Bacteria > Pseudomonadati > Pseudomonadota > Alphaproteobacteria > Hyphomicrobiales > Rhizobiaceae > Rhizobium > Rhizobium sp. 10N414. The sequence continues at coordinate 180,264 of NZ_JBFTIN010000006.1, read as the reverse complement.
ACCTTTGCCCATTCCGGCATACGCGGCCGGGGCAGCGCGCCGGCGTCAAGCTGCTGGAGCGCGACCGGGATCAAACGATTGCCGGGCTTGGCGATGCCAAACGCGCTGCGCTTGACCGGGATCATTCCGGCTTCGGCGACCTTCGCCTGGGTATCTGCGCTCGTATACCACTTGAGGAATTCGATCGCGTTCGCCTTGTTCGGCGCCGACTTCGGTACGCCGGCTATGAAGATCCCGAGCTGTGAAATGGCCTTCACCTGCTTCGGAACAACCCCGAAGTCGAGTTTGCCGACCACCTTGGACTGGGCCGGATCGTCGGACTTCAGTGCATTGCCGGAATATTGGATGATCGCGCCGGCATCGCCGCCAAGGATGGCCGCCCCTTCTTGATCGGAGTCGAATTCGACCACGCCCGCCGGAGCGTTCTGCTTCATGGTGCCGACGAAGAAGTCAGAGGCGGCCTTACCGGCTTCCGAGTTGAACGTCGGGTTCCACTTGTCATCGAAGAACTCGCCGCCGAACGACAGGAAGATCGAATACCAGCTGGTGACGATCGAGTTGCCGGCGACGCCGCGGAAGACGACCGGATACTTGATCTTGCCCGACGCGACGCCTTCCTTACCTTTGGAGATCACCTCGTCCCAGGTCTTCGGCGCTCCGTTGGTATAGACATCGTTGCGATAGGTCAGCGTCTGCAGATCGCCGATGAAGGGCGCGCAGATCAGGGTCGGCGTTGCATCCTTGAATGCGGCGACACGCGGGCCGCTTCGTGGCGGCCAGAAACCCATATCGATTAGCGGGCCGATCCAGTCCTTGTCATCGACGCCAAGGCCGGCGGCGCCCAGATCCTCGAGCACATTGGCTGCGCCGAATTGCGGTACCCACGGATCGTCAAGCAGATAGAGGTCGTATTGCCCCGCGCCGTTCTGGGCGTCGGCGAACCACTTCTCGAGGGTCACGCCGTATTCGTCTTCCAGGAAGTCGATGTCGAAGCCTGCTTCCTTGGCAAGCGGGATGATTTTCTGCTTGAACGGGGTCAGGCCGCCATCGGCGAACGCGCCGATAATAACTTTCTTGCCGGCAGCCTTAGCAGGCGCCGGAATGATCAAGGTACCGATGCTGGTGGAGGCGAGTGCCAGCAAAACCGTTGCCTTGAGTAGGGAACGGCGGGATGTCGTCAGGTAGGATTTCTTATCGTCCGTCATGCTCTGTTCCTCTCTGTTTTTTCCACTCTATGAACAGCGGTTTTGCCAGCCGTATCGAAGAAGCAGGCATTGCCGACATCGAAGGAGACGCCAATGTGGTCTCCCACCGACGCCCGGAAGCCGCGATCGGCGCGCACTGTCAGCCGCCCGCCGTCGACACGCACATCGACCAGGGTTTCGTTGCCCATCGGTTCGACCACGTAGATTTCACCGGCCATCGAGCCCGTGACACCTGGCTCAGTTAAATGCAGATCTTCCGGCCGAATGCCGAGTTCGGTAACACTGGCTGCGCGGCAGGCCTCAAAGCGCTCACCCCTGATCGCGAGGCGGGCGCCGCCGACCCGGATGTCTGTTCCGTCCGCCTTGACCGGCAGGACGTTCATCGGCGGATTGCCGACGAACGTGGCGACGAAGCGGTTGGCCGGGCGGTCATAGACTTCGGCTGGCGCCGCCAGCTGCTGCAAATCACCACCGTGCATGACGGCGATCAGATCTGCCATCGTGAGGGCTTCGGCCTGGTCGTGGGTAACGTATATCGTCGTTGAGCCGAGGCGCTGGCAGAGCCGTTTAATCTCGCCGCGCATGGTCAGGCGCAGACGGGCGTCGAGATTGGACAATGGCTCGTCCATTAGGAATGCCGTCGGATTGCGGACAATTGCACGGGCAAGGGCAACACGTTGCCGCTGGCCGCCGGAAAGCTGGCGAGCGCGCCGGGTCAGTAGATGGTCGATCTCCAAGATCGCGGCAACCTCAGCGATCTTGGCCTTGCGCTCGTGATCGGGCATGCCGCGGAGCCACAGTGGGTAGCCGATGTTTTCCTCAATTGTCATCTGCGGGTAAAGCGCATAGCTCTGGAACACCATGGCGATGTCACGATCGCGCGGCTGCAACCGCGTGACATCGCGTTCGCCGATCAGCACCTGGCCGGCGGTCGGCATTTCGAGGCCAGCGAGAATGCGTAACGCCGTAGTCTTGCCGCAGCCCGACGGACCTAGCAGTGCAAGGAAGGCGTGGTCGGGCACGCTGAGGTTGAGGGATTTCAGGACGTTGAACGCCCCGAAGCTCTTGACGACACCGTTGTAGCGAACGGAACTCATGGCCACCTCGTCAGGTTGTTTGGCAATTGGAAGCCGGGATACCTCGATCCGCGACGGTAAGCCCAGCCTCGATCGCCATGGCGCGAAGGTTGCGGTAGCCCATCGTTGCATAGGTGAGGGGATGGGCCTTGGCGGGATCCTGTTCAGCCTCGACAACCAGCCAGCCGGAGTAACCGGCATCGGCCAGGATCTTGAGTAGCGTCGGATAATCTTGCGCGCCGTCTCCCGGCACCGTGAAGATGCCTTCCATCACGGCGTGCATGAAGCTCCAGTCTTCGGCGCGGGCGCGCTTCAGGATCTCTGGCCGGACATCCTTGCAGTGCACGTGGACGACGCGGGCGACGTGGCGCTGCAGCAACGCTTTCGGGTCGCCACCGGAAAAGGCGCAGTGACCGGTGTCGTAGAGCAGGCCGAAGGCCTCGCCGGTATTGGCCATCAACTTGCCGATCTCGTCGTCGGTTTCGACGATCGTGCCCATGTGATGGTGGAAGGCCATCCGGACGCCGAAATCGGCAAAGCGTTCCGACAGCGTGGTGATCTTGGCGCCGTAAGCTTTCCACTCGTCGTCGGCGAGATGCGGACGTTGCGAGATCGGGTCGTGGATGGCGCCGTGGCGGCCACGCGAGGTGTCGGCGTAGACCACATGCTTGGCGCCGAGGTCGCGCAGCAGCGTCAGATGCGGTAGGATCGCCTCGAATTCCTGATCGATGTCGTGGTCGAGGATGCGGCCATCGTACCAGCCGGAGACGAGGTCGAGCTGATGCTGCTCGAGGATCGGGCCAAGCTCAGCGCTCTTGCGCGGGAACTTGCCGCCGAGCTCCGTGCCCGCAAAACCCGCCTTGCGGGTTTCCGACAGGCACACCTCCAGGGGGGTGTCTCCACCGAGTTCCGGCACGTCGTCATTCGTCCACGTGATCGGATTGATGCCAAGCCTTACTGTCATACGAGTTGTCTTTCCAATAATAGATGCTTCACTTGACGCTCCCTCTTCCTCGCGGTTGAGGGTCGCCCTACTACGCTGGCCGGAGCGCCGCATATCGAAACCCGGTGCGATTCGACCAACTGCAGGCAAGGATGGTGGGGAGATACATCTGAAGGTGCACGCCGAACCCTCCCAGCCGCGCTACCTCAATGCGAGTGTAGATCCCCCTCCAGAAATCACCCTCGATCTGCGGTTAGACTACACCTATCTGTAACCTGCACGAGTTCCAGTTTGGCGGAAAAATTAGGAACCAGTTGTCAGTGGTCGTCGGAAGACGTAGCGTGGCACATCGTCTGGTCCACGTCAGGAAACGCCTGTGTCATCCGCACGCTGTCTCCGCCAATCTTTTCCCCTCGACATGATTGCTGTCGATCGAACCAGCGAGATGTCCCTGCATCGGCAGCTGCACCGCGCGCTGGTGAAGATGATCCAGGACAGGACGCTTGCCGCCGGTACGGCCTTGCCGTCGACGCGCGAACTCGCTGCCGATCTGGCTTTGGCCCGCAACACTATCATCGCGGCCTATGACCAGCTCGTCACCGAGGGCTATCTCGTCAATCGACAGGGCGCTCGCTATGTCGTAGTGGATCTCCCTCTGTTGCCGAAATTGCAGACCCCGTCGCTGATCATCCCAAGCGAGCGGACTCTGTCGGTGCGAGGCATGGCATTGATGCACCAGCCGTTCCACCATGGATCGCCGGGATGCTTCGCCTTTCATCCGGGCATGCCCGACGCTCATAACTTTCCCTTTGGCGTCTGGGGTCGCCTGCTGGCGCGGCGGGCCAGCTTCGCCGGAGACAGCTTGTTCGGGACCTACCACGTAACAGGCTTGCCTGAACTGAAGGAGGCGATCGTCGGCTACCTGGCCTCCTCGCGCGGTGTCATCTGTACCAAGGAGCAGATCGTCATAACCACAGGCGCACAAGCGGCCTTCGATCTTCTGGCGCGCCTGCTGCTCGATCCCGGCGATCGGGTGTGGATGGAAGAGCCAGGCTACTACGGTGCCAAGGCGGCCTTCACTGTCGCTGGCGCCGATGTCCGTCCCATGCCGGTCACCCTCGAGGGATGGCAGATGGGCCGGCCTCCGAAAAACATCCGGTTGATTTATGTGACACCGGCCTGCCAGCATCCCCTTGGAACGTCAATGCGCATGGACCAGCGGCTGCAGCTGCTGGAGCTCGCGGAAAGCAGCAATGCCTGGATCATTGAGGACGATTTCGACGGCGAATATCGGTTCCAGGGCCGACCGGTTCCCGCCGTGCATGGAATGGATCGCTCCGGCAACGTCATCTACGTCGGCACCTTCGCAAAACTACTCTTTCCGGCGCTTCGTCTCGGCTTCATGGTCCTACCACCGGGCCTCTGCGATCGCATCCACCCCGCCCTCAGCACAACAGGACAGTTTCCGCCGCTCTTCCTGCAGGCAGCGCTCGCTGACTTCATCGTCGAGGGACACATGAGCCGACACCTGAAACGCATGCGGCGGATCTATGCTGGCCGCCGGCAATTCTTCTATTGGATCTGCGAGGAGCGGCTTTCCGACTACATGCAGTTGCTGAACGCCGAAGCGGGCATTCAGGTCGTTGGGCACTTGCGCAAGGGCCTGAGCGACATCCAGATCAGCGAAGCCGCGACAAGGCTCGGCATCAATGTATCACCGCTGTCGAAATACTATCAGCATGAGACACCCATCCAAGGGCTCGTGCTGGGATACGCCGCCTGTAACAACTCGCAAACGGAACTGGGGATCGGCCAGCTGGAACGAGCGTTCGAGGAACATGTCGGCGTTCCGTCCCATTCCTAGTGATAGTGGTACCATCAAACTTGTTTGAAACGGCACTTCTGAAGATACCGAAATCTGAGTAGCTTTCCTTCAACAGCAGTCGCTTACATGGGAGAGTTGCGATGTACTACTATGGGCAGGAAGAAATCGATGCACTGGCAAATGTCATCCGATCCGGCGTCCTTTTTCGGTATCACGAAGGTAGCCAGTGCGAGAAGTTCGAGAGCCGTTATTCCAACTTTCTCGGGGTCAAGCATTTCTCGTTGGCGGTGAGTGGCTCTTATGCGCTGTCAGCTGGACTGATGGGCCTCAACATCGGTCCGGGTGATGAGGTGATCATTCCCGCCCACACCTATATGGCGACCGCAACGTCGGTTCTAGCCGTTGGCGCGATCCCGGTAATCGTCGACATCGACGAGAGCGTGACGATCAGCCCTAAGGCCATCCGCGCAGCCATCGGGCCGCGAACGAAGGCCATCATCCCCGTACATATGTGGGGTGCCGCCTGTAACATGGATGAGATCATGGCTATCGCGGAGGAGTTCAACCTCTTCGTGCTGGAAGATTCGTGCCAGGGCGTCGGCGGCTCTTACAAAGGACGAAAGTTCGGCTCGATCGGCCATGCTGGCGCGTTCAGCTTCAACTACTTCAAGAATATGAGTTGCGGCGAGGGTGGTGGTCTTGCCACCAACGATCCCCAGGTCGCCGAAAGGGTGCGATGCGCCATCGATCCGTGCCACTACTATTGGCAGGGCCGAACCGACAGCATAAAGCCGTTCGCAAGTAACGGCGCCCGTGCCTCGGAATTCATGGGGGCGCTTCTCAACGTTCAACTCGACCGCATCGACGGGTTGATCTCGAGCATGCGCAGGGAGAAGAAGCGCATCATCGCGGGTACTGCGAGCCTCGACAATCTCGGCCTCAGATTGAGCCCGATGAACAGTCCGGACCACGATTGCGCAACGCACGTCATGTATCTTCTGCCTAACGCCGAGGCAGCAAACCGGTTCGTCGAGGTCTTCCCGGCCGTAATCGCCGGTAAGACCGGCCGCCACACCTACACCGAATGGGACCAGGTACTGCAGCACGAGGGCGCTTTCCACCCGGTCCTCAACCCCTACAATCTGATTGAAAACCGCGAATGCCGTCGTGAATATTCGCGAGACATGTGTGCCTCGTCGCTGGATATCCTGGCTCGCACGGTCATGGTCCCGACCGATCCGCTCCGAGCACCGGAAAAGACCGCCGATATCATCCATGACATTGCGGAAGCTGCACGTATCGCACTCACCAACGCTGCCCCGGCGTCCGCCACCGTTCGCACGTCCGGCGCCGTCGACATTCAGAAATACACCTGAGGGGGCTGCATTCCAGCGGGGCTGCGTTGCTTAATCACATTCATGCAACGCAGCCCCTGTCTTTTGACCGCAGGCTTTCCTGGAACGCGGCCCTGAGCCGCTCCAATCCTTTTTGCCGTTCAGTTGAGCCAACACCGGTATAGCCCATGATGATGCCCTGTTCCGGCGGCGAATGGCGGTAATGCGGCGAAAGCGGGCTGACGTCGACCGCGTGCGCGGCCGCCAAGCCGCAGAATTCCACGTCCGACATCGGCATCTTGAACCGGCCCACAACTTGCATGCCGGTATCGATCTGTTCGACCGACAGCCATTCGCCGAGATAGGCGTTGCATTCCCGGACGAATTCGGCCTGACGCTCGGCATAAATGCGTCGCATCTTTGCGAGGTGCTTTGCAAAGAAGCCCTCCTCGATAAAATCGGCAAGTGTCGCCTGCAGCAGAAGAGGCGGGTGTTTGCCGGTAATGCTGACGGCCGCGTCGAACGCTTGGCTCAGGCGCGCCGGCACGACGACAAAACCGATGCGGAGAGCAGGGAACATCGTCTTGCCGAAAGTGCCGACGTAAAGAACCGTGCCGTTTTTGTCGAGGCCCTGCATGGCAGGGATCGGTTTGCCGCGATAGCGATACTCGCCGTCATAGTCGTCTTCAATAATCCACGCGTTCAGGTTTTCTGCCGCGTTCAACAACTCGAGGCGATTTTCAAGACGCATCGCGAGCCCCATCGGCCATTGACAGGATGGCGTGACAAAGAAGAGCCTCGGATTCAGCTCGAAGGCGGTGCGAACGGACCATCCATCGCGGTTGACGTAGAGCGGGATCGGAACACCGCCGGCCGCCAGCATCGCGCTGAAGGCGCCGGAATATCCGGGCTCCTCGTAGCAGAAGGCGTCACCTTCATCGAGGAGAAGGCGCGCGCAGAGGTCGAAGGCCGACTGCGCCCCGGTAACGATGATGACTTGCGACGGCGTGCACTCGACGCCGCGCGAAACCCCAAGATAGTTGGCAATTGCCGTTTGTAGTCTCGGGTGACCCGAGAGCGAATGATAGCCAAAGATCTCCTCGTGGGGGTAACGGGCATGCCTCTTCAACAGGCGGGCCCATGTGGAAAACGGAAACTCCCGAATATCGGGAAAGCCCGGATGAAAAGCGATTTGCCCGGGAACGGTCTGATCCTTCGGCTGGCGGACAATGACGTTGCCGCGCCGCGACAGTTGCGGAAGATGCAGTTCGTCCTGCTGGGAGTCCGGTTTCTTGGTCGGTTCCGGCAGATCGCTGATCCACGTTCCCGAGCCTGACCTGCATTCGACATAACCCTCCGCCAGCAAGGCGTCATAGGCGGCGATCACAGTATTGCGGCTGATGTGTAGCTCGTCGGCAAGCGTGCGGCTGGAGGGCAGCCGCGTGTTAGCCTTGAGCTTCCCGCTCAGGATCAGACGGGTTAGTTCGTTGTAAAGCTGGCGGTGGAGCGCCGTCTCGGCGTCGGCCTCAAGCGTCAGCAGATCTAGGGAAAACTGCATTCGCTTTCGCATGAAGTGGCACCATCAAAAATCGCGAATTTGTCCCTTTTGCTGGGGTCATTATCGACGTTAAATTTTCTACGTCAACTATTCAGGTCCCGCCCAGCGCCGAGCCGGGTCGGCAAAGCCGGGGGGTACAAAATGAAAGTAGCCATTGTCGGGACGGGCGGCATTGCCAAGGTCCACGCACGTGCGATCCTGCATCTTGGGGGAGAAATCGCCGGCGTCTGCGGCAGTTCACTGGACTCGGCCAAGTCGTTCGGCCATGGCCGGCCTTACGGCGACATCGAACAAATGCTAGCCGAGGTAAAGCCTGACGTCGTTCACATCTGCACGCCGAACCACCTCCACAAGATTCAGGCGATCGCTGCTTTCGAAGCGGGGGCGCACGTTCTATGCGAAAAGCCCATCGCTGCTTCTATCGACGACGCCTCGCTGATGATCGAAGCTGCCGCACGTGCGGGCCGCGTCGGTGCCATCATGTATCACAATCGTGGATATCCGCTCGTGCAATTGATGCGCGAGCGTATTGCCTCTGGGGAGGTCGGGCGGCTGCTTCGCGTCGGCGGATGCTACATGAACGACGAAGGCTTGTCCCCCGATCGGTTCACCTGGCATTTCGTTTCGAAGCAGGTCGGGCGCTCATTCGCGATGATGGATATCGGCGTCCATTGGCTGGATCTAGTCGAGCATGTGACCGGCCGCTTTATCTGTGAGGTGACCGCACAGTTCAGCACCCATCACCCGAAACGCGTCTGGTCCGGCCACCCGGGGCAGGGACCGCGCCCACCCGGACGGGAGCTCGAGAACGGTGTTGAAGTGGACGTGCAAGTGGAAGATCACGCCGAGATCATGGTGCGCTTCGATAACGGCGCCTCCGGCAGTGCCACAATCAGCACGGTGTCGGCCGGCTACCCCAACCGGCTGGCGATCTCGGTGGACGGCACCAATCTCGGTTTGGATTGGACGCAACAGGAACCGGAGTGGTATCTGGAGCGGCGAGGCGAGGGCCTTTTGAAACGCTTCCGTAGGCCTAACGACCTTTCGCCTGACAAATCCTACATGACGTTCCTGCCGGCGGGCCACGCCGAGGGACACGGCGAGGCGTTCAGAAACGTCATTTCGCAAGCATGGCGCGGCATGCGGGGAAAGCCTGCGGAATTTCCAAGCTTCGAGGATGGGTTGCGGGGCTTGCGTCTCATCGAAGCCGCGATTCGGAGCGCTGCGGAACGTCGCACCGTTGCGGTCGCGCCACGAGCGGCAATCTGAGGGTCGGCAAAGTGGCACCATCAGGATTGATGGAAGCGGTGCTTTGCTGCGAATGCGATGCCTCTAAAGTACCGGCATCGAGATGAACGGAAGTCCAACTGAAGTCACGCAGATACTTGGGAGGGTAGCATGATGAATAGACGACAATTTCTCGGTTCCACGGCGGGTTTTGCGCTGCTCGCGAGCCCGTTTGTAGCCAGAGCTGCCCAGCGGGAGCTTCGGATCGCGGTCTGGCAAGGCTATGCCGAGCCCGAATGGGTCAAGCCCTTTGAAGAAGCAAACGATGTCAAGGTCAACATCACCTACTTGACCTCCGACGAAGAGTTCTTTGCCAAGATGCGCGGATCGCAGGGAGCGGGTTTCGACGCTTTCTCCATCAACACGTCGCTGGTGCCGCGCTATCAGAAACTCGGTCTCGTCAAGCCGATCGACCCCACCAAGGTTGCGCGCATGGACCGCCTGAGCCCGGTCTACAAGAACGTCACTGACTTGAACATCGACAGTCAATTGTGGGGCATTCCCTTTGCCTGGGGCTCGCAGCCGCTAATCTACGACACAGCGCAGTTCGACCAGGCTCCCGACAGCTGGCACGTGATGTGGGATGAGGGCAATGCTGGGCAGCTCATTAACTTCGACGATCCGGGTACAATCACACTCGCTGCGTTGCTGCTCGGCTTTCCGAATCCTTACAAGCTCGAGCCCGATCAGTTGCAGGCCTGCAAGGCGAAACTCATCGAGCAGAAAAAGCTCCTAATGACCTACTACACCGGCTTCGACGACGGCGTGAAAATTTTTGCTGAGAATAAGATCAAGGCGATGCTGTCGATCGGAGAGCTGCAGCTCGTCAACCTCAAGAAGCTCGGTGTGGACGCCATGCTCACCATCCCGAAGGAAGGGGCAACCGGCTGGCTCGACTGCTGGGTCGTTTGCAATGGGGTCAAGGACGTCGATCTCGCGCACGCCTGGATCAACAACTGCATGGCCGACGAGGTTGGCACGGTACTTTCCACCAAGTTGAAATACGGCAACACGACCAACCAGAAAGCCAATGAGGACAATGGCCTGACCTACGCCGACAAACTGTTCTTCGCGCAGCAGGCGGAAAACCAGGAGGCGCGAACAGCCTTGTGGAACGAGATCAAGGCGGCTTAGAAAATCGACGGGGGGTGATGCTCATGCATCGCCCCCGATCCTCTTTCACAATACCGCTCGGCGGTGCACGTGGTCGTTAGACGCAAGAAGGGAAAGCGGCGCGATGTCGTCTCTTGAAGGAGAGCAGGATCTTGTCCTGCGCGGAGTGAGCAAAAGATATGGACATTTGCAGGTCCTGCAGCCGACCGAGCTTCATGTCCGATCGGGTGAATTCCTGACGATCGTCGGATCTTCGGGGTCCGGCAAGACGACCCTCTTACGGATGATCGCAGGCTTTACCAACAATACCTCCGGGGAGATTCTGTTTCAGGGACGCGACATCACCAATGTGCCGACCCACAAACGCCCCTTCAACACGGTCTTCCAGGACTACGCGCTTTTTCCGCACATGACGGTAGCCGAGAACATCGGTTACGGGCCGATGATCCGCCGCCAGCCGCGTGAGGCGATCACCCGCAAGGTCAACGAGGCGCTGTCGATCGTAGGCCTGCAGAAAATGATCGACCGTATGCCGTCGCAGCTCTCTGGCGGGCAGAAACAGCGTGTCGCGCTTGCCCGTGCACTCGTTTGTGAACCTAAGGTGCTGCTGCTCGACGAACCTCTTTCCGCCCTCGATGCCGAAATGCGCTATCAGATGCAAACCTTCCTCAAGGATCTGCAGCGTCGTGTTGACACCACCTTCATTCTCGTCACACACGATCAGGAAGAGGCGATCACGATGTCCGATCGCATTGCGGTGATGAGCGCAGGCCGGATAGAACAGGTCGGCGACCATCGCGAAGTCTACTACGCGCCGAAAACGCCGTTTGTCGCGAGCTTCTTCGGCGATACCAATCTAATCGCCGGGACCTTGACTCCCGATGGTGGCCTTCAGACGCCGCTTGGCCTGCTTGCCGACGTCGCCGCAAGGGGACCGCGCAAGGCAAAGGTAATCGCCTCCCTTCGCCCAGAGGCCATCCAGCTTAGCGCGGCAGGCAGAATGGATGCTGGTATTCAGCGCGAAGGCGAGAGAATCTGTATTTCCGCGCGGATTCGGAGAACCATCTTCGCAGGCCCGCTGACACGCGTCGTTGCAACCTGCGACGATCATCCCGAGATCGAATTTCTGGTCAAGGTCACGAGCGGCGATTTGCCGGTGTCGAGCGTGCCGGGGACTTCGGTTCGACTTCGCTTTTCTGCCAAGGATCTGGCAATTGTTCCGGTCGATGGTGACGAAGCCGCATCTGCTGCCGGACATCTTAAACTTGTCGCGGCTTCGGAAGGTGCGAGATGAGGTCGGGAGCACGTCTTTTCCTGTTTCTGATCGCCGCGGCGGGTCCGGTTCTGTTGGTGCTGTTGCCGCTCAGTGGCTTTGTCTTGAATTCGTTCTATTCGATGAACGGCAGCGAAATCGTGCGAGGTTTTTCGGCCGGCAACTACGTCCAGTTCGCCAACAACCAGGCCTATGTCGGGGTCCTTTGGCACACGATCTGGCTTTGCGGCCGTGTCGCCCTAATCTGCCTATTGCTGGCCTATCCGCTGGCCTGGTATGTCTGGCAGCAACCGGAGGCTAAACGCTTTCCACTGTTGCTGGTGATCATCTTGCCGCTGTTCATGAGCTATATTGTCAAGCTGTTCACGATGCGCTCGCTTCTAGCGGTAACCGGGTTAATGAATGAGCTGTTGCTCGACGCCGGTTTTCTCGCCAAGCCGACGACGGCGTTTATGTTTAATGAAAATGCTATCCTCCTGACGATGGTCGCGATGTACCTGCCGTTCGTGTTCCTGCCGATATATCTGGCCTTGGAACGCATTCCCGAATCTCTTGTACAGGCATCGGCCGATCTCGGCGGCACGCAGGCGACTACCTTCCGCCACGTGGTTTGGCCGCTCTCCGTTCCTGGCGTCATATCCGGAGCAATCTTCGCTTTCGTCCTGTCGCTCGGCGATTACGTGACACCGCAGATGGTCGGTGGTCCGAACGGCTTTACCTTCGGACGCGTGATCTTCTCTCAGTTCGGTGCCGCCTATAACTGGCCGCTGGGTGCTGCACTCGCGGTCGTCCTGGTGATCGTCAGCGGAGCGGCCATCCTGTCGGCAGGGCTAGTTTCCAAGAAGGGTGAGGCATAGCAATGAGGTCCAGCGGAGGAGAGAAATTTGTCTACGGGCTTTGCGCGGTCCTGTTTGCATTGACGGTGTTGGTTCTCTATGCGCCGATCCTCGTCAACGCGTTGCTTTCGGTGGTGCCGCGCAAAGCTGGCTCGCTGCATTGGGCGGAAGCCGGCGGCGGTGCCTATCTTGAGCTCTTCGGCAACGTTGACCTCATGCAATCGCTGTTTGCCAGTGTCATCGTCGCGGTTTCGGCTTCGGTCCTGTCGAGCGTGATCGCGGTCGTGATGGCGCTCTATCTCGACAGCAGGTTCGCTTTCGGTCGCCGGGCCATCGAGACCCTGATCTATCTGCCCTTCATCATGCCGTCGATGATCACCGGGCTGGCGCTTCTCATCTATTTTACCGCTTTGAAGGTGCCGCTCAGCCTGGCGACAGTCACTCTCGGGCACACGATATTCGTCCTGGCAATAGCCTATCGCCTGACAAGTGTGCGGCTCACCAATCTGTCACCTTCGTTGCGCGAGGCGTCAATGGATCTCGGCGCCAATGGCTGGCAGACCTTCCGCCATATTATCTTCCCACACCTTCAGCCTGCCATCCTGTCGGGCGTGCTATTCGCAGCGGCGATCTCCATCGACGAAACCCTGATTACACTGTTCCTGTCTGGGGATCGCATGACGCTTCCCATCCGTCTTTGGTCGATGCTACGCGTCGGCTTTACGCAAGAGATCAACGCCTTGGTAACACTCGTCATCGCGGGCACACTTGTGGTGGCACTGTTCGGCCTGCGCGTCTGGAAGAAGGACGGAAAGCTTGAATTTTGAGACTGAGTGGACCTGTTCCTCCTTTACGGTCCATTCACGTCCGGTATCCATCGTCGCGACCGTCAAGCGATGACCTGTATTTTGTGAGCGCGAAACACGGCACAATCGATACTCTATGACTGCTCGCCAGCGAGATCGGGCGGCGGGTCGTTCCGAGGCTTGGCGCCGACTACCGAAGCGGTCAAATATGAAAAACAGCACGCGGGGCTATGTGCCCGCTCAAGCACCGTTACTTGTTTTCTGATGGGACGACTATCCAATTTGATTGTGTCTACACGTGTAATTGGAGCAGGCTCTGCGCGCTGGTTTGTCACCGGAGGATGCTACGAAGCCTAACCGGTGGAAGTTGGCGCGTTGCCGATTGATATCGTTGGCGTCGTGTCGAACCACACTCGACTACCCGACGAGGGGCAGATCATCGAACAGGATGCCGCCGCGTCATCCCATGCCGGGTCGTCGTGCGACCAGGTAGTGATCGGCCGCCCTGCGAGAGCCAGGTCTTGGCGGCGATCTATGCACCTCCATCACAGTCTCTTCATGAACGGGAAGAAAAAGACAGTCTTTCCGCCAAGCCCGGATCCTTCAACGAAGAGCGTATGAGGTGGGGGGCCGCGCCTCCTCGGATTTTGCGATATAGTCTCACGGAGGAGGTGAAGCAGCCGTTGCTCTGGATGTCGAGTAAACTGAAAATCCGTCCGGTCCGAAGGCCTGTTCTCATGTCACCAACCGAATATCCGGCGACGCAGAGCGGGCTTGTCTAACGCAATCTCTCCCGGCTCGCTTTGCTTCGTAAAGCGCCATGTCGGCCCGGCGCATTGCGTCGTCAAGGCTTTCTCCGACGGGAATTTCGGCAACACCGAAGCTGGCACTGACGGTCAGTGTTGGAGGCAACCCCTCCACAGTGATCCCCGTCGCTCCGCGTCGTACAGAGCTGGCAAACAGCATGGCCGTTTCGACCGTTGTGTTCGGCATGAACACGGCAAACTCCTCGCCTCCAATGCGCCCGACGATGAAATTCGGCGCGGCGCCGGATTTCAGGAGGTCAGCAAAGGCGCGGATCACCTTGTCTCCGGCATGGTGACCGAACGTGTCGTTGATGCTTTTGAAGCGATCGATATCGCAGGTCATGACGGAATGCCGGACGGCAGGGGCGACAAGGCGGGCAGCGGCGACACCGTTCTCGAAACCGCGGCGGTTGGCAAGATCCGAAAGTACATCCCTTTCGGAATTGCTGCGTTCATCGGCCATGATATCGAGGACGAGGACCGAAAGCAGTGTCAGACCAACTGCCACGATCAATACGGCAGTCGATCCCTGTGAAATCAATGCGTAGTTTGTATGAATATAGTCAGTTGCCGCCGCGCCGGCACCGGCGGTCACTGCCAGACCAGCCTTTGCAAAGAAATGTAGACCGGTTGCGGTAAGCAGATAGCCGAGGACCCGATCGATCCTTGCGCGGCGCCGTGACGCGAAGACCGCAGCAGCGCTGGTGAGAATGACCAGCGCAAAAGGTGTTTGATAAGATAAGGCGTGCCGAAGCGTGCTACGCGGCAGGCCATAGATAAACAGATCAAGTAAGATGCAAAGGGTGAAAAAAGATATCGCCCAGAATGGCGCGATCCGCACGCCGTAAAGCTCGCCAATACCAAAGCGCAGCAGGATCATGCCACCAAGCACAGTTGCAAATGCCAAAACTGCGAAGAGCTTCGACAAATCTGTATACGCAACGAAGAGTTCACTGATGGCAGAAAGAGAGGCGACAGCAAAACCTGCCGAGAACCATAGCGCAGCCTGGCGCGACTGGCTGCGCACCGCCACGACGGCGAACACCAGCGCAAAGCAGATTGCGATGATGAAATTCACCACAAGGAAGAAAACTGCTCCATTCACCATTGCACAAGAATCCGCTGCCAATCCCGCCGAAGCTTCAGTACAAGTGTCTTAATAAACTGTGAAACACGACATTGTTAAGTGGGTGGCTTTCCGGACATTCTCGGCGTGACCTGCGATCCGCCTCACGATACCTGAGCTCTGGCGAAGATCGACCCGATGACCAGTCGGGGTGGGGGCGATCCCCCCGGCTAGCAAACCGGCAACTATGGGGAGCGTTTCAAGGTTTCGCAGGTCCGATGATGATGATGATGATCTTCCCAACGACAGTTCCCCGCTCCAGAGCGATATGAGCTTGCGCCGTTTGGTCCAGCGGTAGAGTGAGCCCGATCATCGGGCGGCAGGCATCATCTTCAAGACAGTCTGTAGTGTCGGCGATCGCGGCTTCCTTAAATGTGATCGGACTTTACCGCCCAACATCGATCTTCGTCACGGTAACACAGCCTTCGGTGAACGCCGGTCCTATTTTGGCGAAGACAAAATGCCCCTGATCAACGAAAAACGGCCCGGCGGAGCCGAGCCGTTTCACTGTGTTGGCCCGATAAAGCAGGATCTTACCAGGACGGGATCAGGGCGCCCTTGAACTGCTCGTTGATGAACTTGCGGATGCTTTCATCATGGTAAGACTCGACCAGTGTCTTAGCCCAGGGCGCGTCCTTGTCGGCGGCGCGGACGACGATGACGTTGGCATAGGGTGACTTTTCGCCTTCGATGGCGATGGCGTCGGTCTTGGGATGCAGGCCGGCTTCCATGGCGTAGTTGGTGTTGATGACGGCGGCATCGACGTCTTCAAGCGAACGCGGCAGCTGGGCGGCATCGATTTCGGCGAACTCGATGTTCTTCGGGTTCTCGACGATATCGGCAACCGTCACCTTGATGCCCGGGTTTTCCTTGAACTTGATCAGGCCCTTGCTAGCCAGAACCAGAAGCGCACGACCGCCGTTGGTCGGGTCGTTCGGGATGGCAACGGTAGCGCCGTCCTTCAGTTCGTCGAGGCTCTTCACCTTCTTGGAGTAGACGCCCATCGGCGTGGTGATGGTCGTGCCGATGCTGACGAGATCGAACTTACGGTCGGCAATCTGGTTGTCGAGATAGGGCTGGTGCTGGAACGAGTTGGCCTGGATGTCGCCGTCGGCCAGCGCCTGGTTCGGCACGACATAGTCGGAGAACTCGACGATCTCGATATTCAGACCCTTGGTCTTGGCGACTTCGGCGACCTTTTCCATGATCTGGGCGTGCTCGCCTGGCGTGACGCCGACCTTGATATCCTCGGCGAAGGCCGAGCCGGCTGCAAAGGCCGCAATCGCGGCGGCGATGATGAACTTTTTCACGGGAGTCTCCTTGGTATGTTTATTGGATATGCGAATTAGAGATCAGTTCTTCCGGTTACGCTTGTCGAAGCGGCGGGCGAGCCCGTCGCCGGCGCTTTGCACGACCTGCACGAGCACGATCAGCACCGCGACGACGAGTACCATCATCTCCGGATTGAAACGCTGGTAGCCAAAGCGGATGCCGAGGTCGCCCAGGCCTCCGCCGCCGACGGCCCCGACCATAGCCGAGTAGCCGATCAGACTGACGATGGTCATCGTCAGCGCCATCAGGATGCTGGGTCGCGCCTCTGGAAGCAGCACTTTGTAGACGATCTGGGATGGCGTTGCTCCCATGGCGCGGGCGGCCTCGATCAGGCCCTTGTCGACCTCGCGGATGGCAGATTCAACGAGGCGCGCGAAGAACGGAATGGTGGCGATGGTCAGCGGCACGATCGCTGCCCAAGTGCCGATAGAGGTACCCGTCAAAAGGCGCGTCAGCGGCACGATGGCAACGACCAGGATGATGAACGGCGTCGAACGAGCGGCGTTGACGACGAGGCCAAGCACGCGATTGGTTCTCGGTGCCGGAAACAGCTCACCCTTACCTGATGTGGCGAGAAAGACACCGATCGGCAGGCCGATGATCGAGCCGACGATGCCGGCAACGAGGACCATTTGCAGGGTCTGCATCAGCGCCTTGGAGAGGAGGCCGAAAATCATATCAGGCGACATAGCCGAGCACCTCCGTGGTAAGGCCCGTTTCGGCATAGAAGCGGTTAGCCCGGGCGACGACATCCGGCTCCGCCGAATAGGAAACGACAAGTGAGCCAAAGGGCTCGCCCGATATCTCCTCGATCGCGCCAGCGAGAATATTGACGTCGGAGCCGAGCTCGGCGACAAGCCGGCCGGTCAGAGGTTGAAAGGCCGTGTCTCCGAAGAACACCAGCCGGACGAGCACACGGTCGCCGGCCGATGGCTGCGACTTGACGGCGGAGCGCAGCCAGTTCGGCAGTTTCAGGGCCGAGGCGAGCAGCGTGCGCGTCGTCTCGTGCTGCGGGTTGGTATAGACGTCGAAGGTACGGCCGGATTCGACGATGCGGCCGGCATCGATGACAGCCACATGGCTTGCGATGGTTTTCACCACCTCCATTTCGTGGGTGATCAGGAGAACGGTGAGACCGAGATCGGCATTGATCCGCTTCAGGAGCTCGAGGATCGACTGCGTTGTCTCCGGGTCGAGCGCCGAGGTCGCCTCATCGGAGAGCAGCAGCTTGGGGTCCGTCGCCAGAGCACGGGCAATACCGACGCGCTGCTTCTGGCCGCCCGAGAGTTCGGAAGGATAGCTGCCGGCCTTGTCACCGAGGCCGACGAGGTCGAGCAGCGGCCCGACCTTGGCACGGATCGCCTTCTTTTCGACGCCTGCAATTTCCAGCGGCAGCGCCACATTGTCGAAGGCGGTGCGCGACGACAGTAGATTGAAATGCTGGAAAATCATGCCGATCTGGCGGCGCAGGCCACGCAGGCCGTCCTCACCAAGCGCGCCGACGTCGACACCATCGACGAGCACCTTGCCCGACGTCACGCTCTCGAGCCCGTTGACCATGCGGATGAGCGTCGATTTGCCGGCGCCAGAGCGACCGATTATCCCGGTGATGGCGCCGCGTTCAACTGTCAGATCGACGCTTTCGACGGCGGTGAAACCACCTTCGCCCTCGGGCCCGTAACGCTTCCCGGCGCCCTGGAAGGCTACCATCGGTACCGAATGTGCCACGGCGACCGGATCGCTTCCGGTTTGGCCGTCCGGCGCGGCGTATGTAGCGCCTGCGCGGCCCGCATGTTGGCTTGTCATGCTATGCTCTCAGATGTTGGTCTTCACAAACTGGGGGCTCTATAACCGCAAATGTACAAATTAGCCAATCCGCTGCACCTTCGAATCCAAACACGTTCTGACAGATGGTTTCAGCAATGAGGATGCTGTTTTCTTCTGAAGTCGAGGCCGAAAGCTTAGGTTTCGGCGTCTCGGGATGGCGCCCAGACTTTACCGGCACGGTGCCTAGCCGCGTTGGCCGCCACTAGCAAATGGACGAGATATCGCTCGCGCATGTGAAATATAGCGAAAATCCAGCCGAACTCTTGGGGCTCCCGCAGGCGTTCATTGCGCGAGCGGACGTTACTCGAACTCTACGCCTCAAGTAGTTCGATCTTATGACCTTCAGGGTCCCTAATAACGCAACTGGTGCCCCAATCAGATTTGGAAGGGGGAGATATTATATCCACGGCGCTGCCCAGATTACTCAAGACTTTTGAGATCGAAGGGACTCGAAACCCTAGGCGAACCGCGGTCGTGT
Organism: Rhizobium sp. 10N414; assembly: GCF_056394785.1. Lineage (NCBI taxonomy): Bacteria > Pseudomonadati > Pseudomonadota > Alphaproteobacteria > Hyphomicrobiales > Rhizobiaceae > Rhizobium > Rhizobium sp. 10N414. The sequence goes on along the minus strand of NZ_JBFTIN010000006.1, from coordinate 161,439 downwards.
CTAAGCTCTCGGTGCCTTTGGGATAGATTTCAAAGACCGAGCCACCTGTCTTCGACACGAGATGTTCGGGGCCTGAACCGTGCTTCTCCCTTTGGAACTGAAAACCAAGAGTTTGGTAAAACGAAGCGAGAGAATCAGGGTCGCTTGCCCTGAGGACGACCAGATTTAAAGTTGGAGCCTGCATTGGCATCATCCTACCTGGGAAGTTGGAATCTCTAGCCGGGCTTCCATTTCGTCGAAGACAACGCGCATCTCAAGGCGGCCACCCATCGCGGCCACATGCTTCGCCAGAGTTTCGAACTTGATGTTTTCCCGCTTCTCGATTCTGTTGACCGACGGTTGCTTGATCGAAAGAGCCTTAGCGAGCTCTACCTGCGACAGGTTGTTGAGCTTCCGCATGTCCACGAGAGTGAGGTATCCAATAGATCCCGACTTTTCGAATTGTCTGAATAACTGATCGACCCGATTAGCAGCCTTTTCCGCGTTTCGGTAGACCTCATCAGGTCTCTGTCCGTACGCATCGTCGGAAATGAATAGCCCTAGTCCAGCATGCGGGCGGAAGGAGATTTGCGTGGAGAAATCGTTCCTTGTGATGTCCAGAAATGTCTCGCCGTTCGGATCATCAGGAGCGTCAGTTTCAACGGCGAACCCAAGCTCTTGGAGGTGAGCGACTGTATCAGTCAAAAGGCTAGTTGCTGTCATATCGCCAATCCTTCTCTATTCGCGCCCAGCTTTTCGAGAATTACAGTTTTTTGAAACCCTATTGTTTCAATCCGTATAGCGCCATTTGCTCCGATGATCGTGTTGTGCTCTGGATCGATACCGGATGGCGCCTGGATGGCCCGGTACTTTCCGGGCGTTGTCAGCTTGTGGAGGGTACATTCGTCCATCCGTCTGAAAAGCTGAGGGGTTGGAGGCAATGCCGGAAAACTCGTCTTCAACGCCGTCGAGGGTCTCGCGGATAAGTTCAAACGCCTCATCATGTGTTCCTGCTGCCTCCGCGCCGGCCAGCCGCTCAACGAAGAGCGTGAATCGCTCTTGCTTAGTCCTCATATAATGCCCTCAAATATACTCTGCAAGGTATAATATGGTTCTTTTCTTAATGTGCCTACAGCGCGGGCGATAGGCCTAACGCGCTAAACCTGACCTGGCCGCGCCTCGCCGGACGAGGACAAAACCCTTGTGCCATTGGCTCCCCAGGGCGGGCGGAGGAGAAAACGTGCTTCGCGCCGTCACTACACTTCTGTGGGATAGCTATGTCGCGGGCCCAGCAGAATTTTCATCGCCATGTCGAAAGGCTCGGTCGTCGTTCGTCTTTTGCTATGAAGACGGTGGAGGCAAAGACCTAATGAAGATTTATTTCAGCAGAAACCCCAATCCGCGACTCGCTGTCGCCGTGGCGCGGTTCTTAAAAATGGACGTGGAATTCGAGTTTGCTGCACCAATGGCCCCAGGGCAGTCGGAGCGATTTTCTTCACTCAACCCAAACCTTCTGTTGCCTATCTTAGAGCATAGCGGTCGCACACTTTGGGAGACCGATGCGATCGCGTGCTGGTTTTCCCGTCGTGTCTGCTCGAATTTCTGGAGAACCGACGATCATGAGCCGGAAATGATACGCTGGATCAGCTGGGCGAAGGAGAATTTCGTCAAGGCCTGTGACGTCGTGCATTGGGAGCGAGGCACGAAGTTGCGTTATCGCATCGGAACCTGTGACGAGAGGATGGTTGAAGAGGGTCTTGGACGATTCCACAAGGCCGCCGGCATTCTCGAAAGCCAGCTTGCTGATCGATCGTGGTTGGTCGGCGAGACGATTTCCTTTGCAGATTTTCGGATGGCGACATTCTTGCCGTTCAACGACGCCGCGCGCCTCCCGATTGATCGGTATCCCGCGATAAAACGGTGGGCCGACCGTCTCGATGAGATCGATGCATGGCGCGATCCGTTTTCCGGATTGGAGGCGCCAGATTTGCCGCCGATTCCCAGTCCGTCCTGAGATCCGTCTCAGCGCCAACGAAAATCGCAGTGGATGCTGCAGCCGCTAGCGGAGCCTAGGGACCAATTGAACGAGACCCAAGCTTTTTCCTGGAAGCTTCACGTGCTGCCGCGCCATTCGATACGGGGTTCGATCAGGACGTGGCGAGCGTCCTTGCGTCCTTCTATTCGGCTAAGCAGCGCGTCGCTCGCGGTCCTGCCGAGTTCAGCGGCGTTCTGGTCTACACTTGTCAGGCCGACGAGCGGTATGGCCGCCATCGGCGAATTGTCGTAGCCGACAATTGCAAGATCTTCTGGGACCCGTATGCCACTCATGCGCGCGGCATTGATGAGTGGCACAGCATCGAGATCGGACCAGACGAAGACCGCGCGGGGACGGTCATTCAGGGCCAGAAAATCATTGATAGCGGCCCGGCGGTCGGATCCCACAAGCGGCAGACGGATGATGCGGGCCTCCAGGCCCGCAGCCTTCATGCCGTCAAGATAGCCCTTCTCGCGCTGGAGGGCGACGATGGTGGGCGGTGAATCGGCAAGGTCATAACCGAGCATCGCGATGTCGGTGTAGCCGGACCGCAACGCTGCCTCCACGGCGAGGCAGGCGCCCCGTCGATCGTCGGAATTGACCGTGTCATAGGTCTGCGCGTGCGGCTCATGGTGCGCGATGACGACGATCGGGATCTGGCGCGCATAGCGCTCCAGCACCTTGCTCGATATCCTGGGAGCGATGATGAGAACGCCATCCATGCGGTTGTCGATCATCGATTCGATCATGGAAGCTTCGATCGGGCTCGTGGAACGGCCGATGCCGATCAGTGCCTTGAAGCTGCTTTTCGCCAGCGTGGCATTGGCCTCCTCGATGACACCCGCCAGGAACGGGTTCGACAACTCGATCACCAGGACGCCAACCGTCTGCGTGCGGCCACGCATGGCTCGCGCTGCGACAGAAGGTCGGTAGTTCAATTTTTCGATCGAGATCTCGACCTTGGTTCGCAAGACCTCGCTCACTCCGTAAGCATTACGCAGAACTTTCGAGACCGCAGCGACGGAGACACCGGCATCGTGGGCCACGTCACGGATAGTGACCCTGTCTCTTGTCGCGTTAACGGTCTGATTTTTCATTCCAAATCGCCTCATTCCCCGGTGTTCGGAAAATTATAGACACAAAAGCTCTTGCGCGGCAATCGATAGTGTAGAATGATATACATAGAACGATACACACAAAGCAATCGCCGGAGGAATTGGCGATTGGGGGAGGTTCTAGATGAAGACTGTTTCGGCCCACGGCCTTGCCGGGGAAGACGGCCTTGCCGGTTCTGCGTTCCATTTTACAGCGTCGATGATCGGACCCGCCTGCGACGGTGGCCAGGCAACACAGGGCACATTCGTCGCGCGGGAATTCTCGCTCGATGTGGTTCCGGCCGAAGCAGTTCTTAGCATCTCGGCCCTCGGTCTCTACCGCGCCTTCCTCAATGGAAAACGCGTGGGTACCGATCTCTTGACCCCCGGCTGGACCTGCTACGACGACCGGATTGCCTATCAGGCCTACGATGTCGCTAAGCTCTTGCAACCCGGCAACAATCGCATCGAAATCTGGCTTGGCGACGGCTGGTATCGCGGCCAGTTGATGTGGGCATCCAACCCGATACTCAATTGCTGGGGCGACCGGACGGGGGCGATCGCAGAACTGCGCGCCGGCGGCGAGGTGCTCCTGAAAACCGACGAGAGCTGGAAGAGCGGCTTCACACCCGTAGTTCGCAACGGCATCTACTATGGCGAGGATTATGACGCCCGCATTCGTCCAAAGGACAGCTATGGCGTCGATGTGCTCTCCTTCGACAGGGCCTTGCTCGTCCCGCATGAGACTGGTGCGGTCAAGGAACTGGACGCTCTCTCACCGACCGACAGCTGGACGGAGGCCGATGGCCGCACTGTCTTTGATTTCGGACAGAATGCCGGCGCCTATGTCCGGCTGCGCCTTAAGGGTGTCGCCGGTGCAAAGGTGCGCGTCGAGCATTCCGAAGTGCTCGGCCCCGATCGCTTCTTCGACAATCGCAATTATCGCAGTGCGCGTGCTGAAGTCTCGTATACGCTTTCCGGGCAAGGCGAAGAGGATTATGCGCCGCTCTTCACCTTCTTCGGCTTCCGTTACGCGCGCATCACTGTGACAGGTGAGGCCGAACTCACCGCCATTACGATGGTGCCGATAACCTCGGTACCCCTGACTGCCGGCGGGTTTACCTCAGGTGTTGCGAGCGTCAACCGATTGGTCGAAAACACGATCTGGTCGCAGCGCTCGAATTTCATCGAAGTGCCGACCGATTGCCCGCAGCGCGACGAGCGCCTCGGCTGGACCGGTGATGCGCAGGTTTTCGCCGGAACGGCCTGCTGGCTTGCCGACAGCCACTCCTTCCTCAAGAAATACCTGCGCGATGTCATCCACGATCAACGGGCCAATGGGGCAGTGTCGCATTTTTCACCTGATCCGACGCGGCTCCATCCAATCGATGGCCGCGGTGACTGGGCGGGATCGACCGGCTGGGGCGATGCGATCGTCATCATTCCCTGGCAGCTTTACCTGCATTACGGTGACAGCGCTGCCTTGGAAGAGTGCTTCCCCGCAATGTTGCGCTGGCTCGATTATCTCTGGGGCATCTCTGATGGGCCGATCATCCGGCCGCCCGCGGTCTGGGGCGCGCACGGCTTCACCTTCGGCGACTGGCTTCAGCCGGTCGGGGATAACAGAAAGCCCCGCCCGACCATAGCAGATGATTGCGCAGCTACCCTTTATCACTTCATCTCAACGCAACTGACGGCAAAGATCGCCCGTATTCTCGGTGAGACCGTCGAAGCAACGCGGCTCGAGAAGCGTGCCGAGGAGATTAAGACAGCATTCAGACACGAGTTCTTCGCACCCTCCGGCCGCATTGCCCATAATGACCAGACCTCGTGGGCCCTGGCCTTCCTCTATGGCCTCGTTCCGCCGGAATACGAGGAAGCCGCGCAAGGCTACTTCCGTAGGGTGGCGGAGGAAACGGATGGCGTCATCGGTACGGGCTTTATCGGCACTCCCGCCCTGCTGCCGGCGCTGACCCGACTTGGTATGGTGGACGTTGCCGAGAAGATGTTCCTGAACCGGAAGGTTCCCGGATGGCTCTATCAGGTCGACCGCGGCGCGACTTCGATCTGGGAGCGATGGGATGCACTTTCCGAAGATGGCACGATCTATGATCCTGACATGAACAGCTACAACCACTATGCCTATGGCGCGGTCTGCCAATGGCTCTTCGAAGACGTTGCCGGGATCAAGCCGCTGGAAGACAAGCCCGGTTTCGAGGAGTTTCTTTTCGATCCCGCAATCTTGCCTGCTCTCTCGCCGGTTTCGGCATGGCATGATACGCGCTTTGGTCGGATCGAGGCTGGATGGACCCTGGAGGAAGGTTTCGTCACATGCCGCCTGGTGCTGCCGGAAGGCGTCACTGCGCGTCTCGAGGGGAAAAGCGAGCGCAAATCGCTACAGGCCAATGGCGCCAATGTAGAGCAAGGCGAGGAAATCAAGCTCGGCGCGGGGGAGCATAAGATTACGTTTTCCAACTGATGCAATTTGCCTGCAGGTCTTCGATTTGCGGGCAATCAGCTTACGCATTCCGGTCTTCAAGAGGAGGAAATGACTATGCGAATGACGAAGTGCAGCATCCTTGCAGCCAGCATAATGGCTCTTGCCGCTGGAGTGGCACATGCCGATGTGATCCTCAGTGTGCTGATCGATACCAATCCGGAATCCATTGCCTCGTTCGATGCGGTTTCAAAGGCCTATACGGAAAAGCATCCTGACGTCAGCTTCGACGTCGAGCAGCGCGCGGGCGGCTCCGAAGGCGACAACATCATCAAGACCCGGCTCGCGACCGGCGAGATGGCGGATATCTTCCAGTATAATAGCGGTTCGCTTTTCCAGGCTTTGAAGCCGCAGGAAACGATAGCCGACCTTGCCGACCTTCCCTCGGAAGCTGGTATTCTTGACACGTTCAAGAAGGTTGTTAGCGGCCCGGACGGCCATGTCCGCGGCATTCCCTTCGGTCCGGCCATGGGTGGCGGCATATTCTATAACAAGAAGATCTACGCCGATCTCGGCCTCACCCCGCCGAAGACCTGGGCGGAGTTCATGAGCAACAATGAGAAGATCAAGGCGGCCGGAAAGGTCGCGGTCGCCCAGACCTACGGCACGACCTGGACGTCGCAGCTCTTCGTGCTTGCCGATTTCTATAATGTTCAGGCCGAGGTCCCGAACTTCGCCGACGACTACACTGCCAACAAGGTCAAATATGCCAACACGCCTGCGGCATTGCATGGCTTCGAACACCTGGAGGAAGTGGCCAAGGGAGGGTACCTCAATGCCGACTTCGGTGCTGCGACATTTGACGACGGCATGCGCATGGTCGCGACGGGTGAGGCCGCGCACTATCCGAACCTCACTTTCGGTATCGGCAATGTCCAGCAGAATTTTCCGGACAATCTGAAAGATCTCGGCTTCTTCGCTCAACCGGGCATGGATGCCGGAAAGAATGGCCTGACGGTCTGGATGCCTTCAGCGCTCTATGTTTCTGCCAAATCTGAAAATGTCGAGGAAGCCAAGAAATTCCTTGACTTCGTCGGCTCCAAGGAAGCCTGCGACCTGATGGCAAAGGCCGTCCCGTCGGGTCCGTATCTCGTAAAGGGGTGCGAGCTCCCGAAAGATATTCCGCCGGCTGTTTCCGACATGCTCCCTTATTTTGACACTGAGGGCCGCAACGGCCCGGCACTCGAATTCCTCTCGCCCGTCAAGGGACCTGCACTAGAGCAGATTACGGTTGAAGTCGGAACCGGCATCCGCTCCGCCAAGGACGCGGCTGCGCTCTACGACCAGGATGTCGAGAAGCAGGCCAAGCAGCTTGGCCTGCCGAACTGGTAACCTCCCAGCCGATGCCCCATCCAGGTCAACCGATCTGGATGGGGGACGCTTCAAGGTATCCGTATGACAACACGAAAGTCCGCCTATCCTTATTGGTTTGTGCTGCCAGCGGCAGTGGTCTTCACTGTTCTGTTTCTGGCCCCGACGATCGCGTCCTTCTGGTTCAGCCTCACGCGCTGGGACCTGTTCACGACACAGTTCATCGGGCTGGAAAATTACCGGCAGTTCTTTCGCGAGCCCTTTCTGATACAGGGTCTCGTCAACACGATCATTTATGCCGTCCTGACCTCGGGCACGAAAACCGTTCTCGGTCTGCTGCTCGCCGTATTGCTGACCTCCGGGCTTTGGGGACAAGGCCTGCTGCGTACCGTGATTTTCTTTCCGGTTCTCGTCTCGACGATTGGCGTCGGCATCACCTTCTCGGTGCTCATGCATCCGACACGCGGGCTGATCAATGTGGCACTTGCTGCGATCGGCATCCATGGTCCGGGCTGGCTGACCGACCCCGCGCTTGCGCTTTACTCCATCATCTTCGTCGACCTCTGGAAAGGGATCGGGCTTGCGACAGTCATCTATATCGCAGGTCTCGCATCAATCAGCCCGGACTATTATGAGGCCGCCCGCATTGATGGGGCGACTGGCCGCCAGATGTTCTTTCGTGTCACCGTGCCGCTGGTCAGACCCGCCACCGTCACCGTCGTGACGCTCTCCCTCATCGGCGGGCTAAGAAGCTTCGATCTTGTCTGGGCGATGACGCGCGGCGGTCCGGGCTTTTCGTCGGATGTGCTGGCAAGTGTCATCTACAAGCAATATCAGGCGGGTTTCTACGGTCTCTCGACTGCCGGTAACGTGATCCTCTTCCTCCTCATCGGGCTGATCGTCCTGCCGCTGACGGCCTGGTTCAATCGCAAGGAGGTGGATCTATGAACCGCCGCCAGATCTATACCGGGATTGCGGCCTTGGCTGCTTGCGGCGTGATCTTCGTGCTGCCATTCATGTTTATCTTCATCACGGCCGCCAAGACGAAACAGGATGCGGCAACGCTGAAATTCAGCTGGCCGGCCGACTGGCAGCTCTGGCAGAACTTCATGGAGGTCGTCCAGACGCGCAACTACATGCTGCTGCTTGCCTATTTCAATTCGACCGTCATCACGGTGGCCGCCGTCACATTGCTGGTGCTCTTCGGCGCCATGGTCGGCTATGTGCTGCAGCGCCGCCCGTCACGCTGGAACGCGGTCATCTACGGCTGCGTGCTAGCCGGCCTGATGATCCCCCCGGCCGTTGTCCCGACCATCTGGGTGTTGCAGATGCTCGGTCTCTTCAAGACACTATCTGGCATGGTTCTGATCCAGCTTGCCTATGGCCTTGGCTTCACGGTTTTGCTGTTTCGCAGTTTCATCGCAACCATTCCTCGGGATCTCGACGAGGCTGCAATCATTGACGGTGCAAAACCGTTACAGATCTTCTTTCGCGTCATCCTGCCGCTGCTGAAGCCGGTCACCGTTACGGTCATCGTCGTCCAGTCAATCGCCATCTTCAACGATTTCACCAACCCGCTCTATTATCTGCCGGGCCGCGAAAACGTCACGGTGCAGCTGACGCTCTATAACTTTCAGGGACAGTTCCAGACGCAGTTCAATCTGCTGTTCATGAACATCCTTCTCGTGACCATTCCGCCCCTGATCGTCTTCATTTTCTTCAACCGGCAGATCGTTGCAGGCATGACCGCCGGTGCAGTCAAGGGATAAGTCATGACAAGCGTTGTTCTCGAAAAAGTCCGCAAGAGCTTTGGCAGCCTGGAGGTGATGAAGGGTGTCGATCTCACCGTTGATGCCGGCGAATTCTGCGTCTTTGTCGGTCCGTCCGGTTGCGGGAAGTCGACGTTGCTGCGCATCATTTCCGGACTGGAGACCCAGACATCGGGCAAGGTCTTCATCGACAGCAAGGATGTCACAGATGCCGAACCCTCCAAGCGCGGCATTGCTATGGTGTTTCAATCCTACGCGCTTTATCCGCATCTGAYGGTCGCAGAAAACATCGGCTTCGGCCTCTCGCTTGCCAGGCGGCCTAAGGCGGAAATCGCCGAACGGGTGAAGCAGACTGCCGATATCTTGCAGCTCTCGCATCTGCTCGACCGCAAGCCAAAGGCGCTCTCCGGCGGCCAGCGCCAACGCGTCGCGATCGGCCGTGCCATCGTCCGCAACCCGAAAGTCTTCCTGTTCGACGAACCCCTGTCAAACCTCGACGCGTCGCTCCGCTCGCAGATGCGCATCGAACTGACCGAACTTCATGCCAAGCTCGGCGCCACTATGATCTACGTCACGCACGATCAGGTGGAGGCGATGACAATGGCCGACAAGATCGTCGTTTTGAACGGCGGGGCCATCGAGCAGGTCGGGACACCGATGGCGCTCTACAACAATCCGGCCACTCCGTTTGTCGCGGGCTTTATCGGCTCGCCGAAGATGAACCTGTTTGAAGCGGAGATTGCCGCGCGGGAAGGCTGCCGGATCTATGGTATCCGGCCCGAACATATCGCGCTCTCATCCACGGAAGGAAAATGGCAAGGCAAAGTGCGTCATATCGAGCGGCTCGGCGCGGATACGGTCATCCACCTTGATGTACCGGAATTGCAGGTGCTCGTCGTACGCACGGACGGCGACCGGCAAATTTCGGTCGGCGAGAGCCTCTTCGCGTCCCCTGTCAACGGAAAGGAGCATCGGTTCTCCTGACACGTGGGATGCGTTGCTCTTCTTTCCTTTCCTTTCAAGTCGGGCATTGCTTCGCGGATAACAGCATCATTCAGTCGCTGCATCCGACGAGGGCCAACTCAACCAATCCACTATCGATTGGCTGACCGCTTTCATCGGCGGCGTCAAATGCCGCCGATGCCATTGGCAGTCTGCCCTTCAAGGCTGGACGGCGCTCGATGAGCACTTACGCAAAAGCGTAAGAGCCGTCCGGCCGTTTGGGAACGCGGCGTTGCCAGTGCACATAGCCTTCATGGACCATGGCTTCTTCGTCCATCTCAACGCCCCAGCCTGGCCTGTCCGGCCTCAGCTCGAGATAGCCGTCCTTGGGCAAATAGGGATCGATGACGTAACGCGTTTCGCCCTGTCGGCTCTCAATATCAAGGCCACCGTAGACATACGCCTGCCCCTTAGGCAGCCGATACTCCAGAATACGAAAATTCTGTGCGGCGGCGGAGAAGTGAACATTCACGGCCGTGGCGAGTGGTCCCATGGGATTGTGGGGCGCCACGCCGACGAAATATGCTTCGGCAAGTGTTGCGATGCGCCGCATCTCGCTGATGCCGCCGACCACGCATATGTCTGGCTGGATCAGGTCGGCGCCCTTGACCTGCAGAAGGCGCAGGAACTCGTTTCGATTGTACAGCGATTCACCTGTTGCGAGCACGCAGTTCAGCCCCTGCTTGAGATCGCCCCAGGCCTCGATGTTTTCGGGGCGAAGGGGCTCCTCGTAAAACAGCGGATCGTAGGGAGCAAGCGCATTGCCGAGCTGGCGTGCGGCGACAGGCTCGAAGATCTTTGCATGTGCGTCAAATGCGATCTCGTACTCGTCCCGCACTGTCTCCCGCAGAGAGCGGAAATAATCCGCCGACGCCTTGACCACGTTGCCCCAGCGATGTGCGTGCATGTCGATGCGCCACGGGCTGAGCTTGAATGCGGTAAAGCCCCATTCTTCATTCAGCCGATCGAACTCATCGCGCGCAGCTGGTGCATCGGGTGCTGTATAGACGCCGGCATAGACCTTGACACGATCGCGAACTTCACCGCCAAGCAGCTTGTAGACGGGAAGGTTGGCAGCCTTTGCGGCGAGGTCCCAAAGGCAGTGATCAAGCGCCGAGATCGCAGCCAACCCAAGGGCGCCCGGTGGGAACCGGCTTTGCTGGATCAACAGATTGACCAGATAGTCGACACGCGTTGGATCCTGACCGGACAGAAAACCATAGAGGTAGTCGAGGAGGGGAGGGAGCGCCTTGTCGGGACCGTGGTTGTAGCATTCGCCCCAGCCCGTCAGACCGTCGTCGGTGTCGAGTGCGACGATGACGCGGGGACGGTCCTTGTCGCGGGTCATGAACACCCGCATGCGGTCGATCTTCATTTCTCTTTCCTTCTAGCGATTGAAATAGCGGTGACGCGACAGGCGCGTCTGGACGTAAAGATGCTCGTTATAAGTTCCGGGATTGTAGGAGCCGGCACTCTCGGGCACCGGCACGGAGACGTTGCCGCCGCTAGGAAAGCGCGCCACGAACGCTTCATCGATATCACAACCAAGACCCGGCGCGTCCGGGACGGCAATCGATCCGCCGACCTGTTGTGGATGGGGCAAAATCGTCAGCTTTCGACCGTCCCAATCGTCATCGATGCGTTCGAGGATGAGCGCGTTCGGAATGGCCGCCAGCACGTGCAACGCGGCGTATTCGGCGACAGGACCGAGCGAGCCTGAATGCGGCGCCATCTGGATGTGATGGGCCTCGGCCATGGCCGCGATCTTCTTCATCTGCGTAATGCCACCGGCCCGGCCGGTATCGGGCTGGATGATGTCGACCAGTTCGTTTTCGATCAGTTCGCGCTCTCCAAAAATCGTCGCCGAACGTTCGCCGGCTGCCAAGGGAACGTGGGCGGCATCGCGAATGCGTCGGTAGCCATCGATGTTTTCCGGTGCGATCGGATCCTCGACCCAGAAGAGTTCGTAAGGCTCAAGCGCCCTGACCAGTCGGCAGGCATCGGCCGGTGTTAGCCAGGGCGGGCCATGAAGATCGATTGCAATGTCGATCTCGTTGCCGACTGCTTCGCGCAATGCGGCAACCTTGCGCACCGGGTCGGCAACCCCGCCGCATTTGATCGCCTTTATCCCGCGTTCCTTGACGGCAAGTGCCCGCTCGGGCGTGTTTGCATGGGAGTAGATCGGAATCCGGTCACGAACCTTGCCGCCAAGCAGCATCCAGACTGGCACACCGAGCGACTTTCCCTTGATGTCCCACAGTGCCATGTCTATGCCGGTCATGGCGCCGGCGCCAACCGTTCCCAACATGCCGTGACCCATCATGGCGACATGCATCTTCTGCCATAGCCGCTCGATATGGGCCGGGTCCTCGCCGATGAGGAGCGGCGCAAGATCGTGAATCGCGGTCTCGATGACACGCGGCCATCCGGAGCATTCGCCGATACCTGTTATGCCTTCGTCCGTGTCGATTTTCAAAAACAGCCAGTTTCTTGTGCCTGGCAGCCTGGAGGCGCCATCGCCTGACCGTTCATCGGAAGCCCATTTGGAGGGATCGGGCTGGCCGGCATGCATGAGAAAGGTTCTGATCCCGGTAATCTTCATTGTAAGAAACTCCAGTGCCTCAGATGTCTGTTAGATGCAGCGAAGATGCCGCAAGCGATCCCGCTTCCGCGGATCGAGGCGCGCTATGAGGGGGTTGATTGTCCGACGCCAAACAGCGGCGCTGCAGGCCTTGTCTCCTTCGTGACCTCGACAAGCATGCAGCGCTTTCCCGTCTGATCCCTCGGCATGTCCGTCAAGGTGGCAAACTCCGGCATGCTCTCCAGGGATCGCGCGCCCGACGGTGTCGCGCAGACTGATTCCGCATCACTTCCTCCCACATTGCCCAAAAGGCGGACGGCAGGACGAGCTCCGGCCCCGCCTCAAAGCGCTCTCCCTGGCGCCGGTGCTGACGATAGGCATGGTTTCAAATAATTACAAGAGTTGACAGATAATTACAGATTTTGTAGCGATGGTGGTGAGGAAACGCCCGCTGTCATCTCTAAACGACCGCCCAGGAAGGCATGAGGATATGAATCTGTCAGATGCTGTGCGAACCAAATTGGGAGCGGTCTCGACCGCAACGCTGACGACGGTGTTGATGAAGCGCGGCTTGAGGAATGTCTTCATCCGCGGCATTCACAAGATCAATCCGCAAGCGCCTCGCCTGGTCGGGCCTGCCTTCACGCTGCGCTACATTCCTGCGCGGGAAGACATCGATCATCTCGGCGTCTTTGGCGATTTGAATCACCCGCAGCGCCGCGCCATCGAAGAATGCCCGCAAGGCGCCGTGCTTGTTATCGATAGCCGCAAGGATCATTCGGCCGCTTCTGCCGGTGGAATCCTGATTACGCGTCTCTTCAAGCGCGGTGCGGCAGGCGTTGTTACCGATGGGGGTTTTCGCGACACGCCAGACATTGCCTCCCTGCCGTTTGCAGCCTATCACGCAGCACCCTCGGCGCCGACGAACCTGGTGCGCCACCATGCCCTCGATATCAATCAACCGATTGGCTGCGGTGATGTGCCCGTCTATCCGGGCGATCTCATGGTTGGCGACAATGAAGGCGTGGTCGTCATCCCGGCTGCGATGGCAGAAGAGGTCGCCAACGAGGCTTTCGAGCAAACCGTTTTCGAGGATTTTGTCGAGGAACGGGTGCGCGCCGGGCAGGGGATATTTGGTCTCTATCCGCCCAACGAGGGCACCGCTGCGGAATTTGCGGTCTGGAGGAAAGACAAGGGACGATGACGAAACTTTCCGCCGCCATGGAGCCTAGCAAGGGTGCAACCCGCTTCAGCGACATCATCTACGAGAAGATCGTCGGGATGATCGCAGACGGAAACTTTCCGGTGAACGAACGGTTGCCGCCGGAATCGAAGCTTGCCGCCATGTTCGGTGCTTCGAGGCCGGTCGTGCGCGAAGCACTTGAACGATTGAGGACCGATGGCCTAGTCGTCTCACGCAAGGGTTCCGGCTCCTATGTCCGACAGCGGCCGGACTCATCGATGCTGAAGATGGTGCCGGTCGGATCGCTCGCCGACGTTCAGCGCTTCTTCGAATTTCGCGCAGGTCTTGAAGCGGAGGCAGCCGAGCTTGCCGCCCGCAACTGGCAGCCGGAGGACAAGGAGCGGATCATGGCCGCACTGCAGGCAATCGAGGAATGCTTGCGCGATGGCGAGCTTGGAGCCGATGAGGATGAGGCGCTGCATGACGCGATCGCCATTGCCACCGGAAACCAGTTCCACATCACGGTCCGCGAGTGGTTCAGGCCACATTTTGCTGTCGGTCATTCCGTAACGCGAAGTCTTAGTCTCAAGCGCACGCCTGCGCAGATACGCAGCGTCCAGGATGAGCACGCGGTGATCGTGGCGGCGATCCTTGCGCGGAACGAAGCCGAGGCCCACGACGCGATGAAGCGCCACATCCTGAACGCACGCGCTCGAATGTTCCAGGGAGTCGATTGATGAGCCGACTGACCGGAGTGGCTGTTTCGAGGCCGGTACCGCCATTGCTCTTGATGTTGATGGCGAGCGCCTGGCGCCTATCCGCTTCGCGAATTGATCGACAGGTAGGGGAGAGAAGATGAGCATCGCAACCATGCGCCAGGCCCTGACGGGCGTGTCCGGCGTTCCCGTAACGGCCTATGACAAAAACGGTGAGGTCGAACCCCGTTCGACTGCAATCATTTATCGCCGGGTGGCGATGGCTGGCATCCACAACATCGTCGCGGCTGGAAACACCGGCGAGTTCTATGCCTTGACCGTGGAGGAGATCCGCAGCGTACACGAGGCTGCGGTCACAGGTGTCGATGGCAAGGCGCCGGTGACGGCCGCGATCGGCAGATCACTGCGCGAGGCAGTCCGAATGGCAAGGGACGCAGCTGCGATCGGCGCATCTGCCGTCATGGCGCATCAGCCCGTCGATCCCTTTGCGGCACCATCGGCGCAGATCGACTATTTCTGCAAGTTGGCGGATGCTTCGCCCCTGCCAATGATCGCCTATGTGCGAGCCGACGGTTTTAATGTCGAAGACATGGTTCGCCTTGCCCGCCATGAAAACATCGCCGGCATCAAGTTCGCGACACCGGATCTAATGCTGCTTTCGCGGGCGATTTCAGCCTCCGATCCCGCAGGCGCCCTCTTTGTCTGCGGCCTCGCTGAAAGCTGGGCTCTGTCGTTTACCGCCGCCGGCGCACGGGGCTTTACCTCCGGACTCGTCAACGTTGCGCCAAAGCTCTCGCTTGCAGTGCACGAAGCGCTTGCCAGCGGTGATTACGACGGTGCTCGCGCCATCCTCAACAAGCTCGAGCCGTTCGAACGCATGCGCACGAAATACCGCAACGGTGCGAATGTGACGGTCGTCAAGGAGGCGGTAACCCATTCCGGCCTGAACGTCGGTCCGGTTCGCGTGCCGGGATTGCCGATGCTCGACGAGAGCGATCGTGAAGAACTGTTTCGCCTGCTTCGCGCGTGGGAGGCTGCCGGCGACATCCAGCGGCATGAAGCGCCGGTCGACGCGAGGGCGGCGGGCTGAGTTCGACATTCATCTATTAAGCCAGGGCGATTTGACGCCCCAAGATTGGGAGGTCTTGAAATGCTGAGGAACCTGTTGGCAACGGCCGCAATGGCCAGCGCATTGATTGTCGCGCAACCTTCACTTGCGGCATCCCCGCCGAACATGCTGGTGATCGGTACCAATTTGACCGGCATCAGAACGCTTGATCCGGCGCAGAACAATGCGCGGACAGTCTCCGAACTGATCTCCAACCTCTACGATAATCTCGTGCAGTTGTCGCCGGACGATCTGAAAACGTTGAAGCCGATGCTCGCGACGAAATGGAGCGTGTCGGACGACGCCAAGGTCATCAGCCTGACGTTGCGCGACGACGCTGTCTTCCAAAGTGGCAATCCTGTCACGGCAGAAGATGCTGCCTGGTCGATCCAACGCGTCATCAAGATGGGTCAGGTCGGTTCGACCGATATCGCGCTATGGGGCTTTACGCCTGACAACGTCGAGAAGCTTGTACGAGCCAAGGACGAACGCACGCTCGAGATTGAACTTCCACGACCCGTCAATACGGATCTGGTACTCTATTCCCTTGCCGGATCGTCGATCGGCATCGTCGACAAGAAGACGGCACTGTCGCACGAGGCGAACGGCGACCTTGGGGGCGCTTGGCTGTCGGCCAACTCGGCGGGAAGCGGGCCGTTTGCGCTTGCTCAATGGCGTCCAAACGATGTTGCGATCTTCAACGCGCAGAAGGCCTATTGGGGTGGTGCCCCGGCCATGGCGCGAGTTGTTGCACGTCATATTCCCGAATCCGGCAATCTCAGACTGCAGCTTGAAGCAGGTGACGTCGATGTCGGGCAATATCTGGCAAGCGGCGATCTCGATGCCTTGTCCAACAACAAGGAGATGGTGATCGACAACGTTCCGGGCCTCGGCTTCTACTACATTGCCCTCAATCAGAAAGATCCGGATCTTCAAAAGCCCAAGGTTCGCGAGGCCTTCCAACATGCGTTCGACTGGAAGGCGATTTCCGGCAATATCATGCGCTACACGGGCTTCCCGTGGCAGTCGATGATCCCGCGCGGGATGATTGGCGCTCCCGATGAAGCGGCGTCCCGCTATGACTACGATCCCGCCAAAGCCAAGCAACTGCTTGCAGAGGCAGGGTATCCCAATGGATTGAAGAAGGTCCTCAATCCGTCCGGAGCGGCAACCTTGCCGTTTGCCGAGGCGCTGCAGGCGAGTGCGCGCGTCGCCGGACTTGACCTTGATCTCGTGCCTGGCGAATTCACGCCAGCGTTCAGGGAGCGGAAATACGAAGTCCTGCTCGGAAACTCGGGAGCCCGTCTTCCCGACCCCTTCGCTGTTGCCACCCAGTACGCCTACAATCCCGACAACAGCGATGAGGCACGTCTAGGGAGTTACTATCTATGGCGGGCCGGAATGAAGGTGGACGAACTTAACACGCTCGTCGATCAGTCGATGAAGGAACGCGACACCGGCAAACGCACGGAAATCTTCAAGAAGATGGATAGCGTTTATTCCGGAATGGATGCCCCGCTCGTCATCTTCTTCCAGCGGACGGACCCTTATGTCATGCGTGCCGCAGTCAAGGGTTACCACGGCCACACGACCTGGTCGACGCGCTGGCACGACGTAACCAAGGAGTAAGGGGTCGTGGCGAATGCCGATCTAGTATCCAAGCGAAAGTCCGACAGCACTTTTAGCGAAGAAGAAGTGGCCTATGTCGCGCCGCATCCACTCGCAATCATTCTAAGACGATTGGCAGGGCGCGTGGTGGCGATCGTGACCACGCTGCTCGGCCTGCTCTTTCTTACCTTTTCGATGGGGCGGTTGCTTCCCGCCGACCCGGTGCTTGCCATCACCGGGCCGGAGGTCAGCAAGGAGGTCTATGATCGTGTCTACAACGAGCTGGGACTAGGGCAGCCGATCCTCGTGCAATTCCTGAGCTATGTCGGAAGGGTCGCGACAGGCGACCTTGGAACATCGGCAACGACCGGACAGCCGATCCTCACCGACCTATTGGCGATCTTTCCTGCGACAATCGAGCTTGCAGTCATCGCCATGATCGTCGGAGCGCTCGTCGGTGTACCACTCGGCATCACCGCTGCCGTCAGGCGCGGCACCGTCATTGATCACGTTGCACGGATCGTTGCGCTGGCCGGTCATTCCATTCCGATCTTCTGGACCGGCCTGATGGCGCTTTTCGTCTTTTATGCAAAGCTTCAGCTTGTCGGCGCATCGGGACGCGTCGACGTATTCTATGAGGGGCTCGTCACACCTATAACCGGCTTTCTTTTGATCGACTCTGCGGTCGAGGGGCAGTGGGACGTGTTCCAGAGTGCGCTTGGTCACATCATCCTTCCGGGCGCCATCCTTGGCTACTATTCCGTGGCCTATATCAGCCGCATGTCGCGCAGCTTCATGCTCGAGCAGCTCAGTCAGGAATACATCGTCACGGCCAGGGCAAAGGGGCTCGGGCGCCGCAAGGTCGTCTGGCGCCACGCCTTCAGGAACATTCGCGTGCAGCTGTTGACGATCATGGCGTTGACTTTCGGGGGCCTTCTGGAAGGCGCAGTGCTCATAGAGACCGTTTTCGGATGGCCGGGACTTGGCCAGTATCTGACGCGTGGGCTTCAGATGAATGACATGAACGTCGTGATGGGAGCAGTGCTGACAATCGGCGCCGTCTTCCTGACGATCAACATCCTTTCGGATGTGCTTTACCGCATCCTTGATCCGCGAACACGGTGACGCCGATGACGATGTCCACAGAACAAGCCGACCGCATCGACGGCAGCCGCTTTCGCAAATGGCTGCGCGCGCCCGAACCCCAGGGCTGGTTTCAATCGAGCGCGCAGCAATTCCATCAGGGCTGGCTGAAGTTTCGCCTTCACCCGCTCGGCCTGGCAGGGTTGGCAATCATTGTCCTTTTGATCCTTGTTGCGCTCGCCGCGCCACTCCTGACGGCTTACGATCCGATCGTCCAGGACATGGCCGGACGCCTTTCGCCACCATCCGCGGAGCACTGGCTCGGGACCGACAATTTCGGCCGGGATGTCTTCGCCCGTATTGTCTACGGCGCCCGCACGACGCTCTATATCATTATTCTCGTCTCCGTCATCGTCGCTCCAATGGGACTTTTAATCGGTACCTGCTCGGGCTATTTCGGCGGAATTGTCGATGAAGTGCTGATGCGCATCACCGACATCTTCCTGTCATTTCCGGGGTTGGTGCTGGCGCTCGGGTTTGCGGCAGCACTTGGTCCGGGCATTACCAATGCCATCATCGCGATCTCGCTCACGGCCTGGCCACCGATTGCACGCCTTGCGCGCGCAGAAACGCTCAGCCTGCGAAAGGCCGACTTCATCGCCGCCGTGCGGCTCCAGGGAGCAACGCCTGCAACGATCATCACCCGTCACATCCTGCCGATGTGCATACCCTCCGTCATTGTGCGCGTGACACTGAATATGGCGGGCATCATCATTACGGCAGCCGGCCTCGGCTTTCTTGGCCTTGGCGCGCAGCCCCCCTGGCCCGAGTGGGGGGCGATGGCAGCGACCGGCCGCGAATTCATGCTCGACAGCCCATGGGTCATTGCAGCACCCGGCATTGCAATCGCCCTCGTCAGCCTTGCGTTCAACCTCGTCGGCGACGCGCTTCGCGACGTTCTTGATCCGAGGGGTTCGCAATGAGTGCGCCACTTATCGATATTCGCAATCTCGAGATCGCCTTCGGGCACGGAACAGTGAGGGCCGTGCGCGGCGTCACCTTTTCACTCGCACAGGAAAAACTCGGCATCGTTGGTGAGTCCGGATCGGGAAAGTCCACGGTTGGTCGCGCGATAATGAAACTGTTGCCACCGACCGCAATCGTCAGCGCTCAGCAGATGACCTTTCAAGGCGTGGATCTGCTCAAGGCCGACGAGCGCGCGATGATGACGATCAGAGGACGGCGGATCGGGTTGATCTTGCAGGACCCGAAATATTCGTTGAACCCGGTCATGCGGGTGGGCGAGCAGATCGCCGAAACCTATCGCTTTCACTATCCCAAAGCCACGGCGAAACAGGCCTTCGAGCAGATGCTCGCGATGCTGGATGCGGTCAAGATCCGAGATGTTGAAAAGGTGGCTCGCCTCTATCCGCACGAAATATCGGGCGGCATGGGCCAGCGCGTGATGATCGCCATGATGCTGATTGCCGAGCCCGAGGTTTTAATCGCAGACGAGCCAACCTCGGCGCTTGATGTCACGGTGCGGCTTGAAATCCTGGCATTGCTGGATGAGCTCGTTGCGCGCCGTAACCTCGGTCTGATTTTCATCAGCCACGATTTGAACCTCGTTCGAAATTTCTGCGACCGTGTCCTTATCATGTATGCCGGCAGGGTCGTCGAGGTCCTCAAGGCCCGCGAACTGGAATCCGCAAAACATCCTTATACGCAGGGTCTGCTTGCATCTCTGCCCTCGATCGACAATCCGCCCACCCGCTTGCCGATCCTGAAGCGTGACCCGGCCTGGTTAAATGACAACGTGCTGGAGTTGCCGCAGTGATTGAAATCAGCAACCTCACAGTCCGCTTCGGCGCCAGCCTAAGGCCGGTCGTCAAAAATCTCAGCCTTGCTGTTGGAAAGGGCGCCGCGTTTGGGCTCGTTGGCGAATCTGGCTGTGGAAAATCAACCGTTCTACGCGCCATGTCCGGCCTCAATCCGCAATACGAGGGACGGATCAGACTGGACGGCGAAACGCTGGACCGCCGGCGCGACCGGCCATTTTTCCGGCGCGTCCAGATGGTGTTTCAGGATCCTTACGGATCACTCCATCCCCGCATGACGATCCGCTCGCAGATCAAGGAGCCGCTCCGTAATCAGGGGCTTGCTACCAATTCGATTGATGTCGATGCAGTTCTCCGCTCGGTTGGGCTCGACCCGTCACTCAGCTACAGATTCCCACATCAGCTCTCTGGTGGGCAACGCCAGCGTGTTGCGATTGCCCGCGCCTTGGTTCTTGACCCGGCCGTTCTGCTTCTCGACGAGCCGACCTCGGCGCTTGATGTCTCGGTCCAGGCGGAAATTCTCAATCTTCTGGACGATCTGCGGAGAGATCGCGGCCTGACCTATCTGCTCGTCAGCCATGACCTGGCCGTCGTCTCCCACATGTGCAGCAGGGTCGCAATCATGGAAGCTGGCGAAATTGTTGAACAAGTCGAGATCGAGCGCTTGCGGCAAGGTGCGGTCGAGCATCCGTATTCGCAGCGTCTGCTGCGGGCAAGCAGGCTCTATGGCAAACAGGTCACGCCATGACGTAGGGGCGGTGCTGACAAGCTCCTGGGCTTGCGGGCTGCGAACACATGATGCCGGCGGATGCGTCATATTATGACCCGGTCCCATAGCCGCCATGCTTGAGATCGTCGTGATCACTCAGCAGCTTTGAGTGGCCCCAGTGCCACGTCGGTCGTGTGGTTCTCGCGCATGAAGTTGATGAAATTCTGCTGGAACTGACGGGTGTGCGCATGCGCAAGCTCATCGGCAAGTTCGACGTTGCGCTCACGGATCGCCTCTAGCATCTGCCCGTGCTCATCCTCATGAGGTCGCGGCGCGGGTTGCCTTCCTGGCTTCGGAAGAAGCAGCTTTCATGTGCGGGTCGCTCGTTGAAATTACTAGTGCGCAGGCGGTCGCGTAATCGCACTTTGCCGTTTGTTTGCGGACGAAAATGGATGCTGTCGGGCGCTTCGCGGTCGATTGGGGGTGCTTCGGAGCCGCCGCCACTCGGTCTGCGCGTTCCTCCCAGAACGCCCCACCGTGGACGCTGCGATGACGACACGAGCGGCGGCGACATCCCGGCGGCGACCATACCCCCCACCTGGTCCGCCGGGAAAACTGATGGACTGCCAGATGCATCTATCAATCCAACCCACGAGCAGCGCACGAAACCGGTACCCCTCGACTGTGAGGCGGCGTTTCAATCGTGCGATCGACATTTACCCGTTGTCGGCGGTTATATTGCGTTGAGAAGCGTTCGGCTTGTGATCTGGTGACATTAATTTGCGGGCAGCTGCCACATTTCTCAGGTGCGAGAAAACGGAAATGCCACCGGTTGAAGTTTGCGAACAAGAACAAACAATGGTAGCATTACAGCTTCGGGGGGGACACCGCTCATGGCCGGGCAACGCGAACCTGACATTCAAAACCTGATCAATGGACCAACTTCATGGGGACTGGCCACGCGCCTGGCAGTTCAGCATCTGGAACGTGCTGGGATTGAGGTTGCGCCTTTGCTGTCGCGGTCTGGCCTTTCAAGCGCAGCGATCGCAGAGCGCCGGCGAATTCATGTCACCGCGCAAATGCATTTCCTGCAGTTGGTCGCGCATGTTTCGAAGAATGCTTGGATGGGTCTTGCCTTGGCCAAGGAATGCGACTTGCGTGAAATGGGGATGCTTTACTACGTGATGGCCTCGTCACACGATCTGAATGACGCTTTCACGCGCCTTGGAAGATATGTCCGCCTTGGAAACGAGGCACTCGTCGTGCGGCTTAAGGAGAAGCCCGCATGTTCTGTCGAAGTCTCCTACACGGGGGTGCAGAGGCATCGCGACCAGCACAACATGGAGTTGCTGTTATTTGCCCTTGTGCGCCTCTGCCGCAAACTCGTCGGACGGGATCTTTCGCCGCACAAGGTGAGATTTGTTCATCATAGAACTGGCGACCTGACCTATATCCGGCGAGTATTTGGATGTGAGGTTGAATTCGGAGCAGAAACGGATGAAATCATTTTCAACGCCGGAACGTTGGAGCTCCCGGTCGTTGGAGACGACCCATTTCTCAACGAACTGATACTGAAGATGTGCGACGAGGCGATGACAACCCGCATGGCCAATACCAGCCGGTTCCGAACGATCGTGGAAAACAATATTGCGCCTCTGTTGCCGCATGCCGAGGCGTCCATAGGAACCGTTGCAAAACGACTTGGTTTGAGCGAGAGGACATTTGCTCGTAAATTGGCGGCCGAGGGCCTAAGCTTCAGTGAGGTCCTGGATCAAATGCGCCGTGAGCTTGCGATGCGTTACCTCGAAGACGATCTTCAGGCGTCCCAGATTGCCTGGTTGTTGGGGTTTCACCATCCGAGCTCCTTCAGTCACGCTTGCCGCCGTTGGACAGGCAAGAGCCCGCTTGAATTTCGGCGCGCTCCTGTCCAAATCCCGACAGTCGAAGCAACAGCATGATGCTCTTCTTTTTATACGCAAACTCGGACCGCACGTCTCGTTCCCGTCAGGCTCATTCATCCCGGTGACATACGTGCGACATGCCAGTCGGCCCTTGTGACGTGCCGTTCGTCGCATGGCGCCGACGTCGCCATCTGATCTGCTTGCGCAATGGCCCAGCTATTCCGTTGCTTTCGCGCAGATGGCGGACAGCGTGGAGGGCGGTTGCGTCGAGCTTTGGGTCAGCCTGCCGGGCTCCTGTCGCATTGCTTCGGCGCGGCGCATGAAGTCTTCGGCCGTGCCGACCGAGGGGAAGTCGGCGGCGAAGCTGCGGGCCACGAGCAGAGCCTGCTCGCGACCGCTGTTGTTCCACGACACCCACACGAAGCGCGACAGGTGCTCGAATTCTTCCCGCAGCGTTCTCACTGACATCAGTTCCTCCTCCAGAGGCGTTTTTGCGGGCGGGCGCGATGGCGAGACTTCCCGGTCTCCTCGGGGCATCACATTGGCCGCATCCTCGACCGTCAGCCGTTCTGCACGGGGGCACTTTTGCAATTTGCACTTTGATTGAACGGAAGCACCCATCCGGCCGCAGTACGACCGGCAATGCAACCAGATCCCAGCCCTCCGGTCGCATTGCCGTGTGCATTGACACTCAATTACTTCGTCTCCGCGCAAAACCAGTACCGTTTTCGACCGGTCGAAATCTTGCTGCCCGAAGACAATTGTTTGCGTTAGGCTGCCACGGGTTCACAGTGTGCGGATTACGCACTCCTGTTCAGGCAGAAACGCTGATGGATCAGGCTTAGATAGTCATCCGCACCGCCGACCCAGGGAGGGCTGTTGTGGCTTCGGGCCATCGGTATAACGATACGCGGCGATGGTGATCGCGAGTGTAATCAAAACCTCTGGCATCGGATCAGGTTGGTCATGCAAAAGGGCCCCGCCTGAGCACAAGCGGGGCGAGGAGAGCGTTTGGACATCAAAGAAACGGCAACGAAAAAAGCCGCCATTCCAGCCTTCAGCTGGCGCTGCGTCCAGATAAAGTTCGCCGAGCACGCAGCGTATTATTCAAGGGCCAGTTCCATTCATCGTCTTTGTCGGGATCGCAGACAAGGATATGATGCAGGCAGACACGCAACGGAGGGTTTTCGATGGCTAGCCTTCGGATAGATGTGATGAGAATGGTGAGGCGCAACAAGCTGGTTGGCATGTGGGCGGCGGAAAAACTGGCGCTTGCCGAAGAAAATGCCAAAGCATACTCGGATGAGCTTGCCCGAGGGGCGGTTGACGTCAACCGCAACGATATCCTTGCCATCATCCGAAGAGACTTTGACGCGGCTGGTGTGGATCAATCGGATGAGGATATTCTGGCAGTTATGAACGTCTGCTGGCTTGAGGCTGGTAATCAAACAGAGACGTCGGATGCCAGTGACGGTGCGCTTGTGCAGATTGCGCGCAACCTGGTGAAGTAAAGTCTGGTTACACTCTGCGTGCCAGAGAGGCGGTGGAGAGGCGAAGCTCTGGTGGTCTAAGGCGCCGCGTGGGATGGTATCCTGTGACCGTCCTTTGTTTCGCGCACGTCCTGATTTGGTTCACCGGGGGAAATTGGCGAACCGATCCATAAAATGGCAGTCGGCGCGCTTATGTCCATTGCCGCCCATTGGAGCTGGCTTCGAGCTTTTCCCAAAAGGGCCTCCGGGTGCTATTCGGATATCGGTCGCAACAAGCTGGAGCCTATCTATGTCCGAGAAGCGAAGGGTCGTCGCCGTTATACCTTGCAACAATCTCGCTGCGAGCGAAGAGTTTTACGGCCTGCTGGGCTTCCGTCGCGATCCGGATTCTGAGGACTACGGCGATTACGTGATATTGACGGACGACGGAGGCGCCGAAATCCACCTGACGAAGGCGGCCGAGGACTGGCTCGTTCCCGGCAAGAGCCCGTTCGGCATCTACTTCTACGCCGACGATGTCGAAGAACTGGCGGCCCGGCTAAAAGGCAGGCTTCTTTATCCACCAGTCAAGCAGCCATGGGGCATGTTCGAATTCGCAGTGTCCGATCCGGACGAACACCTGGTGCGCGTGGGCCGGAGGATCGATTGATCGGGTCTGGACCTGCGGCCCTGATAACGGGGAGAGGAGCACCCGTACACCGCCTTTCTATTCCCCGTAGCGACGGCTGCCGTTTACATTCCGTCCGACGATTTCCCTGATGATGGTCAGTGTTTCTCTGGCGGCTTCGTTGGGCGGCAGGGCCGTGTCCGCGACGTTGCTGACAAGCCTGGTGATGTCGTGATCGATATCCTTTTCGGACCATCGTTTGCCCTTGGCGACAGTAATGTACACCGAATAGGCGTGGTGCATCGTCCCTGGCCGTTCGCCGATGATGTGAAGAATCCCTCGGAAGCTGTTGGGATTTGCCCTTGCGAAAAGTACCTCGCCGATCCTGTATCCGGCTCTCACCCTTCCGCTGGTAACAACAATGTTCTTGTTGCTCATTGCGACGCCAGCTGTGGCCAGCAGCCGGCGCATCTCCTCGAGATAGGGCGCAAGATGTCCATCATCCATGATGGCCTTTGCATTTAGTCCGTCGGAAATGACGATCTGACCTTGAGGGATATCCTCTCCCCAGGCATCTCTCAGTCTTTCGACGTCCCGCAATCCTTCCGCGTTCAACATCTCGCCGCTCATGGGATGGGCTATGTAGTCATTGCGATCCCTGGACTGTGTGTGCACTGAAACGGCATCGGGAATGCCGGCGATAAACTCGGGCGTGAATTCGGTCCAGAGGGACTGCTTCGCATCCTCGTACAAGCCATTGACCTTGGTCGAAAGCGTCTGATTGAGATCCCATCTGTTCCTTCCATGCCCTGTGGCAATGTCGACCCCTCGCTTCTCAATCTCCCGCATCTTCTGCCGGCCTTCCGCATAGACCTGCTCACGCGATCTTTTGTCGCCCTTGGCCAGGCGATATTGGAAGTACACCCAAAGGGGATTTCCATAATTCGCCGTGTAGCGGTTGTCCTTGCCCACCACGCCGAGCCGCTTGTAGAAGTCCCAAATCGCATCGTTGACCCTAAAGCCGAACTTTTCGCGCAAGCGCACGTGATCCTGAAACGATGTGGTGAGGTAGCTCAACATCGGGTCGTTCTTCGTTGGCAGCGCGATCAGATAAGCGGGATTGGCCGGCATGATCTGATCCTGGCACCAATCCAGGTCATCCAGGCTCACTGTCATGTGCAATGTCGTACAAATGTCCAGACCGATGGTAAGGCCATGGAGCTTGCCCATGACCAAGTCTTCGAGACAGCATCTCACGAGTTGGTCGCGGCTCTTGAAAACCTCTGGCCCGATAAAACCGGCGACATCATTGACGTGAAGCCAGGCGCCCTTGGGCTGCACCTTGGCAAGCTCCAATCCTACAGCCCTGCTGAAGCCGTATTTTCGTGACTCAAGAACCATCATGTCGACGCCGTTCGCCGCCCCATTGGTGAATTCCGAGCCCTGTCCGGTTTCAAAGTAGAGGCCATATCGCTGCCCCTTCTTCGCCCGCGCATATTTCAGGATCTTGTCAATCGTGATGTCGAAGATCTTGTTACAATCGTCAGTTCCAGCAAGGCTCTGGAACATCGTGGAGACGGTTTTGGGGAAGCTGTCGCCTACTTCGGCCTGGACATCGATGTGCGAGAGGACGCACCACGGGATCACATCCTGCAGCTTGAAGGTGTCGACAACGTCCTTGAGCGCACGTTCGACAGTGGCGACGCTGTTGACCGTACTGTCAACTGGATTGGTGCCGATGACGATGTCGCCCGTGGCATACGAAAATGCGTCGAAGACCTGCCAGATTATGTCGTCGGGATGGTCCGTCGGTGAATTGGGCTGGATGCGTGCGCCCATGTATCCCTTCGCGCCAAGCTTGGTGCCAGGCATTGCGTTAAAGATCTTTCGGCTGACGGAGATGAGCTCTTCATTGCTCATCAATTTCGGCACGCAGCCGATGGTGTCGCTGGTCAGGCCATTCATGACACCCCTAATCTCGTCCTCTGGCTTTGCGAGGAGAAATTCCCTCAATTCGCCCATGGTCCAGTCCTTGACCTTTTCGTACTGGGCCTGGTCGGTGGTCTGCCAGATGAGTTGTTGCAGATCATCCTGAAACAATGGTCTCGCGTAGAGGTCCGCGAGCTTGGTATTCGTCAACAGAATGCGTGCATTTCGTCGCGTCGCATCGTTGTCGGCGCCAACGCCGATTGCTTGATCTCCTTCCTTGAACTCATTGGCAGCACCGATAACCTGCTGGTATAAGGTCAGTTCAAAACCGCCCTTCATTCTTGAGATATAGGTAAAAATATCCTCGCCTTGTTTCACGTCCTTGATGGAGAATGCATCCGGCTGGGACGCGGACTTGGCGCCATTGCTGTAACTGGCGATCGTCGCGGCGGCGGTTCCCGCCACCAGCAGAAGATCTCTTCTGGATAGTCCGTCACGCGCATCAGACAACAAGCCCTTGTTCATGGCGATACCTTTCCGTGGGTCAAAGGTCATTGGCTCTGCTATGCCTCGAACCGGCTGTCGGAGTGAAAACCTCCCGCAGCGGCACGGTTCTGAGCTACCTAAGGTCGTTTCGCAACTGACGGATCCCGCCTGCAAGATTGCCGATCGCAATGCCGCCTTGCGAACCCTGTTGTCCAAAATCGGAACCGCCGGTTGGCTGGTACAAGCGTTACAATCTCATGACGATGCGGCCGTCGATCTTTCCCGCTTCCATACGGTGGAAAATGTCATTGATGCTCTCGAGACCCTCCCAGGAGAAATGAGGTGTGACTTTTCCTTCGGCCGCGAATTGGAGCGATTCCTCCAGATCCTGGCGCGTACCGACGATCGATCCCCGAACTGTTATGCGTTTCAGGACTGTTTCGAACACAGGCAGCGATATCATCCCCGGTGGCAGGCCGACGAGTGCCATCGTCCCACGCGATCGCAGGAAGCC
This sequence comes from Rhizobium sp. 10N414, assembly GCF_056394785.1. NCBI lineage: Bacteria > Pseudomonadati > Pseudomonadota > Alphaproteobacteria > Hyphomicrobiales > Rhizobiaceae > Rhizobium > Rhizobium sp. 10N414. The sequence continues at coordinate 133,999 of NZ_JBFTIN010000006.1, read as the reverse complement.
AAAGGCCTGCTCCATGGCGGCGGGGGAGACCGCCGTAACGAGAGCCCCATGTACACCGCCATCGGTCGCCTTCCGAACCTGCTCGACGGCGTCGCCAGCCGTGCAGTTGATCGTGACATCCGCCCCGAGCTGTTTTGCCAAAGCCAGTTTCTCTTCGAAGATGTCGGCGGCGACGACATGCATGCCCATCGCCTTGGCATACTGGACGGCCATGTGACCCAAGCCTCCCACGCCCGAAATGGCAACCCATTCGCCTGGGCGCACCTCTGTCTCTTTCAATCCCTTGTAGACAGTGACGCCCGCGCAAAGAACCGGGGCAGCGGGGCCGAACTCCAAATGGTCAGGCAGTGTGCCGACGAACTCAGGATCAGCGAGCCCATATTCGGCGAAGGTGCCATTAACGGAGTATCCGGTGTTCGACTGCGAGGCGCAGAGTGTTTCCCAACCGGTTCGGCACTGCGGGCAGTAGCCGCACGCGCTGTGAAGCCAGGGCACGCCAACACGGTCACCCTCCTTCACTCTCGTGACACCGGCGCCGATTGCCGCGACATAGCCAACGCCCTCGTGCCCTGGTATGAACGGTGGGCTCGGCTTCACCGGCCAATCCCCATTGGCTGCATGGAGGTCGGTATGGCACACGCCAGTCGCCTCGTATTTGACGAGTATCTGCCCCGGATGCGGAGATGGCACCGGCACATCTTCGATCACCAGGGGGGTGCGGAACTGTCGAACGACAGCGGCCTTCATCATCTGACCCATGAGTTGCCTCCCAACTGGAAACGAGACGCCGGTCAATCTGAAGCTGCGTCGTGGGCCAACGATGCGCGGGGATTGCCGAGAGACCGCGCCTGGTCCACAACGCAAAACACAGTAAGTCACGTCCCGATATCGTCGCAAACGTAAACCTCTTCCGATCGGTCGACAACAATGAAGCGGCGAGAGGGCCTTCGGCAGTCATAGGTCGGGCGACATATCCTGGCAGAGAGCAGCCTCTGGACCAGCAGATGAGGCCCAAATTTCCGCTTGCGTAGGCTGCACGTCGGTTCCATGTTGATCGTATTCTTAGTCGGGAGGTTGTAATGGCAACGGGCACGGTGAAATTCTTCAACGAAGACAAGGGGTTCGGTTTTATCAGTCCCGAGGGGGGCGGCAACGATGTGTTTCTGCACATCTCGGCTCTTCAGGCGTCTGGGATCCAGACCATCCGCGAGGGGCAGAAAGTCTCATTCGACACGGAACCGGATAAAAGAGGAAAAGGCCCCCAGGCTGTCAATATTGAACTGCGGTGACGGATCGTCTGTCATTGGCCCGCCTACCGTATGGTGACAAGGATATATCGTTGTCGATGCCGATGCCGGCATTCTGCAAATCGACGGGTTTGTTACTCTGGGCTGTCCCGGCTGGAAGGTGAAGACGTAGCTGACCTGATGACGGTCACGACGTGGTATCTTTGAGAGGTGCGGCTCAAACAGGGCGCAACCGGACACCCAGCATCCTGCACAGGACGAAATCTCCCATGCCAGAGGGGGAGAAGCTAAGCTCTTTTTAGGCAACGCCTGCGCTTCTCTCGCGATCGCGGGCCGCTTTGGATTACAGGGCTCTGGCCATGCTGGCATTGAGCGATCATAGTCGCAGTGAGGTAAAAGGCAGCCCTTCTGGACCGTTCACCGCCCACTGGAAATCAAGTGCGACATCGTCCTTTCCGCGGTATAATGGTTGACTGCAAAGTTGACGGAAGGGAAGCCGATGAAAAGGCTAGCATTCGTTGCCGTGTCGCTTGCGACGGCGTTGACGAGCGTCCCGCCGGCAATGGCATTCCCCACCATCGTCGCCCCGAAGATCGATTCCCCGCAGGCGCAGCCGGTGGACTATCATGGCGGCCACGGCGGTTACTACCACGGCGGATACTATCATCATCATGGCGACGGCGGGTGGGGCTGGGCGCTCGGCGGTCTCGCGGCAGGCGCAATAATCGGCGGATTGCTAGCGCAGCCGAACTATTATGCACCTGACTACTACGACCCGGGTTACTACGGCCCGTCTTACTACGGCCCGTCTTATTATGCGCCTCGATACTATCGCAGAGCGTATTACGGTGGCAATGCGCATACGCGCTGGTGTTATGCGCGTTATCGATCCTACAGGAGTTATGACAACACGTTCCAGCCCTATTATGGCCCACGACAGGCGTGTGTCTCGCCCTACTACTGATGGCGCGCACGGCCCTTGGCGGAAGCGAAAGGATTTGCGCATGATGTCTGCCAGCTGATGGCGCGCGATACCCCCCGACCTCCATCTTATCAAGATGACCAAAAGCCTTCGGAGCGGCAAAATTTCTTTCTTGACTATCTACGAAACGATCGCATGGCGACGGCCGTGGCGCGCCTCTGTCGCCGCGGGCGCGACCAGGCGGTACCATCTCTATGCCGCTGACCTCGGCACAAGCAGACGTCCGATCTCGACCCGGCGCGGTTCACTGTTCGAACGGTGCCTGTGCAGCTTGCGAAAAGCTCAGCCTGGCAGGATTATTGTGATGGTGAGCGACCGCTTGAAGAGGCAATCAAGCGTCTCGGAAAAGCAAAACGGCCAGCATGAGTTGCCAGTTGTGTCTTAAGGCCACGGCACATGGACAAAGAAGCAAAAACCACGGCCACCCGGCCTTGGCGTGTCGGTGCAACGACTGATCTGCCGCACGACCGGATAACGGTGGAGCGGTTTCGAGAAGCGTTTCCTCGTGCGCGGTGGAGCGACAGCCTGAACGCCTGGTTCGTGCCCGGTCGTACTGCGGAAAGGCGTATCAGCCGATGGTTCGCCGAAGTGGAGGCTGAGGCAGATGCATTCGCTGACGAAAAGGGCAGGGACGCGTTTGCATTCGATCCGATCGAAAGCCGATATCTCGAAGCCGCGACGGCGACGTTCCAGATCCGGACGCCCTATTCACGAAGTGTCATCAAGGAGATCCGGGAGATCCCTTATGCACGCTGGGACGTTGATCGCCGCTTATGGACTGTTCCTTACCGGTCGTTCGAGGACCTCCGCAGTCGATGGCCGGCGATCGAAGCGGCTTCCGAGCGCAGTGAGCCCGAAGCGAGGCGCGCGCGGCGGGAGGCCATCAAGGGAACGGAAGAAGAGGGCTTGTCCAAGGCGAGGACACGGGAGCGCCGGCGGAACCGATACCCTGTTCCCGCACATGATGGCCCGCCTTTCGCGTGCGCGATCGGGACGCATGTCGGAGTCGTCTGTTTCATCGGCACTGACGGCGAGTTGGCGGACCGGCCCACGGTCAGCGCGTTCTACTTTCCCGCAACTGAAAGCGTAGAATATGTCTGGGCGTCGTGGCGCGCAGGCACACTTGAAGAACTGGTCACGACATGGCCTGCACGAACACCACCCAACAAGAGTGAGCTCGATCGGGGCTGGTGGATGCCGACGCTGGAGGAGTTGCGACCTGCGCGACGCGACGCGAGATCCAGACGGCTGGCGAAAGAGCGTAAAAGCAAGGACAGGTCATCGAATGAAAGAACGGCAAACCGCCGCCTTTGAGCAATTCCGAAGCCTGCCGCCGGTCGAGCCGATCGAAATCGTCGGATTGTGGCAGGGGCGCGGCATCCCCGCCGGGCACCCGCTCGACGGCGTGCTGGAAAATCTTGGCTGGTTCGGAAAGCGGTTTAGGGCGGACATGCGTGCAGACGCATTACTGTTTTGGACGCGAGAGCGGCGCCTGATTGCCATCGATCCAGCACAGATACCGGTTTGCCTGGCACTTCGTTTCCACAAGCTCGGACGCACGGGAGCGGCGCGGATCCTGTTCTCCTATCTGCGCCGCGGTTTTCAGGCGAGTGGTCCGGTGGCTTGCCTGAGGATCATGCGGTTTGCCGGCGCCGAGAGTGCGGCGATGGTCTATGACGAGCAGCCGATTGTCGACTATTTCCGCCGCGTCGATGAAAGAAAGATCATGGGAGTGATGACGATCAAAGGCGAAGACCAAATCTACTTCTTTGAACTCGAACGGACGGAAGAGCTTGAAATAGAACAGGCGCACACCAAATAACGTCCCACTACCCGTTTCGATGGTCCTTGCCGAGCAGATTTCTGCCGCCTGCGGTCGTCCGGGTGGCAGGGCGCTCCCCGCAAGGGTCGAGCGCCCTGCCTGTTTTAGTCTGCATTTTCTCGGCCATGGACAACAACATTGTCCTGGATCTCACGGCTCTAATGCATGGCGGAGCGTGGCATTGACAATCGGCGAAACTTGATCTGCGCGATCAAAGTCGGCTGAGCGAAGGCTAGTCTTCCTGCTTGAGGGTCGGCCGGCCATTTAGCCTTCAGTCTATCGACGCCACTAAGCCATGGAAGCCTGCTTGCGTAGCTTTCCTAACAGTGGAAGTATTCGAGATAAGATATTGAAATAAAAAACAATATTCTCTAGGATTTCTTTAACTCAGGTCATCCTTTCATTGCCGCTAAAATGAATCTCTCGACTTGCGTAGGCGAATGCGAACCACTCCAAGTGTGGCCCGCCACAAACGCTAGAGCATTGCCTCACTGACAACGCTCGCGTTTTCTGACCCTAAGCCTCATGGAGGTAAGCGATGGATCGTCGCCTCTCAATCAGACCTAAGTCCAACGCCCGAACTTAATGATCCTTCGACTGTTTCTTAAGGGAGCCGGAAGGAGAAAAGACGATGAAGTTCGGATCAGACAGCTTTAGCCATGAACAGCATTGCACAAGCGGTCATAGTTCGGCTGCGACTATTGCATCCGTTGAAGCGGCAATGTCCGCCGACCCCGATCTGGATAGTTCTGCCATCACGATCAAGATGCTGGGTCCTGTCATTCTGCTAGAGGGATACATCAATAACTACGCCGAGCGGGAACGCGCAACTTCGATCGCCGCGTTAATAGTCGGACCAGAAAATGTCCAAGATCGAATGCTAGGTCGCATTATTGAACACTAGGATCATCAGTCGTGGTTCTCGGTTATTTGTGATGCGCATATTTCGCAGGCCCGGAAAGTGGATGGGCGTGCGGGAAGCTTCCTCTTATCGTTTCTTACGATGACGCTTTGAAAACGTGGGCGGAGCGGGTTACTGCATGGGCCCGCGGCGAAGAGCCCGTTGACGCGGAACGGATTACCGCGCCGCTTTCCCCGTCCAAAAAGGGGCGGGATGTTTACCTCTATTTCGACAACGACGTTAAAGTTCGAGCGCCTGCCGATGCGCATATGTTGGCGAAGCGTCTTGGGCTCTTGGTTGGGGCAGAAAAGAAATGATGTTTCGACGGGAGCACCTAAAAGCTTAGCACGCTGGAGAAGCCTCGACGGCATTGGCCGCCGATAGGTAGCGCACCGTAGTCCATCCGAGGCAGGCGCAATGATCTTTCATTCTCGACCCGCTCTGGCGTGGAACCGGATTTTGGGTCAGGGGCACACTTTATCACGCTCTAGCGCTTGACGTGGCAGGTGGAGTTGCCGATCACCGTCGAACAGTACAGCAAGAGGGATCGAATGCCGCATTATCTCGTGATGCACACGTCACTTGTCGAAGCCGAAAACGAGGAGGCCGCCGCTCGGAAAGCCTTGCTGACGATCAAAGAGAGCAAGGAGATTTCCTTTTCTGTGAAGTTTGATGAGGCCAGCGTGAGACGGGTCGTCGTTTCAACTGCCGATATTCCGTGCGACCTGCGGCCATTAGAGGGCGATCCTGAAAAACAAGAAGAGGAGACACCCGTCGACAGTATCGACGGAGCGCCTCCCGAGGCGTCGTTCCATGCCTTCATTGATCGAACGAAGTTCGCAATCGCATTGATACTTTTCATCTCTGGCTTGTGCCTTGGGTTGGCATACCGCGTCGCGTAATACGGTCCAGATCAGCGGGTCAGCGGAAATGAAACCCAAGCCTCAGCCTGGCGTCTGGCGACGGCCTCAGTGAGGCAGCCGCCGTAAGGGCGCGCGCATGACCCGGCCCGGTTGGGGAGCCGCCCATTGAAAATGGTTTGCAACTTGAAATGGATCTACATCCAGGCTGAGGTGTGGCCGAAAAGCCTGAAGCTGTGAGGACCCCGCGAACGTCGTGGTTTTTAAGGTTGATGGGTCGATCTCAGCCGCAGAGCATAAACACTTTGTCCCGCTTGCATTTTAGTAGTTGCTTAATCTTTATATGTCAGATTTTCATTTGTCACGGGTAGGTTATCGTGGCGCAACATCACATGCTAAGGGCTCGCCGCAGGTATCTCGTGGCGAGCCTCTTTTGTTAGCGCGCTGCGGGGTTGCCGACACGGCGTTCTGCGTCAGTGACAGTACTTGCTGCATCACCCCCGAAACCATTGATCCCGTTGGCACAGGAGGTGATTGGCAGCCTCAACAAGCATGTGGCTATCAGAGCCGAAATGATCTCCATTTCCAACTTCTTCGGTTCCTTCGATTGTTGCTGCCTGGACGAGGCTAACGACGCTTCCGCTGGGCGTTGACGCTGGACTGTTGCTCGGTTGCCCCGACGCCGACCCGTCGGTAAGTTTGATGACGACAATTGCGTCGATAGGAGTGCGACGCATCGCAATCCAAGGACCGGAGATCGCTGGATCCTCGAGATCGAGGCGATGGGCGTTACGTGGTTCTGGTTCTGGGTCGAGCAGGAGTTTAGAGGATTGGGCGTTGCCACGAAGCTGATGTCCAAGGCTGTTGCGTATTTGAAAAGCCGCGGTTGAACGGGTATTGTGTTGCATTCGTCAAAAGCCGGTGAAGCGCTTTATCGCTGTCTTGGCCCGAGCCGGCACATGAAATGCGAATGACATTTGGCACCGATGACCTGAATGCCGCAAACATCTCATCAGAACGTGGAACATAGCTGCCTCATCGAGGTTGAGGAATTCGACAGCGGCCATTTTCATCGAGATGGAACGCCCTATCTCGCAGTCAAAGCGCTCGTACGGTGCTGCACTGAACGGTTTGTGAAGCAGAACGTTTCTCTTTTCTCGCGCAGACAAGAGCAGGTGAAAATCCATTCACCGGCGCGCGAGCATCCTGCGCTGCAACTGATGTATGCACGATTAGATACCATCGGACGCGGCTCAGGAGTGCGAATGACACGACGCCCCTCGCGAGGAGAATGGAAATGACAGGGCACGGCAACAGAAAATCCTCGAGGTCGAGCAGGCAGCAACGGCTCGATGCTTTCGAAGAAACGACGCGCCTCGCTCGCCAGAGTGTGGAGGAAGAGCGCCGAGAGAGGGAAGAAAAAAGCGAGCGACTTCGAAGGGCACGGCTGGAAGCGCAGGAACAAGATCGGCAGGTTTGACGTGCGCCTGCAGCCGAAACCTTCGCAACCAACCGAGTAAGACGGCCCCTCTGCCTCTAGCCTACCTTATCCTGTGTTTGCGTTTCGAAGTCGGAGGCATCGTGTCGTTCATGGAGTTGTTCTGAAGGATCGCCATTGATCCGGTTGACCATGCGGCCGCGCTTGACCGCCGGCCGGTTTGCGATCTCAGCAGTCCAGCGCTGCAGATTCTTATAGTTCTCAACATCAAGGAAGGTTCCGGAGTCGCCGTAAGCCTTTCCTTGCGCGAGGTTCCCGTACCAGGGCCAGATTGCGATATCCGCAATCGAGTATTCGTCGCCCGCCATGAACCGGTTGCCTTCAAGATGACGGTCCAACACGTCAAGCTGACGCTTCACCTCCATCGAAAAACGATCAATGGCATATTTGATATGCATTGGAGCGTAGGCGTAAAAATGGCCGAAGCCGCCGCCAAGGTAGGGCGCCGAGGCCATTTGCCAGAACAGCCAATTCATCGTCTCCGTCTGCGCCTTGTGCTCTTGTGGTATCAGGGCGTCAAATTTCCTTGCCAGATAAAGAAGTATGGATCCGCTTTCGAACACCCGTGTCGGCTCAGGTGTAGAACGGTCCATCAGTGCTGGAATCTTCGAGTTTGGATTAACCTCCACAAAGCCGGAACCGAACTGGTCGCCATCGCCGATCCTAATGAGCCACGCATCGTATTCCGCTCCGCTGCGGCCGAGCGCAAGCAGTTCCTCCAGCATGATAGTGACCTTCACGCCATTCGGAGTTGCTAGAGAGTAGAGTTGCAGGGGATGCGTTCCGACAGGCAGAAGCTTATCGTGGGTGGGGCCGGCAATGGGCCTGTTAATGTTGGCAAACTGTCCGCCGTTGCCTTTTTCCCAATGCCATACCTTTGGCAGCTCGTACCCGGGAGGGAAATTATTGGCGGAGCTATTTTCAGTCATACTAGATCCTCTGTTGGGCAGTCATGGGCAGGCACATAGGCTTCAGTTGTTATAAAGGAACCGCGACACGAGAGTGCCGCGCCCCGGCACTGCCATTCGCGACTGCGCTCCGGGCCGGTTTCACCGGCCCTATAGGAACGATGTTTGACGGCGTTAATCGAGAAAGCTTGTGCCCGTAAGCTCGGAGCTACTGAAATAGTTTTCTCGTCGCAAAGGATGGCGCGTGGACGTCGGTGCGAATTGCGGAGCTTGTTATTTGGCGACAGTTATTCTACTCTTCCTTGTAGGTTTTTAGCCTAAATCCCGGATTGGAGCGTCTCGCATGCTGAAACGTGTTTCCGTCCTTTTCTCGGTCTTTTTGACGGCATGCGTGCCGTCCTGGACGTACCCACCCTTTGCGCCAACTAATGCCCGTAACTGTCAAAGTGCGCCGCCGAGTCGAGCTGAATCTGCCGATTGGCGCCGGGCACAAAAGCTGAACACGCGTCAATCCTATCAGGCTTTCCTCGCAAAGCACCCTCGCAGTTGCTACGGCAACTTGGCGGTCGAAAGGATGAAGAAGGGGGTTCAACGGCAACCTGTTGCAGTACGGAAGTTGGACACCCAATCCGAACGGGGCTGGGGCCGCGGATCAGCCTATTAGCGCCCGTTCTGTTCTCTGCCTCGGGAGGCTGCGAGCAGTGCGGTGGAAATGTCTCGCTGCATCAGGGTATTTGAAACAGGGTTCAAGCTCATTTGAGGGTAGGGTATTCCGGGTGCAGCAAATAATCTCGGGGTTGGCTGATGCATTTTGACGTTGTTCATGCTGCCGACCCACGATTTCTTGGCGGTACGTCGAGCGCACTGAGAGCCGAGCTCAAGGCGGCGAGACAGTGGGAAGTGAGCTGTGGGCTATTGCCCTTCCTCGGACAGCGCACCCGCGAGTTAGGCGTCTTCGACACTCGCATGGCCGCCACAATTGAACAATCGAATGCCGTCTGGCTAACAGGGTCGGAAGAGGCAACGTGCGACATTCTTCTGGCTCACCATCCTGCAGTGTTCGAGCGTATGCCGAGTTCGCCAGTGCGCATAAGACCTCGCCGCGTCGTTTGCGTGGTTCATCATCCTCTGTTCGACGGCAATCGAGTTCCGCAATACGATCTGACGGTCGTGGGACGTGTCTTGGACAGGCTCTTTGGTGTGCCAGTCGCGTTCGCTCCTGTCGGGCCAAAGGTCCGGTCACAGTTCAACAGTATTGGGACCGAAAGCCCCCCGCTTCTCCGACACGATTTGTATAATATGGTCGACGCCGCTGAATGGGCGTTACCCGAGCGATCAGCTCCGGCAGGTATCGCGAGTTTGGGACGCCATACGAGGGGAGACCCGGCGAAATGGCCCAGTTCTGCAGATGACCTGCGCGCTGCTTACCCCGACGCACCCAATTTCGCCATCAAGGTGTTGGGCGGTGTCCCAGAGCCAATCCAGCCGTGGATCGGCTCGAACTGGCAGATCAGTCCATTCGCGCGAAACAGCGTCCCAGACTTTCTCAGACGCCTTGATTTCTATGTCTATTTTCACAGCCGGCAATGGGTGGAAGCCTTCGGGGTATGTATCGCAGAAGCAATGGCCAGCGGCTTGGTGACAGTGCTTGACCCTTCATTTGAAAGCCTGTTCGAAGATGGCGCGGTCTACTGCAACATTGCAGAAACGCGAAGCGTCATCGAGCGCCTCATTGCCTCTCCTTCGACCTATCTCCAACAATCAAATGCCGCCAAGGAGCTTGTCCGAAGGAAATTTGCGATCGATCAATATCCGCAACGCATGGCACGCCTCTATGATGATCTTGAGCTTCGCAGACCTTCTTGGCTGGAAAATAGCCGGACCGTGGGCAGCAGTTGTTCACCTGGCAAGACTGCCGAAAGTGTGACGCCTGAATCCGCCCCGCGACGTGTAGGCAAGAAGCGCCGAGTGCTTCTTGTCGCGACAAACGGCATCGGGCTCGGTCATATCACACGACTGATGGCGATCGCAGAGCGGCTGCCCGATGATATGGATCCGATATTCTTTACTCGATCGGCCGGATCCGCGTTGGCCCATGCGCGAGGTCATGCTGTTGACTATACGCCTTCCGGTTTGGCAATCGGCGTAACGGATGAAAGCTGGAACAGGGCTTATGCGCAGGAGCTGGTGACGGCAGTCGAGGCGTTTGATGCCTCGGCGGTGGTGTTTGATGGAAACAGGCCGTTTCCAGGGTTAATTGCCGTTGCCGAATGCCGACGCGACCTCGCCTGGATCTGGATCCGGCGTGCGTTGTGGCGTCTTTCCCACAATTTCGAGCCGGGCCTCCAGGACATATTCGACATGGTGATCGAACCAGGCGAATTTGCGCATGACGAAGACCATGGTCCGACCCGCGATATGCCCGGGGCAGTTGCTGTTCCCCCTGTGCTTCTGTTGGATCCCGGTTCGGGCCTGCCCAGGAGAGAAGCTGCCGCCAAGCTTGGCGTCAACCCGGACCGGTTCACGGTTGCTGTACAACTGGGGTCGCAACGAAATTTCGACCTGGAGGATCTCCCCAGTCTGATCTTCGCCGATCTGGCCAGACGGAATGTGCAGACGGTACAGGTCCTCAATCCGTTGGCGCCACCTCCCAAGCAGGAATGGCCGAGCGTTTTGCGCACAAGCGTTTACCCCTTGGCTGAGTGCGCCAGCGCGATCGATCTTCTTGTCACCACCGCGGGGTACAACAGCTTCCATGAGAGCATCCTGGGAGGGATCCCCTCGATCTTCGTGCCCAACCAGGCGCCGGAAATGGACGATCAGCAACTTCGCGCCGTTTATGCCCAAACTGCGGGCCTGGGTCTTTGCTTGCGATACTCGGAGTCGGATCGTGTGACGACAACGCTCGACCTGGCGCTATCAGATGCCTTCCGCACCGAGGTTCGCCGGCGTCTGGGGCGCCTGAATTTCGTTAATGGAGCCGCCATGGCCGCGAAAGCGGTCGAGCAGCTTGTCTTCAGCATCCGCGCTGACCGACCCCTGCATGCCGCGATTGCTCGAATGTGAGCTCATGGAAACATCCGCGCCGAGCTGATCGGCAAGAAACTCCTCGATGGTCGATGAGATTGTGATTTCACTAGCGATATCCCATTTCGCAATGATCAATGACCAGCGCCTGCGCGAGTATCTGCCATAAATTTCGGGGGAAAGTGATGGCAGGTGGCTGCGGGTTGGGACAAATTCCAAAGGGGCAGAACTTGCAGCAGTCAGGTCGGGACGCAGTTCTGACAGAACGATAACTGGAAATTCGCCATTAGCCCTACAAGCTTCGACGGCAGTATCAAGAATCTCGGCGAGATTAGCGGGCATGGCACCGAGGACGGAAATAAGGCTTCTGGGTTTGGCTTCGTCAACTGGGTCTCGCAGGACGTAGTGAAGACTGTCCCCGGCGGCGGCGGGATCGACGATCCTGACGGCGCCCTTCGACCTCCCGAAACGCAAGAGCCGGCCAATTCTTTCGACAATCCAGCGCAATGCCATCCCCGCGTTCCGTGCAATTATGTCACTATGACCCTACCACCGGGCTCTCAAAGCCCATTCTGCTGAACGAATAGTTCGACATCTTTCTCGATTTCCTCTCGTGAAGCAGCGTCTAGCTTCTCGCCCACCGAGGTCTTTGTTCCTTCCGCCTCTTCGACTTTGAAACGTGTGGCGAGTGTCGCGTTGAAATATGCTTTCCTCAAATCTGGCTTTCCGCGGGCAAAGCTGCCCGCAGCGTAACCCTTGGCGAGCTCAAGATAGGCGTCCTCGAAGCCTCGGCGTGCCGACAGTTCCAGCAGGGAAAGTGCGCGATTGGCATCGGGACGAACCTTGCCCTCGCCTTTGACGAGAATGCGAGCTGCATAGAGAGGCGCGTATTGGTTACCCATTTCCGTGGCGCGGATCATCAGATCAAAGCCCCGTTTGACATCCTTCTCGACGCCCAGGCCGCCGACATAGGCACGGCCCAGATTGGTCATGGCGTCGATCTGGCCGGCATCTGCCGCCGCGGCATAAAGCCTTGTCGCTTCAACATCATCCTTCTTCACTCCGATGCCGCGCCGGAAGCTGTCGCCGAGCGCAGTGATTGCATTCGACCAGCCGCTGGATGCCGCTAGTCGGTACCACAGGATTCCCTCTTCGGGATTCTGTGGGACGCCTTGGCCGCGTATGTAGGCGGTTCCTACATTCGTCCTCGCTCTAAGATTTCCGAGCGGTGCCGCCTGCATGTAGAAATCGAGAGCCCGCTTGTAGTCGACCTCGCGGCCTATGCCGGCACGGGCCATGTATCCGAGATTGACGAGTGCAGCGCTGTATTGCTGCGTGGCGGCAAGTTGGTAGAAATGTTCCGCCCAGTCATAGCGCTTGGCTATTTCGAGGACGCGGGCCAACTGGAACTGCAGGCGTGGATTGTTGGGGTCCGCCGCCAGCGCGTAGCCGCAGGAGCGTAGCCCGTCGCGGATGTTCACCAGCCCGTTCGTGACGCCCGGTACCACGCGTTGAGGATCGTTCGGATCGGCTGCGTACAGGTCGCAATCCGTAACGAGAGACTTCATGCCGCTTTGTGTGTCAGGCATCTTGCGCGGCCAGATTCGAAAAGTCTCACTCACGGCGCGCTCGCCTGCCTGCTGAAAGACAAACTCCGCCCCAGCAGCTGCATTGGCCTCATTGGAGGGTGGCGGCTCGGTGGAAATCGGGGTGGCGGCAAGTGCGCCGCTGACGAACAGACCACGCTGCTGCAGCTCGGCAACCTCAAGGCTGCTACGCTTGACCGCCTCCGCGGCTAGCGTGCTGTTCGGAAACGCCTTGGCAAAACGTTCGAAATCCGTTGGATCCGCGCTGTCTTGAATGAAATACCAGAGAACCTGATCGATCGTCAGTGCCCCGTCACCGCCCGCAACCACGGGTGCGGGTTTCTCGCTGCCTGCCGGCTTCAGGACGAATTTGGTTTCGATCGATCCCGTGATCCACGGGATCTGCGATCCGTTGGTGGCCAGGCGCACGTCTCCCCGCACTGTTCTGAACGTGTCGTAGATGTCGAGACCCGGCTGCTGAAGTGCATTGGCGAGCGCCAAAGAATAAGGGCTGTTTGCGCCAGTGCCGTCATAGGCGACTTCGCCGGCGCCGGTAGCGAAGGCAATGAGAACCTGACCGGCGCCGGCCTCCATGTTGGCGAGGCCCTGTTGCAGTCCTTTTTCGGTGGTGAGCGGGTTGTTGCGGCAAGCGTCCAGAATGATCAGTTTGACGCCGACTGGATCGTTCTTGACGAGGTCTATGAGATCATTGAGGGCGATGGCGTCATCGATAACCTCCTTGGCAGACCCCGTCCGTACATCGACGGGTAGCAGCAAGCTTCGTCCCTCGTGCTGTAGCGCGTGTCCCGCATAATAGAGAATGGAAAGATCGGCACCGACCAGGTGGCTGCGGATTGCATTCTCGAGATCGCCGACGGCGGCTTTCTTGACGTCGTAGAAGAGCAGGACATCGAAGCCAAGCTCGGTAAGCGTTGCGGCAATCAGCTTGGAATCGTTTTTTGGATTCGATAAAGGCGCAAATTCGTATTCGCCGTTCCCGACCACGATAGCGGCTTTACGCTCCGCATGGGCCATCTGCGAGAACGCCGTTAAAAACAGCACCAACAGCGGGATCAAAAAAATCCATTGCGGCCGAAGGCACGAACTTCTTTGCGTCATGGCAGGTAAGCCCAGATTGTTGACTTCGTTGTCCTGATGAACGGCAAGAATACAGCGTCCATAGTAATGCAATTTTTGCGGCTTCGCCTAGGGAAAAGGATTAGGGCTGAAAGAGTGGCTTTATGGCGCCATGCGAGCTCGGGCCTACGTATGTCAAGACCGGATCCATGGAGGCACAAAGCACTCCGCCCAATTCCGATCCGTGCAAAAGCCTGGGTGATGATGGCMGATCGGTATCATCGCGTGACCGCGTAAAAAACCCAATCCCCGTCGGTACTTCGTCCGGAGAGTATGGCCTCGGCAACGCCGATGCGGCTTTCGAGGTGGCGGGTCTTTGTGCTAGGCTCATGATACAGGAATGCCAGCGTCACGAGACAGGGGCACTCTCCGAATGGCTGAAGAACGCAAGACAACCGTCCAGACGCCGCTTGGGCCCGCGACGCTGACATTTACGCACCTCATTGGCCATGACGAGATAAGCCGGTGTTTTGCCTTCACCGTCGGTTTCGTCAGTTCCGACGAAAACGTCGACGCGCTCAAACTGCTTGGAAAGCCAATTTCGGTTGAGGGCGAGGCCGGAGATCCCAAGCGGTGGTTCAGCGGGCTCGTTTCAGACTTCCGCCTGACGCGGATCGAGGAAGGCTTTGCTTATTACGAGGCGGAGCTGCGACCGTGGCTCTGGCTGCTCGCCAACACCACTGACTGCCGTATCTTTCAGAACATGAGTGTCGTGGAAATCGTCGAGCAGATATTCTCGAAATATAAGCCGGCGAAGTTTGAAAAGCGGCTGCAAGGATCCTATGAGGCGAGGGAATACTGCGTGCAGTATGACGAAACCGACCTGGACTTCGTGCAGCGCCTGCTCGAGCACGAAGGCATCATGTATTTTTTCGAGTATGGCGACGGAGAGCACACGCTCATCCTCGCCGACGCCATGAACAAGCTGAAGCCGGCGCCGGGCTATACGACAGTCAAGTTCCGCGCGGAAGGTGACCCTGTGCGGCGGGACCAGGAATATATCACGCAATGGGTGGCAACCAGTTCCGTTCACCCGGGCGCCTACGCCCACACGGACTATGATTTCACCAAGCCGGGCGCCGACCTCATGGCGCAGTCGACACAGCCCTTTTCTCACGCAGAATCACAGGGAGAGCACTACCGCCATCCAGGTGCCCATTTGAATGTGGGCCGCGGCGACGCTGTGGCCTTGGTGAGACGCGAGGAAATACAGGCGGCGCATCAGCGTATCACCGCCGGCGGTACTGTGCGGGGGCTGGCTTCAGGCTGCACCTTCAAACTGGAAAACTTCCGGCGGAAGGACCAGAACACGGAGCATGTTGTCCTGCGCGCCGAATATCGCCTGTTCGACCCCGGTTACCGCCCGGCTGGTTATGCAGGGGAGGAAACCTTCCACGCGGCACTTCAGGTCGCTCCAACCTCCATCATCTACCGGCCGCAGCGTATCACGCCTCGTCCAATCATGCGGGGGCCGCAAACCGCGACGGTGGTCGGTCCTTCAGGGGAGGAAATCTTCACCGACAAGTATGCGCGGGTGAAGGTGCAGTTTCACTGGGATCGCCTCGGCAAAAAGGACCAGAACAGTTCCTGCTTCGTACGGGTTTCGCAAACCTGGGGCGGAGCCGGGTGGGGCTTCATCCAGATCCCGCGTATCGGCCAGGAAGTGATCGTGGACTTCCTCGAGGGGGATCCGGACCGGCCGATTATCACCGGCAGGGTTTATAACGGCAAGGAGATGCCGCCCTACGAGCTGCCGGGAAATGCCACCCAATCGGGGTTGAAGACGAATTCGTCGCCGGGCGGCGGCGGTTGGAACGAAATGCGCTTCGAGGACAAGGCCGGATCGGAAGAGGTTTATTTCCAGGCGCAGAAGGACCACAACCTGCTGATCAAGAACGACCGCGGCAAGTTAGTCCAGCACGACCAGTCCGACCGCATCGACAATAATGCAAAGCATTCCGTCGGCGTGAACCTCGATGAGGACGTCGGCAACAACAAGACGACAAAGGTAGGCGTCGACCGCACGGTCAATATCGGTTCCAACGACACCGAGACGGTGGGCATCAATCGCTCACTTACCGTTGGCGCAGACGAGACGATTGGCATCGGCGCGAACTCCACCGAGACGATCGGCTCCAACCACACGCAGACAGTCGGCATCGTCCAGACGGTCGTCGTGGGTGCGGCGCGGATCGATACGGTCGGGGCCGCAGAGACCAGAACGGTGGGAGCCGCTCAGATGAACACCATCGGCGCGACCAGGTCGGTAAGCGTCGCTATCAGCCAAAGCCATGACATCGGAACTTCCGACAGCTGGGATGTCGGCACTGACCAGAGCATCGGCATTGGCGGTGGGCAGACAAGCCAGATCGCCAAGACACGCACCGCGAAGATCGGGGAGGACGATGCTACGGAGATCAGCGGTGCCCGCGTTGTGAAAGTTGCGAAAGGCAGCGCGCTCGAGGTCGGTGAGGACGGGCTGATCAAGATCGGAAAAGATCTGCTGATTGACGCCGGTGACTCAGTCGTCATCAAGTGCGGCTCTGCGGCCATTTCAATGAAAAAGGATGGCACGATTACGATCGAAGGCAAGGATATTTCTGTCAACGCCAAAGGCAAGTTCAATGGCAAGGCTTCAAGCGAAGTCACGTGGAAAGGCAGTAAGATCACTCACAATTGAGGGGCAGTCAGATGGCCGAGACTCGGGAACGTATAGAAGGGGTGGTGATCGGAGTGTTGTTGGGGTTCGATGCCGGCGTGCCGCTGGTCGTCTTTCCCGGCAACCCCCGTGACACCGCGTTGCCTGCGCGCAGCTTGGCCGACCTCACATCGGCAATGATCGGTGCTGAGGTGGCGCTGCTCTTTGAAGGCGGAGAGGCGATGCGGCCACTGATTGTCGGCCAGATCGTGGAGCCGGCGCGCAAGTCTTCGTCGCCACATGTCGTTCGCGACGGCGAGCGCGTGCGGATCACCGGCGAGGAGCGTATTGAGCTTCGTTGCGGCAAGGCCACGATCATCATGGAAAAGGACGGCCATATCACCATACGCGGCACCTATGTGACCAGCCACGCCAGCGCCGCCAACCGAATTCGTGGCGGATCGGTGAACCTCAACTGATGCCTGCCGCACCTGTTCTTCGCGAAATCGTCCGCCAGCATGCTGAAATGGCGGCATTCCTGTGGACGGTCTACGACTATCATCTGCTCCATCCGGACGAAAACCCCGAAATGGACGAGGAGCGGCTTGCGCGGCTGATCGAGAGGCTGGAAGCGCATATCGACGGCTTGCGAGTGGCAGGAGAGACCGGGCTGGAAATTGCCAAGGAGCGGTACGCCTCGTTTCACGAGGCCGGGGAGTTGTTTGTGGTGCGGATGCTATCTGGCTCACCGGACTTGCGGATTCGGGCACTCGATCTCGACAAGGTCAGACGCTACTTGAAAGTGACTCTGGAGACGTCCGCTTGAGCAGACGCCGAACGCCGCCAGCGCTCGTCAAATGAATTCGCGAGTCATGTCGATACTGCGAACAAAAAGGTTACCGTCATAACCAAACTCGATCCCTGACCACGCCTTTCCGTTAAACGTGAAGACTTCTTTCCAGCCCACCGCAACAAGATAGTCGTCGGTCGCATGCATCGCATAGACGAAGCCCAGTGATCTGAACGGCACGAGTTTCATTCCTTTTTGGACGTAAAGGCCGTACTCGTCATCTCCCCAGTACCGATTTCCAGCGAACTCGCATATCGAGCATATCTGTGTACCCGGTCCAGCTATCTCCGTTAATTCCTCATCCGCGTACCGGGCACAGAAGCCATTTTCGCAGCCGAGATATACGCTGCCGTCACGCGCAACCTGCAACGCAGAGATGCTGTGGTTGAATCCGAGAGGAACTGGGCGCCAACGAGTGCCATCGAGGCGCAGCAATGTCCCCTGATCGCCGGCCACGTGAATGAGCTTAAGTGTCGGACCATGCATGGCACGCAGGAAAGCCGAAGTCCGTGTCTCGATCGGCACCCATTGGGTGCCCTGCGCCAGGCAAACAGTTCCTTCGTCTCCATAAAGATAGGCAGTCCTTTGGTCGAGATGCCAGAGCTTGTTCGTGAACGCCTCCGGTCCTTCGCCAGTCGCAATGGTGCCGTTGCGAATGTGATGGGTGGTTCCACCGACCTGCAACGCGATATGTTCCTTCTCGGAGAGGCTGACATGCGAGAGAATGAGATCGTCGATGTCCAGCAGTACTTCTTGGCGAATCTGGTCGTCGAGCGACATCAGCAGCAGGAACGAGCGTCCCGCTTCGTCGTTCTTGTCGCTAAGTTGCACGGATACGGAGAAGAGATTTCTCCCCAGGTGGAAGGCGTTGATCGCCTCGATGTCGATCTCGTCAAGGGGGTAGTCGTCGAGACGCGGCTCTGGATCGTCCGTCATCACCTTCCTACCGTCATTGCATTCAGTTCGGTCTGTGTCTTCTTCGGTCGGACTACGTCCTGAAGATAGTTTATCATTACGAGCCGCAAGCATTCAATCATGTCGTCGGCATCCTTCTGCGGCGCGTTCTTAATCGCGGGTTCGTTCTTCCGTACAGCATCGAGTGACTTTTCCATCGCATTCTTCAGCGATGGCTTCCTGCGTCGCTTCTTTTCCTTTCGGAAGAATGCGGCTTCTTGGTTCGTTTTCAAGTTGTGGGGCGTTCCCTTCTTGCTGCCGTCGCCGCGCTGAAACCCGCCCCCTTTCTTGTGCTTTCGGGAACGCATGCAGATGCATGGGGCGGTCTGGTTGTCGTACTCCTTCCATCGCGTGAAAGACTTGTTCTGCTTGCGACTGCTCTGGAAGCACCCAACGCGAACGAAGTGTTCGGATTCGGACCCCGCAGGGCAGTCGGCCTTCGAATGCTGATGGAGCCGGATCTGATATTTGTTGAGCAGGGTTTCGCAGTCCTGGCCCCCGGCGCTCAATCCGGCCATATGGGGCCATGTAACCGTGTTGGGGCCTGGGGAGGAATGATTGTTGGTGGCGAGATCGGTGAAGCGGATGACCGGCTCCCCGTCAAATTTCACATCATTCGACCAGCTGTTGAAATACTCTTTGCCAGTGTTGTTCGATGTGATGATGCCCTTCTTGGTGGCACAGCCTGCTTCGGTGCCGGACGTTCTCGACAGGTCTGACTTGTTCTTGATATTGACGGTTTGCCCGCCGATTTTGACCGTGCCCGTGCCCTTCTCTGTGTCGCTGGCAAATCCGAAGCTGGGGTAGGGGATGGGCACGCCGGGTGGTGTTGCCGGGTTCTCAGGCGGGGTGAAGCAGGTGTCCGGGAAGACCGCGATGGTTCTGGCGTTCACGGCCCTGCCAGAAATTTCAAGGCCGTTGGCGAAGACGTTGGACATTTAAGCTGCCCTCGTCGCCAGGATAGCAGCGCCGCAGGCGCCAGAATCGCTGGAGGCTTCGATTAAGACCGGATTGCCGGCGGCGTAGCCCTTGCGGGCGGCCATGAAGGCCATGCCGATCATAATGGGCACAGCGGCCGCGCCGACATTGCCGAGGCTTTCTCCGGGCGACCAGATGTCCTGGAAGTCGTGCCGGCCACGCAACAGACGCAGGCTCGCCAATGCCGATTGTTTGAACCAGTATTGCTCGCCGACAAGATCAGCGATGCGGTAGCCCACCCGGCTCATTTCAATGCCGGCTTCGTGAAGTGCGGCACGGTAGGCCGAGGTCATGCCGTCGCCCCGCAGCGGTAGATCCTCCGCATTGTAAATGAAGGCCCGCTCGCGGGTCAGACCGAGCCCGGCCAGACCAAGGGCGCCACTATGTGAACGGGTGCAAAGCACGGCTGCTGCTGCTTCCCCCGGGATAAAGCCATTTGGATTATCCGCAGTCAGCAGGCGTTCGCTGGCGAGATAATAGGAAAGGGTCTCTGCCGTCAGATAGCTGTCGACGCCAGCGATCATCACAAAGGGCGCTGCATCCGCCGCCAGTATGCRGCGGGCCTGTTCCAGGGCGACATGCCCCGACGGACGACCATAGGGTACAATTCTCGAGCGGCCATGCGGCGGACATTCCACGATCTCAGCTATGCGCTGGAGCAAACGGGCACCTTCGGGAGCGGGGCGGCCGTGCCTGTCCTCCTCGGCGAGGCAGAGGATAAGCGCAGTCTGGCCGCGGGCTTCAGGAGCCGCCTCGAAGGCCTCGCAAATGGCACCCGCGGCGAGACGGGCCATACGCGTTTCGCCAAGCCAGTTGCGCGGCAGAGGTACTGGAGCTCCGATCAGCCATTCTCTACCAGGTCCCAGAAAACGCGTTTCTTGAAAGCCGTCCAGGCGCGCTCTCATTGCCGCGCAGGCGGATTGTGTGTCGAGGCCGACGGCCGTTGCCATTCCAACCGAGACGATGTCGATCGGGGCGGTCATGCCTCTTCCTCCTGCGCCGCGGGCGCACTGCTCGCGCGCACGTAGGTGCGACCGGTGGCCCGCGCCCTTAGCATCGATTGGGTCGGCGGTCCGACCCAGCACTCGCTGAAGTCGAGGATCGTTCGGTGGATGCGTTGCGACATGCGCCAGACCAGCGAGAAGCGCCTGTTCTCCGGATCGAACAAGACAGTGTCGGGCGCCAAAGCGCCCTCAAAGGCTTTCTCGCGCCCCTTGAACAATGTCATCGGAAGTCCAGTGGCTGGCAGCCGGAAACTCTCGCGCCCGGCCGGTGTCAAATTAACGAGTACCACCTCCTCGCCGCCCTTCGGACGTTCTATCTGCTGGTCGGATGGCGACATCTGGAAGTAGCGCTCGTCGAAATCGGGCGGAAGGAACGGGAAGATGTTGTCGATCCAGTTCTGATCATACGTGCCGCCGAATTCAATGCGGCCCGGCCACCCCCGCCCGTATGGGCCAAAGCTCATTGGCCGGTAGTCGCCAAACGGCGAGCGGATTTCCTCGCCTATCGCCTGTGTGTTTGGAAGGGGTAGACCGGGGACCAGATGCTGGTTCTTCGGTCGCGCCCATCCCCTGCCGACGGGGTTGAGCGGATAGCTCGCCGGAAGCTTGTCCTCCGGGTCGAGGCGGTCCGTACCGCCCCACGCAGTGTCGTAGGAGAAAGGTTGCCGCAGGAAGGATTGCGCACTCGTGGCAACGAAGAGTGGGCCGCGGGCGCGCCACTCGCGATGGCCGAGGACATCAAAGACCTTCGACCAGTTGCCGACCTTGATCCCGACACTGACGCGGTCGACTGGACGCCCGCCGGGAGCATAGGCAAATCCGTTAGCGATGACGTCGCAGCGCGGCTTGCGAAAGGCAAAGTCGGTCTCCCAGAGGGTGGCCGAAAAACCGGGTGCACCCGTGTATGTGTCAGCCATCACCAGCGGTGTCTGCACGGATGATTTTTGCACGGGACCACCTGGCGTCTCGGGAAAGTCGAAGGTTCCCTTGACGACGATGGCGATGTACTCGCGGCCCTCCTTGTCCATCCCCATCGTGAATTCGGTCGGGAAGCCTGTCTGGTTCCAGATCTGCATCAGCTCGTCTCCAGACTTTCGGGGAAGAGGTGGCGAAGCGCTGGTTCAGGTGCACCAGGATCAATCTCGATTGGCTCGCCAGGCTGCGTCCACAATGCCATGCCTCGGACCGCGCCGCCTGATATCTTGATCGCGGGATAGGGCAGGGTCGCAAGAAGGGCAGCGAGCCCATCGCCATCCATCGCGCCGTCGCGCGCAGATTTTCCCGCCGCTTCCAGTGCATCGAACCAGTCCGCGGCGGAGACGGCGATTTCGGTCGTCAAGGTCGGCGGCGCGGCCGCGATGGTCAAGGGAAACCGGCGGCCTGCGCGGTCGGAACTTGCCATCACGATGCCGGTCATGGGCCCAAAGGCCTCGGATCCGAGGATAAACCGCAACGCCGGATGAGAGGTCACCGAACCTTGAGAAAATCGATGAACCAGATATCGGCTGATCCAGCGATCCCACGGGCCAACGAAGACTGCCGGCAGACCGCGCGTCACGAAATCCCCCATCGCGGGCAGCTTTCCAAAGAAGCCTGGCAGGATCAAAGCCTCGTCGGGCATGAGAACCTCGCAAACATTTTCAGATCGTAGGGATTGGCCACGCTCGCGGCCCGCAGCTCGAAATCGGCGTAATGGCCCTGAGCGGCAAGCCGCAACTTGTAGAGTTCGGGCAGTTCCGTTCCGCTCAGACGACCGGCACGCAACATTCGCAGGAAAGCCCAGCTTCCGGTTTCGCTGACCATCACTTCCGGTGAGCCGTCGAGCGGTTGGAAGGCAAGGGTAATCACACCGGTCCCGTCCTTGCCTGGCCAGGTCATTGGCTGCGGGCGTGTCGGGTTGTTGAAATAGGTGAGGCTCTGGCCATCGACGTTTAACGTCACACGGCCGACGGTCGGAGAGAGATCCTTCGGTTCGAGCGTAAAGGTTAGGATCGGTCCGGCGCCGCCAGGAAAGAGGTTGTCGCGGATCAGCCGGGCCTGCTCCAACGCTGCCAAAGACGATGAATCGAGGTGGATGTCCGCTCGCCATTTCCACGGGTGGCGGGTCACGTCAATGTAGTTGATCAGGTGATTGTTGATGAAGCTGTCAATCAGCCCGCCCGGGCCAAAGACGCGTGCAAAGTCGACGACGTTCACATCGATTGCGCTGTCAGCAATGAATGGATAGCGGTTCGCGAGCGCTGCCTGGCAGAAGGGCAACACATCAGCGCGCCAGATGGCGTTGAGTTCCGAGGTCACCGCTTTCGTCGCAATGCCGCTCGTATCGCCAGCGATGCCGGCCAGCCAGTCGTCCAGTGGATCAGGCAGGGTTATGGCCTGCTTTGCCACTGCCCCCGTGAGCTCGGCCAAACCGCCTTGTCGCTTTATGGCATCCTGGGCGTCGGGGCTGGCCGATACTGTCTGCAGCATGTTCGAAAGCGCGGTCATCGCGGCCACGGCATCATTGAGTGCCGGAGGCTGGCCATCGACCTCGGCAATTGCGCCCTTGATGGATTTGAAGTGCTCGGCGACCGGAGCGCCCGAAAGGTCCACTTCGGCTTTGGAGCCGGCGGGTATCAACTTCACGCCCGTCTTGGCAAGCTTGCCGATCTTGCCGAGCTTGGACAGGAGCTTGGAGGTTGCCGCAGGAGGGACTTTGCCGCCACCCTCATCTTCGGGACGGGTCAGTTCCGTCTCATGCACGACGGCGTCCAAGAGCCGTTTCATGGCTGAGTCTGCGCTGGAGAGATCCTTGAGATTTTCGCTTGCCGTCTGCAGGTCGGTCAGTGGAGCGAGCCTTACGTCGCGCAGGAAGCTGTCCCACTTGGCAATGTAATCGTCGTAGTAAAGCTTGAGGATGTCCTGGGACAGAGCGGCGACAGAAGGGGTGGCGCTTTCCGAGCAACCGCCGGCAAAAACAGAGCGGTCGAGCGCAGCCTGCGTGGCGACGTCTTCCAGCCGCGCAAGAACCACGTTGTGGAAGCCGTCATAGGTGAAGGTACCGCTGATGCCTACCCGAAGCGTCTTGTCCGAGCGCCGAGCGAGTACCTTGAGGCCATTCGGGCCGACATGATCTGCCGGGACCCATTCCTTGAGCGCCCTGACTTCCGGGTCGGACAGCAGTGCATTATAGGCACGCACTGGAAGTGGAATTGAACAGATGGCCCGCAAGGCTTCGCTCACCAGCGCCTCATCGGGTTGAATAAGGGCCTGCTCCGCCGCCATGTTGTCGATTGCCGCAAGTTGATGATCGGTGGCCATGTCGGTGCGGAAAGGAGGAACCGGTGCGAATTCGGGCAGCCGCTCGGTCCACCATTGCTTGGCGAATTCGGGATCCATCGGCGATAAGCCCGTCATCATGCGATATGTCTTCAGCGCTCCGAGCAGGTATTCGGGGTCGCGGATCTGACGCCACATGGTCGCTTCGAGCAGGGCGACCATGCGTGGTTCCAATATGTTGCGCAGCGAGCGAAGGTAGGCGTCGGCCTGCGCCTGTCTGATCTCGGTTGCCGCGGAAGGGCCGATCAAGGCAGCCATGCCGCCTGGCGGCTCGGTACGGGCATTTAAGACTTCGGTTGCAGCTTCGAGCGCCACATCCAGATCGAGCGGTTCGAGTGGCGCCTGACGCGCAGCAATCGGAGTGAGCGGAATCTGCAGGGCTTCGAGCTGCTCGGCCTGTGCGGCAAGCGCGGCGCTGTTTTTCCGATAGGAGATCGTAAAGAACAGGCCGGCCACGAGAACCAACGCCGCCGCGGCCACTGCCGCACCGCGCCATATCCATATGCGCCGTTCCTCCGCCGCGGGATCAAACGTACCGAGACCTGCTTCCTTGAAGATCACTTTCGTGAGCAGGTCCTTCAGGAAGAAGCTGCGCGTTTCAACCCGAGGCATTGGGGTGGCGGGCTGTGCGGGCAGGCCGAAAGAAGAAGAAAGTGCTGCTGTCAGCCGGTCGATTGCGGTGCCTTCCTGAGTGGCGGAGGTCAGATAGATACCGCGCAGCCAGGCGCTCTCTGCATAGCGGCTTTCACCGAAAATGGTCTCTACCAGCACGCGAATAGGCTCGGAAAGGCTCTCGACCTGCGCCGGGAAGCGGAAGATCTCCGCACGGGCATTAAGGTTTTCTTCGCTTTCCAGACGGGGAATGAGGCGTCGTTCGAGCACGCCAGCCAATGCTTCGAGTTCCCGCGTGACTTCGCTGCCGTCGATGCGAGCGCCCGGTGAGAAGGTTGCTCCCCAGACCTGCTCGCGTCCCGCCGTCGACAGGCCTGCGAAGAAAGTCTCGAACCCCTTGATGAGATCGGCCTTGGTCAGCATCAGATAAACGGGCAGACGAATTTCCAGCCTCTCCTGCAGTTCGGTGAGCCGTTTGCGGATCTGGCGGCCATGTGCCCGAATGGCCGCGTCACCTTCCGCCAGCGTGTCAATTGCCAGTGCCACGATGACGCCGTTCAGGGCTCGGCGGCCCCGGTGCTTTTTCAGAAGATCGAGGAAGCCAAGCCATTCGGCTGCATCGACGTCGGGCTGGCTTTCCTGTTGAACGTAGCGGCCTGCAGTGTCGATCAGCACAGCCTCTTCAGTAAAGAACCAGTCGCAGTTGCGCGTCCCACCGACCCCATGCAAATCATCCGACAGATCAATGGGAAAACTCAGTCCAGACTGCCGCAGTGCGGTTGTCTTGCCGGTTGCCGGGGGCCCGATGATGACGTACCACGGCATCTCCCGTAGAAGTTTTCGGCCGCCGACTTTCTGGCGTTTCAGCTCCGCCATCACCTCTCGGAACTTTGCGCCGACAGAGGCGACCCCTTCTTCCGCCGGGCTTGGCGGCGCTTCCGGTGGGGGGGCGATCTCGGAAACGAAAATGCGATTGGCCTTGATCGCCCGGCGTTGCGCCGCGATCCACCAGATGAGAAAGAGGACGACGAGAAGGCCGATGACAACCAGTCGTACCGTCTCAGAAGCCAATGGCGCGCTTTCTGCGACACTGATGATTGGGCCGAAGATCCAGATGATCAGGGACAGCAGCACGAGCCCGATGAAGGTCCAGAGCCAGCGCGAGGTGAGGATTGCCCAGAAGAATCGGAAGAACGCCATCTCAGAGCCCCTTTTCGATCAGGAGCTCGATGCGGCGGTTGGCAGCCCGGCCTTCGCGACTGTCGTTTCCGACCAGAGGCTGCGTTGCTGCACGTCCTTCCGACCTCAGGCGATCCGGCGGCAGGCCGCTGGCACGCAACAAGGCGGCAATCGTTGCAGCGCGCGCCTCCGAGAGGCGCTGATTGTTGGACAGGGGATTGGTGGCCTGGAGCGGAACATTGTCGGTGTGTCCGACGATCGTGACACTTCTGATCAGCTCGGCGTTGTCCTTGAGCACAGCCGCAATCGATGCGACGAGGGGTTCGAAGCTTTTTGTCAATTCGGCCCGGGCAGAAGGGAAGAGCTCCGGAGTGCTCGACTGAAGCAGGAGTGTGACCCGAGAGGCGTTTTCATTGCCTTTCAAAGCCGGAAGAAGCGCAGGAGGCGCGGCGGCACGGAACTCTGGTAAAAGCGCAAGGACGACGGGTTCGACTGGCGGCGCGCCCGGCGGCGGTGTGCGTTTCTCCGGGCGATAAATTTCGGCGCGCTCCGGCGGTGGTAGCGCCCGAACGAGCGTCGCAAGCTCTTCCGCCTTGGAGCCCAACCGCGTCGATAACAGCACGTAGATCGCCGTCGCGAGTGCGACCGCCACGACAGCGAGTACCCAGATCGGAATGGCAAAGCCGGAAGGCTCGTCTTTCGCCGTAACGCCCTCCCACCTCGGCGAAAGCGGCGCACCCTCGGCATCCACGTCCCGCAAGAAGCGCGCGGCCGCAGCACGAACGGCGTTAATGGAGCGATCGCCGGCACGCCCCGGCACCCGATATTTGCCGCGGAACCCAAGCGCCAGGCACATATACTGCAGCTCCAGCAATTCACGATCGCGACCGGGATGGCGTTCCAGCTCCTCCAGCCTGGCGAAGAACTGCTCCCCGGCATCCACATCGCCGCGTAGCATGACGACCAGCGGCTGGCGCGGCCATGCGCTGGATCCACCCCAGGGCGTGTTCAGTGCCAGATCGTCAAGCAGTGCGGCGACAGCCCAAGCGGCCGCATCAGCGCGGGCCAGGCTTTCGCCAGACGCCACGGCCGCATCGCGTGCCGAAACGAGTTCCTCCATCAGCCTGGTTCGCAATGCTTCCGGATTGCCGGGTGGCAATGCATTCTCGAGTTCGGGGGCAAATTCGAACAACCTGGCGAAGGCATTGACCAATGGATTAGGATGGGATCGGGCGCGTCGAGCCAGTGTGCCGGTGGCAATGACCGGCATTGCGCCCGGGGGGACGGGGCGGATACGCGTACGACCTTGATCTTCCGATAGGCCGAATGGATCCTCACTTGACATGGTACTACCTGTTTACCGAGTAGCAGTCGATCTGTGGTTCGTTGGGCAAAACACCGGAGACTCCAATCACAAAACCGGGCGAGCGTAGAAGCGACTCCCAGTGCTCGCTGCGTTGATCGAGTTCGAGGCAGAGGCGATCTCCGTCGTAGGGAATTTCGCGGGGCTGAGAGTGAAGAGGTTTGAGGCCGATACCGGGCAGTCGAGACTTCCACAGCGCCTCGAATTCGTCCGCAGCACCCACAGTAACCTGGTTGACGAAGATTTTGCGCAGCGCCTCGTCGGACATGTCGCATCCGACCCGCACGACAATGCGGCTGGCCGTCAGAAGTTCGGGATTGTCGATGCGGACCTTCCAGACATTGGTGGCGTGTTTCAAAACAGGCAGCGCCCGCGACTTCGGCTCGACATAGCGCAGGCTCAGGATCAGTGAGCGCAATGTGTCGGCGAGTGCAGCAAAAGCTGGTCCAGGCGCCATGTGCTCATAGATGGGAAGCTCGCTCAGTCGCCGAGAGCCCGACCCGTAGGTCGCCATCCGGCCAGCCAGACCGCTGAGCTCCAGAAAGAGCTCGGCCGGATGAAAAACCTCCTGAGGAAGCATATGCGCCAATCGGGCGCGGGCGCTGTTGGCAAGATCGAGCACCAGCAGATTTTCTACGCTGCGGCCGGGGCCGCCGAGCACCATCTTGCCATGGGCTTCAGCTATGCGGTCAAGCCCAGTGATGACCTCCTGCAGGAGTTGGCCATAAAACAGCACGGTACCGGTTGCGAGTGCGGGCGGCAGGAAGTTTTCGGAGATCGCCACCCTGCCATCGGACAGGAGCCCGGTAACGTTGGTCACCGGCATTGCGGTGTAGCCACCGGTCGCCTGCGCCGGGGAAAGGAGCAGGGCTTGCGGACGGGCGATCTCGATCTCTTCGGGATCAGCGCCGCCATGCACGGCATCGCGAACCCACTCGATCCTTCCTCTATACCTCGCACCGGTGGGATCCCGGTGGGCGGGATCGAAGCTGGCACCTCCCGGAGGTTCGAGCGGCAGGGCGAGCTGAACAGCGCCGGCGCCCATGTCGTTGGTGATTGTCAACGGGGTGGGGGCGTCCATCGTTTCGGGTATTGCGAACGGGGTGCCATCCGGGAAAATGCCACGGGCCGACGTCACCGCTATCCGTCCGGTTTCCAACTGCGCGGCATCCAGCATCAGGGACTTGAAGCCGAAGGTCTGCAACCGTCCAGCCTGCAGCGAGCCGCGTATCAGCGCTTCGGTATAGCGGTCCTGCTGCTGGAAATGCTGCGTTCGCAGAAAGAGCCCCTCGGACCAAAGAACCTTGTTGGTATCGGTCATGCTAAACGCCCTCCATTCAGGCGAGCGCGAGCGTCATACCGCCGCGGCTGAGTACGACATTCGCCGTCACCGTCGATTCCGGCCTGATCGGAACACTCCTTCGCCACGTACGGCTGCCGGGTTCCCGGAACAGCGCGACAATCCCGAGGAAAGTGGCCTCCGGCGGGAACGCCACCGTCTTTGAGGCGGTTGCACCGGGAGCGACCGTCAATTGCTCGGATCCGACGAGGTCTGCGCCGAGCGCACCGGACGGATCTGACTGAAGGGCAAAAATGTCAGCCGAGTTGAATTTCCCGACATCCTTCAGCCGGAGAACGAGGAGGGTTACGGGACGCTCCCCGCCACCGGCGGCAACATTCATTCCGGCCTGTCCCGTCGCCCTGACGATTACGGTCGAGGATTTGGGTGGACCGCCCATGCAAGCGGAAAGCAGGCCTGTCGCGCCGGTCACAATGAGAAAACCGCGTCGGTTAAGCATCAATTGTCCTCCCTCTCTTCATAGCCATCCCGAAAGTCGCTCCCGATTTCGCCGAGGAAGCGCGTCGACGCGCTCTTGGCGATTTCGCGATAGCGGTTCTCATAGAGCTCCCAGAGTTTCGCCCGCCGTCCACCGGCAAACAGGGCATCCAACGCTGAGTGCGACTTCAGTTCGCTTTCGAGCGCCGCCGGGTCGAAGCGGTCTATCATCCTGGCAAGCGCTGCTTGGACGCCACGCCACGTTCGCACATGGTGGTGGGCGAGATCGCGGATGGAATTGCCGATGGCGGCCTGCGGAGAAAGAAAGCCTGCGTTGCGCTGAGCCAGGAAGGTTGCGATTACATCATCCACCGTGGGAAGGAATTTGAGAGGGTTGACCTCGGATGCGCCAACCACAGTCTGGGCGATTCTTGCTTCGCCCTTTTCTTCGGCTCGTTTGCGCAAGAGGTGCATCAGTCCTTCCAGCATCAGCCGGTATTCCCGACCGAAATTCTCCATCTGGGCAACCGGATCGGATGTGGCAAACTCTTCAGCGCCAAGCCCCAGTCCGCGCAAAAAGGCTTCGCGCAAGACGGTTTCGGGTTGTCCGGTCTCTTTCGGCGTCGGCGTCGCCTGCGGTACTGGGGAATAACGAGGTTCGGGCGGGGGCTCGGAGACGGGCTGCGATGGCGTGCTGGGCAAGGAAAAATCCCAGGCGGGTTTGCCCTGGTCTGATGCTGGCAGAGGATCGAGGCTGAAGGGATCGTCGAATATCGGCGCCCTCTTTGCTGTCTCGCCCCTGTCCGACGCGACAAACGCACCCGGGGCTGGTTGTTCGAACGGGTCCGGTAGTCCAACCGGCCGCGGGGTAGGAACTGTCGGCTCCTTGCGCTCGGCGAAGAAGTCGTCCCGCTCGAGCCCACCCTGTGGCAGAGGATCCGTCTGTTCGGAAGCTCGCTCCGACGGTGTTGCCTGGAACTCAACCCGGACGACGTAATTTCCAAGCTGCAGGCGCGCTCCGTCATGCAGCGGGGCGGAATTCCCCAGTCCAAGCGGCGTGCGCGAGCCGTCAATGAAAAGCCCACCGCTGGAGGTGTCAGTCACCACATACCGGCCGCGAACGAAACCGATGGTGCAGTGAGCGCGTGAGATATACATGTCGGGGTCGTCAATCCGCCAGCCAGCGTCTGCGCTGCGGCCGATGACGAGCTCGCCATCAACAAGCCGCATCTGGCGAACAGCCTGGGGTCGGGGTGAGTGTTCAAGGGTGAGGATCAGGCTCATGCCGCGGCCTCCGGCATTTTTGGCCGCCAGCCAATGATGGTGCGCATGCACAAGTCATCCGCGTCACCGCGGTCTTTCGGTCGAGCAAGCCATGCGATGTGTCCGATCCGCATGGCTCCGATCCTGGCAGCGGGAACGTCGTCCCTCTTGAGCACCAGCCTGACATCGACGTCGAGCCCGTCTCCCACCAGATCGCGAACAGCGGATTGCAAGGTTTCGCGCCGTTCACCGCCCGGCAGAAAAGCGACATAGTCGGTAAACGTCAGCGGGCCGATCGAGAGCTCTATCCTCTGCTGTCGCTGGAACGACCTCGGTCCAATCGTGGCGCTTCGTCCGAGTTGCCCATGCCCGCCGCCAATCCGTGACTGAAGCTCTGGCGGTATTGACGTCCAGGAGCCGACAAATTCGCGAAGCCGAACCGGCACTTTCAGCAGGTCGGCGAGAAACAGCGTAAGTCTCTCTGGTCCATCCACCTGATGGGCGAGGGCCGACGCGTGGGAGATCTTGGTGGCGTCGATTTCCGAGGGCTCGGGCCCCGTTCCGCACAAGCCGAGACCCGCCAGGGCTGCCGACATCGCGCGAATGCGGCCGCCGTCGTTGCGTGTGACCTGAACCGGCGGATGAGCGTCGGCCCAGGCCCGATAAAAGAGTGCGATCATGCGATGCTGAAGAATGTTCACGAAATCGACGAATGTTGTATCGGAGACCTCCCGCATGTCCGCCCTTGCGAACCACCGCTGCGAAAGTCGGTCCAGCACCCAGCGCGTCAGATGGAGGGGCATCGGGCCTTCTGGCCCGAGCAAGCCGATATTTGCCACCGTGACACGGGCCGGCGCGCTTTCCGTGGCCGGCTCGACCTTTGCGACATCCTGCACGGCAAAACCAAGCCGCACGTGCTGTCCGAGCCGGGCCGGCTCCCGGTCCGGTCGCCCGGCCTGGCCAAAGAGCTGTCCGTCGTCTTCGAGGTGTCGCAGGAGCTCGAAGAAGTCGAATGCCTCAAGGGATGGAGTGGCTTCCTTCGTCAGATCAGGAAGCGGTTGCCCGGCGCTATCGGCCATAGCACATCCTCCTGTTTCTGTATGATGCGCGTGCGGGTGCGCACGAATGCGTTGATTGCCGAATAGCGCGCAAAAAGCTTCGACAGCAGCGCTGGAAGCAAAAAGGTGCTGTGCCCGGCAAGCACAGATTGATCGATGTGAAGCGTAACCTCAGTGCCGCGCGCAAAGCACATCGGCCCGGCAATTGCCAGGCGCTCGATCACGGGCCGAGCCTCGACGCGGGCGATCGCGCGAACGTGCCTGCTCAGGCTTGGATCCCCACGGTGCGCGTAAAGTTCAAGCAGCGCATGAAGCGGATCCACGCCGCGACCTTCTTCCGCCAGGCTAAGAAAGTTCAGCGAAAGTTGCGCGATGAGCCGCCAGGCGAGTTCATCGGCCCTCGAGCCTTCCACCGCTCCAGCCGGAAGCGTCGCTGGAATCGAAGGCCACGGCGGCCGCAGCGCCCCGAGGAGCTGGACGCTCTCGACCGGGTCGCCGCTTTCGAGCGAGAGGGACGGTGTGTCGTCCAGGATAGGCAGATCGCGATTGGTACAAAGCGCCGTAACCTCAATCCGCTTCAGTTGCCGGGCCGCTGTCGACTTGGCAGGGCGCGAAAGCGTGAGGAAGACATCGTCGCCGGTATAGGATGTCCGAGTTTGTCCTTGGCGCAATTCGTCCTCACCCGGCCGCCGCGGACGGCGCTCGGCGAAATAGACCCAGCCGTTTCCACGGTTCTGGCCCAAGCTAAAGAGTGCCGGTATTTCCGCATCAGGGCCTTCGGCGTCGGCGTCTTCGACGCCGATTGTGCGATAGATTTCGAAGTCTCGTGGGCGCGTGCGATCAGCGTGAAGTACTTGCCGGGTCCGGCGTGTATCGAGTTCAATGACGTTGCAGCTGCGCTCGAACAGATTGATGATTGGCGTTACGAAGAGTTCGAAATCCTTTGTCGTGATATTCGCAAGCTCTGGAACGGGACGCCGTAACAGAAAGACCAATTCCAAGCCGCTCCCGCAGCGCCGAACGACCGGTTTCAGGCTTCTCACGCGCGCATAGTGAAATCTTTCCGGCGCCATGAAGTATTCGCGCAAAAGCCTATAGCCTTCGAATGTTTGGCGCGTGCGCGGCATAAGTGCTTCGTCGTCGCAAATCCCGACCATCTCTGGATCCGGAAGTGCGCTCAGAATGTTATCGCGCCCTTCAGGGCGGGCTCCGACGGCCGCGCAAGCGCCAAAGAGCGTATCGAAAAGCAGGGGCGCCTTGCTCTTGTCGCCAAAATGCAGATCCAGACAGTCGAGCGACAACTCGCTGAGCTTGCCTTTGCCGGTTCGATTGACGATGACGCTCAGCGCCGCCGAACCGCTTGCCCCTTCAATTGGGGCTATCCCGGCCGCTGCAAGCGCGCTTCGATCCTGAATATAGGAGACCGAGCTTATCGCGAGCGGCCAAAGGGTAACGTCCTGGGCCGTCGTATAAATGCACCGGGTGGGTACTCCAGGGCGGACGCTCGAGACCAGTCGGGTTCCTCGCTTTACGAGGTGCCCTGCGAGCATCGTCTGGACCTGTTGGCCCGGCTTCAGCAAAGCCATGGCGGTCGCGGGGGCAGGCGCGATCAGGTCCGGATAGAAATTTTCGAGCACGCTTCGTGCGAAACGCGAGCTCTCGGCATCGACCTTCTGGCGAGTGCGCGCAGCAAGATAGGCCACACCGTCAAGAAGGCGTTCGACGAAGGGGTCGGKACACGGGATCGTGTCGAGGGAGAGGTTGCGCGCGATCGAGGGGTGCATTCCCGCGAACTCGGAGGCGAGTGCCCGAATGTGGGTGAGTTCTTCCTCGTAATACTCCAGGAAGACCCGGTCCATGGTCAGGTGTCCTTCAGCTCAGTCCGCGCCGAACCGTTATCGAGGTTGAGTATTGTGCGCAGCAGCAGCCGCTCTGGTGCGGGGGAGGTAAGCAGCAGCGCGTCGATGTCGATCCTGAGACCGGCTGCCCTGTCGCCAAGACTGACGGTGACTTTCGTCGCGCTCTCCTTGAGCCGGGGTTCAAATGCAGCGAGCACGCTTCGGATCTCTTTGGCCAGTTCATCGCGGTCGAAGTCACGCGAGGAACGGCCGGAAAAAGGCGGGACGCCATAATTGATCACGCTGCGGCGTACCTCCGGGAAGTCCTCGAGCGATGGAGGGTCGTCTCCTGCCTGATCGGCTTCGAAGTCGGTCAAGAGTGGCGAGGATTCGAAGCGTTGCGCATTGAAAAGCGCCTCTATGTCGCGTCGCACTGCTTCGCGCAGCACATTGATCGAGACGACGACGCCACGGCTTTCCAGTTCCGCCTGCCGTCGCTCCAGAGAGAGCAGACGGTGGATGTTTTTCTTCTGCTCGGAACTGATATCCGTGGCAGCGTCGATCTGATGGAGGCCTCCCGCAATCAGCGCGTTGAGACGTTCCTCGTCCATTTCGTTCTGGATCGCCTGCCGGAGTTGATGGATTTCCGAACTGAGCCCCGGCAGGTCGTTCACAAGGCGATCCCACAGGGACGGCTGGATCGCTTCGCGAGTTGCCCGCGGGTGACCTCCGGGCGGTCTTGCCTCCCGTCCCAATCCTTTTTGCCAGCTGTCACTTGCCGACATAGACATCCATTTCGACCTCGTCCTTGTCGTCATAGTTGAACGTGATGTTCTTGTAGGCGAAACCGATCCGCTCTTCGAGCACGTCTGGTTCATCGGCACTTGGCTTCATGTGGTAGTTGGTCACCGAAGCTTCCTTCAGCGTGATGACCAGGTAGTCGCTCGTTTCGCCTTCGATCGTTCTGCGCGCCGAAAACTTCACCTCGTCCAGAGGCGTGTTGTCGAAGAGAGCCTTCTTCAGATAGGGCGAGGACTTGTCGTAATGCTTGATGAAGTTGACCATTCCCAAGCTGACGCGGCCTCTGCGCGACAATGAATTGGGGTCGAAGGGAGCCACCATCTCAAACTCCACTCCGTAGACCTCGATTTCTTCCTCGTGGCCATCGCGAACGCTGGGTCCCGTGATATCAGGTACTTTGAGAAATCCGTCAATTTTCATGAATAACCTCCCATCAGCTATCTGTTGCTCATGACTTCATGGACGGCAGCTCCGAAACCAGCCGGAGCGAAGCGTTGATACCTTCCAACTGGTAGTGGGGCCGCAGATAGAACCGGGCATTGTACCAGCCGGGACGGCCCTCAACACTGTCAACCTGGACCTCGGCAGCAGCAAGGGGACGTTTTGCGCGGGCCTTTTCGTCGGCAAAGACAGGGTTGGCGAGAACGTAGCGGTTGATCCACTCCGTCAGCCAGATCTGCATGTCGGCACGTTCCTTGAACGAGCCGATCTTGTCCCGGGCGATCGCCTTCAGATAATGGGCGAACCGCGAAACCGGGAACAGGTAAGGCAGGTTTGCACTCAATCTCTCGTTGGCCTGAGCGTCCGGGTCGACCAGCCGGCCGGCCCTCGTTTCGTCGTCCTGCAGTGAATGGGCGCCTATGAAGGCGGCAATATCGGTGTTCTTGCGATGGAGGATCGGCATCAGCCCCAGCTTGGCGAGCTCGGCCTCTCGCCGATCGTCAATGGCGACCTCGGTCGGGCATTTCATCGCCACCGTGCCGTCGTCGGTCGGGAAATTGTGGACAGGCAGATTGATCACTGCCCCGCCGTTCTCGACACCACGGATCTGCGTGCCCCAGCCAAACAGCTTGTGGCTGCGGTTGATGTTGACGCCCATCGGAAAGGCCGCGTTCATCCAGACATACTTATGATGATCGCCCTGGACTTCTTCCTCAAATGCAAAGCCCTTCACCGGAACGGTTTCTGCACCATAAGGCAGCCTTGCCAGCACGCGCGGCATCGTCAGGCCTATGTAACGGGCATCCTCGCTCTCGCGCAGCGACTGCCATGAGGCATAGGCCGGCGACGAGACGATCTGTTGGAGGTCTTGCGGGTTCGGCAATTCCTGCCAGCTTTCCATGCGAAAGAGACGAGGGGCGGCTGCCGCTATGAACGGTGTGTGCGCCGAGGCGCAGATGCCGGACATGTTGCGAAGCAGACCGACATCCTTCGGGTGGTTCGAGAATTCATAGGCGCCGATCAGGCAGCCGAACGGATTAYCCCCAAGCATCGAGTATTCGTCGGTGTAGACTTTTTTGAATATGGGACTTTGATCCCACATCTGACCTTCGTAATCCTCAAGCGTATCAGCCAGCTGCTCCTTCGAAATGTTCATGACGCGGATCTTCAGCTTCTGATCCGTCTCGGTATTGTTGACGAGGTACCACAGCCCGCGCCATGTCCCTTCCATCTGGAGCACTTCAGGCGCATGCAGAATTTCGTTGGTCTGCTCGGTCAGCAGCTTGTCGATGCCACCGATCAAGGACTTGATCGATTTGATCGCGTTCGATGAGATGACGGTCGATTCCGCGCGGGCGCGGGCAGCAAGCGCCAGGTTCCTGACCAAGGTTTGAAGCTTGTCGCTGTCATCCTTCTTGACCTTGAAGTCCTTCTCCAGAAGACCGCTGAATTCCTGAAGGTCGACTCCCTCGGCTTCCGCGACACCAGCGGGAGCGGCTTTTTCCTGTTCGGCCATGGCTCAGACCTCCGACTTGCTGCTATCGTCGAGCGCCTGGTCGGCGATCTTTGCTAGCAGGGGCTCATTGTTCAAAAGTTGCGCGATGCGTTTTTCAGCGTCGACGCGTCCATCCATGAAGCCGAGCAATTCTTCGAGTTGGCGGCGCATTCTCAAGAGTTCTGCAAGCTGCGGGACTTGTTCGGCCACACGATCGGGCGCGAAATCAGCCATGCTGGTAAAGGTCAGGTCGATTGCAAGCTCTTCATCGCGCTCTTCACCCTCGGGTTGGGGAAGGGTGTTCTTCACGCGAGCTTTCACACGTGGACTGAGCGCTTCCATGAAGCRGCCAAACCTGTTTGCGTCCGTTTCGACAAAGGCGCGGTCCCGGACGGACTTGCTGGCCTCCGGCGTCTGGGAGGCGCCTGCGAGATCGGCCATCACGCCCATTACAAACGGCAATTCAATGGTTGTCGGGCTGCCGTAGGTTTCGACTTCGTAAGCTATCTGGACGCGAGGCGCCCGGTTTCTTTCAATTACCTTGGCCTTAGTTTCGCTCATTGATGGTCACCTTTCGTCCCAGGGACAGGTTTCTTGCTTTCCGGCACCCCGGCCAGAAGCCGGAATTCCTTCAAACCGGAGGGCGCCAGGTCCTCCATGAGTTCCAGAAAATCCATCGGCACCATGCGTTTGATCCTCCGCGCCAGATGGGGGATGGGGCTCGACGGTTCAGTACGGTCGTAAAAGGCGATGATCAGGTCGATGCACTTTGTGACATCCTCGCGCGATGTAAGCCGTGACGGAAAGACTGCCGGTGCTCCGATGTAAGTCGGAGCGGCGGGGGCGGTGGCTATTGCGGGCGCACCCTCACGGTCGAGGCCTTCATCGTTTGCGGTTTCCTGCCTGGGGCTCGGCTTTACTCGTTCAAGCGTGGAAACCGCTCGCTGCAGGAACCGGCTCAAATCCGGCAATGTGACACGTACATCCTCCCCGATTTGCCGATTGAGCGATGTTTCAAGCGCCTCCATTGCAGCCGCCGCAGCCTTTGCGCTCTCAAAAAGCGCTATCGCCTCGTCGGGGGTTTGTTCTGCAAAGGCAGCGCAACCGATCCTTACACGGTTCAGCAACTGGTCATGGGCGCTTACAAGCGACGCCTTCTCGGCCTCGCTCAGTCCGGGTGCGGCCTCGCTGAGAACGGTTCGGGTGTCGATCGCCCCGCGATCCAGATCGCGCCCTGTGACAGGGCCGACGCCCCGCGGCGTAAAAAAGGTCATCTTGCGAAGATCGCCGAGCAAGCCATCCTTGTCGTTCTGAAGCTGTAGAAGAGCGTTGATCCGACGTAGGGCGGCGTCGCGGAGTGGCAAGCCCTCGCGAAGTTCCGGATGCATCGTTTTCCAATGCATGTCGAAGGTTCCAGTGATCAGGTTCAGCCCGTCAGCGAGCCCGGCAAGACCCTGTTCGTTGGCAAGCGCGCGCGTCACGATCACCAGGAGCCTCAGATCCCGTCCATGGGGGCGCAACTCTTCAGATTTTCGAAGGACTGTCGACCAGTCGACCGGGACCTCGGTCCGTGAAACGGGGTTGTTGCGCTCGTCACGGCTAATTTCTATCTGCGGTTGCACGAGGCGCTCGAGCTCGTGAAACCGTCCGTCATTCCGCAAGCTTTCACCTGACGGGTTCACACCGTCCAGCGGACTTAACCAGAGAGCAGAGTCGAACAACCGAACCCCCGTTAACCGACTAGTATTCCCTTGCAATTTGCTTTTTACCACAACTTCCCGGTCTATACTAATGCCGTGTATGTCCGGCTTCTAATTAATTCCGGGTGTCGATCAGCCGGGTGCTCATCGAGAGAATTGACACATGCCCATTAGCTATCGCAGCGCGTAAATCTTCGGCAAACGACTTGGTGGACTCCGTTGTTGGTCGAAGCTGTGAGAAAAGTGGCTGGTCGGTCTGCATGACAATTATCAGACTTCTGCCGAACGTCGCGTCGACGGAAAAGGAGAGCTTGGAAGGATCGGCTGCACCCTCTGCGGCAGGGTAGGCAACACGGATAGTGCGCATGCCACCCGACACGGACCCAATTTGGGCAAGGGCGTGATCGGGCCTCTTTATGTTCGGAAGAACATTGAAAAGATTGCCGGTGACGTCGGCGATAACGACCCACAGGTATCCCTTGTCGAGCGAGGCCGGCGCAATTACGTCAATGACCGGGTTGTCGCCGACCGAATAGACGCCTGCCATGTTCGGTTCGGTCCTGTCGCCGTAGCCGAGAACGATCGACATTTGACCTTGCGGTGCATCTGGCAGCAGCTCTTGAACAACGCACAGTTGGCTGTTGAGCACTGTGGCGTCGAAGCGTAGCTCGCGATCTCCGACACGAGGGGCGAGCGTCTTTTTCAGGGCTTCGACGTCATCGCCGGACGCGACATTTCCACGGACGACCAGCGTCGAGCCGAGAGGAAAGCTGCCGCTCGCCGGAGGTTGAACGAGGAGCGGACCGCAGGTTTGAAGTGGCACGAGAAGAGGCTTCAACTGGTCCGGCGACAGGTCCCGCGGACCGGCCGCGATCCGGACGATACTCTGGTAACCGGTCGACTTTGCCGCAGCGTCAAAGCGGGTGACCGCATCTTCGCGTGCAGCTTTGTCCGCCGCCAGACCGGTGAGGCGAGCTGTCCGATCAGCGACTTCGAGCTTCCACTCGACGAGTGGAGCGGCGGCTTTAAACAAGGCGTCAATGTCCTGCGCCCAGCGTTTAGATGGAGCACCCTGGGCAAGCGTCAGAGCGCCATTGGGCGGAGGAAGCCCGACCGTTCGGTTGAAGGTCGACAGGATTGCCTGTTGCTGCTCAGCATCCGGAGCAAAACCCGCAAGCATGGGGCGGCTTTGGGCATCCACCCCGGCCGTGAGTTTGTAAGGGGTTGCGATCGGAAGCGCAGTCGGGGACAAATGCTCAAAAACCCCGAAAAACCAAAGCCCGGCGATTGCCGCCAGCGCCACCAGGGGCAGGATCGCGAGCCATGGCTGCCACCTGGGCCTTGCTTGATGCCCGGTCTCCCGCCGTGCCTTGGCGAGACCAGGCTGCAGCAATCTGCCGATTTCCTTGACGACTGCGGCAGCACTCGGAGGGCGTTGGGCAGGGTCCGGCCTGGTGAGATCGTCGATCAGCGACTTCAACGGTTCAGGAACACCCGAGGTATCAAGTCGCCGTTCCTTGTGACGGACAACCTCGCCGGGACTGGTTCCGACGTCAGGAATCCTTCCTCGAAATGTGGCAAGCAGCGAAGCGCCCAGCGCATAAAGGTCAGAGCGTGGCTCCGCCTGCCCATGCAACTGTTCCGGCGCCGCATATTCGTATTTGCCCGCAAATTCCTTGCCGACAATTGTACGAGCCCCTGTCTTGCTGTCCTTCGCGATACCGAAGTCGATGATAACGGCTTCCTCCGGCCTGCCGTCGCGCAGGATGATATTGTCAGGGGAAAGGTCGCGATGAACGATCTTGTGCTCGTGCGTCGCGACAAGGCCTTCGGCCACTCTGTGGGCCACGACCAGCAGATCCCGAGGCGACGCCCCGCCACGTTCGAGCCACTCGCTGAGAGGTGTTCCGGCGACGTAGTCCATCACCAGATAGACGTGGCCGTCTTCGGTCTGGCTGCAGTCGGTGTAGCGCACAACCGCATCGTGGGAGATGTTGCGCATCTCCTCCTCACGCTTCATAAGCTCCAGATACCCGGCGTTTCCCGATAGCTCGCGTTTCAGCGCCTTTAGCGCCACCACACGGCCTGTGATCCGGTTGCTTGCCCTGTAGACCTCACCTGTGCCGCCGCGGCCGAGGATACCCTCGATCTCGTAGGTGTTGTTAAGCACCTGAGCTTTGCGAAAGATGTCGCCAGGCAGCGGATCGATCATCTGGAGCCTCCCAGCGCACCCAGTGGAAATTACGCGAGACTGTTCACCAGGAACACGTGGCCCTGAATATTTGTCAAGAATACTCTAATGTGGCACGCTGTGACCAGCGATCAAAGACGAGGCTCGGGACCTCTTTAAGATCACCTGGGCAGGAGCCGATCGACATGGAGCAGAACATGTCTTCGCAGAGCTTCAAGCGCAAGGAACTGGTCGGAAAACTTAATCCCGTTTGCCTGCGCGCGTTCAAGGCGGCGGCCGACGCGGCCAAGCTTCGCGGCAATCCCTACGTCGAACTTGTTCACTGGGTCGAACAGCTGGCTCTGGTGGACCGTGCGGATTTTCAGCTTCTCTTTGCCGATGCCGGCATCGATCTTGGCCGGCTTGCTGCCGACATGGCAAGGGCAATAGACAAGCTGCCTTATGGCGCGACCTCTATCGAGGAGTTTTCCGATCACATATTTCATGCCATCCAGGAAGCCTGGAGCCTGGCAGGCCTGCAGTTTGGATCCGAAGAAGTCCGCGGGGCTTATGTGCTCCTGGCATGCAGAAAGGTTGCGGTGCTTGACGGCCTTCTGTTGAAGATCAGCGCCGAATTCGATCGGATCGAGGCGGATTCGATACTTCCACGGCTGGATGACCTGCTTGCCGGATCACTTGAAAATGCCGGCAAGGCCGAGATCCAAGAACAGCCCCGGAAAAAACGCCCGGCAGGCGGTGACTCCGCATTGGCGAAGTATGCGACGGACCTCACCCGTCGAGCGCGCGATGGGAAAATTGACCCGGTCGTCGGCCGCGATCCCGAGGTCCGCCAGATTGTCGACATTCTCATGCGACGGCGACAAAACAACCCGATCCTGACTGGTGAAGCCGGCGTAGGCAAGACAGCTGTGGTCGAGGGTTTTGCGCTTCGCCTTGCAGCAGAAGATGTCCCGCCTCCGCTGAAGGGCGTGGCGCTACACATGCTTGACATCGGATTGATGCAGGCGGGGGCAAGCGTCAAGGGTGAGTTCGAAAAGCGGCTAAAGATGGTCATCGACGAAGTTCAGGCATCGGAGACGCCGATCATCCTCTTCATCGACGAAGCTCATACCTTGATCGGGGCAGGCGGGGCAGCGGGAACGGGAGATGCTGCGAACCTTCTCAAGCCAGCCTTGGCGCGTGGCGAGCTTCGCACAATCGCCGCAACGACATGGGCAGAGTACAAGCAGCATATCGAAAAAGACCCGGCGTTGACCCGCCGGTTCCAGGTGGTCAAGATTGAAGAGCCTGATGAGGAAGCTGCCATCCTGATGCTGCGTGGGGTGGCCGGTGTATTGGAGAAACACCATCAGGTGCAGATCCTGGACGAAGCGATCGAGACGGCCGTCAGCCTGTCACATCGCTACATTCCCGCCCGCCAACTTCCGGACAAGGCAGTCAGCCTGCTCGATACGGCCTGCGCGCGGGTGGCGGTATCGCAGCACGCGACGCCGGCTGAGGTTGAAGACCTTCTGAGGCGCAAGCAGTCCCTTGAGATCGAGCAGGGCATTATCGGGCGTGAAGCGGCAATCGGCATTGAAGTCGCCGAGCGCCAGTCCAAAGTTGAAGCCGCTCTCGCCGAAATAGAGTCCGCGTTGCTTGCTGCAAAGGCTCGCTGGGAAAGCGAACAGTCGATGGTCGACGAGATCCTTGGTCTGCGAGCTAGCCTGCGAGGAAGAGGAGTTGCGCTCGATGCCGCGCTTGCTGAATCGGAGGCAGGCGGGGAATTGCCGGGTGCCGCCGACGTAGAGCGTGCCGGGCGGGAGGCCGCCGATGCATCGGATCAACGCGCCGAGCTTGAACGGCTCAAGGCCCGGACGGCGGAGCTTGCCGGGGTTCAGGGCGAGGCACCGCTGGTCCTCCTTTCCGTCGACAAGAACGCTGTTGCCTCTGTCGTAAAGGACTGGACGGGCATTCCTGTCGGTCGGATGCTGACCAGCCAGACCGAAAAGGCGCTAAAGCTTGCCGCGGTTCTGGGCGAGCGTGTCGTCGGCCAGGAGGACGCAATGGAATCGATCGCCCGGCGTGTGCAAACCAGCCGTGCGGGCCTGGCCTCTCCCGAAAAGCCGGTGGGCGTGTTCCTGCTATGCGGTCCGTCGGGCGTCGGCAAGACAGAAACGGCGCTGGCTCTCGCCGAAACCCTATATGGCGGCGAGCAGAACCTGATCTCCATCAACATGTCGGAGTTCCAGGAGGCCCATACGGTCTCGACCCTTAAGGGCGCGCCTCCCGGCTATGTCGGCTATGGCAAGGGGGGCGTGCTGACCGAGGCCGTGCGCCGGCGGCCCTATTCCGTCATTTTGCTCGATGAAGTGGAGAAGGCGCATCCCGATGTGCACGAAATCTTCTTCCAGGTTTTCGACAAAGGAATGATGGACGACAGCGAGGGCCGGCGGATCGACTTCAGGAACAGTCTCATCCTGCTGACGTCGAATGTCGGTTCGGATGTTATCATGAAGCTTGCCGACGGCGGCAAGAGGCGGCCGCCGCCCGAGGAGCTCGAACGCGCACTACGTTCACCACTGTTGAAAGTGTTCCCGCCAGCCTTCCTCGGACGTGTGATTGTCGTTCCCTATTATCCGCTCTCGGATTCAATGATTGAGGCGATAACACAACATCATTTCGCGAAGATCGCGCGCCGGCTTCGCGCCA
The DNA here is from genome assembly GCF_056394785.1 of Rhizobium sp. 10N414. Taxonomy (NCBI): domain Bacteria; kingdom Pseudomonadati; phylum Pseudomonadota; class Alphaproteobacteria; order Hyphomicrobiales; family Rhizobiaceae; genus Rhizobium; species Rhizobium sp. 10N414. The sequence goes on along the minus strand of NZ_JBFTIN010000006.1, from coordinate 91,880 downwards.
ACCATGACGCCGAGCTGGTCATCGGAGACGGGGTCCTGGAGTTGATCAAGGCACGGTGTACCGAGGTCGAATCGGGGGGGCGCATGATAGACGCGATCCTGACCAATACACTTCTGCCGACCCTCAGCCAGGGTCTTCTGAACTGGTCCCTCGAGGGTAAACGCCTTACCAAGGCCACGATCGGAACATCCCCGGAAGGCTTCACTTACGCATTCGAATAGGCAAAGACGTGGCTGTCGCCGGGGAGCGCCGTTAGCTCACCGCCTGGAATTCCACGCGCCTGTTTTCGTCGGCCTTCGGGTTTTCCTGGTTGAGAAGAAACTGCTCGCCGACACCAACCGCTTCGAGCCGCTCGCGCGGGATATGGCAATCATCCGTGAAAAACCGCGCAACTTCCTTCGCCCGCAGAACCGACAGATGCTGGTTGTAGCTCGCGCCACCGACAGAATCCGTGTGACCGATGATACGGACGAGTTTGATGTCCATGTCCTTTACGACTTCGCAAAGCTGCCTCAGCATTGGTCTTTGCTCCGAAGCGATCGCCGCAGAGTCAAATGCAAAATTCACCCGGACGTTGATCTGGTCATCAGGCGGGAGCTTCCAGTATGTCTGTGGGTCTGTCGTCGCCGCGGCCGCGGACACTGCCGTTGCCGACGACGTCGCCGTCGGCTTCGGGGCAGATGGCTGAGCTGTATTGGGGGCCGCTGGAGCAGTCTGGGTGCCTTGGGACTCAACGGTTGCATGGGAAGAGGGAGCTGGAGCGGTCTTGGCCGGTTCAGTCTCGGGCGTTGCAATTGTCACCGGGACGGCTTGGGCGTTGGGCGCTGCGTTGCCGTTGTTAAGAACCAGGCCGCGCGTCGCTCCGAGGCGTGCCGCCTTGAACAAGTCGATCTGTCGCTGGAATCGTTCCTTGAGCGCGGAATCGTTCAGTTCCTGTGCACCCAAACCACCTTGTGTCACGAAGAACAGAGCGAGAAACACCGTCAGCTTTGTGGTCATCAGGCGCTTCATCTCAGGCTCCTTGGCAAAAAGGTTTCGCCCCCCTTGAAAATACTATAGGATCATTGTGGCTGCAACCGATCCGGCAGTTGCGCTCACGACGGATCGATCAATGGGGTTATCCGATCATGACCCCGGATTCTCGGGACAATCCTTCGACGCGCTGGCCCTCCAGGCCGCAAGGAGCGGGACTGAGCCATACCGGGCATGTGCGCACAAACAACGAAGACGCGATTCTCATTGACCCCTCAGGCGCACTTTGGGCGGTAACTGACGGGATGGGCGGATACGGCCACGGGGATGTCGCGGCAGACCTGGTCATCGAACAGCTCGCCCTCCTTCCGCATGCACCCATTTCCGGCGCTCATCTCGTCGCTGCACTGCAATCAGCCAATGCCGCCATCCGTCGTTGGGCGGCGTCGGCCAATGTCGCGCAGATGGGCGCAACAGTGGTGGTCGCACTTATTGATGGTGGAACAGCGACGATCGCGTGGGTGGGCGATAGCCGGGCCTACCGTTTGCGGGCAGGGGATTTGTTGCAGCTCACGCGCGATCATTCGGTCGTGCAGGAACTTGTCGATGATGGACGTTTGACGCCTGACGCTGTCTGGCAGCATCCGCAAGCGCACGTTGTTACCCGCGCGATCGGTGCCGCCGAACGGCTCGATGTCGACTCTATCGAAGTCCCTCTCAAGCCGGGGGATTATTTGCTTCTTTGTTCCGACGGATTGACTGACTGTGTTGCCGAGCCAGAGATCATCGCACAGTTGAGCGCGCCAAACCCCGACGTCGCCTGCCAGCGACTGATAGCCGCCGCTCTCCATAATGGCGCTCCGGACAACGTCTCTGTGGTGGTCGTTCGGATTGACGGAGCTGCAGCGCCTTGAGGCCACTAGATCCGATTGCAGCCGTCGTCATTGGAATGAGCATCATTCTTGCGGCGGTCGCGTTCGCGTTGGTTGGAGACTTGCTGCGAAATACCGAGCTCGATCCGAATGAGGGAAGGATTGATCGGGCAACGCAACAGCTTGCCAAACAGGACGCGGAAATCCAGGACCTGCGCGCTGAACTGAACTCATTTAAGCGAAGGGTGACCGATCTAGAAGGAAAGGTGAAGGAACTGGCAGAGGCGCCTCGTCCCGAACCCGTCCCGCAAAGCTCTGCGGTTTCGCCGCCGCCCGGCGAACCTGTGAGCCCGCAGTCGTTTTCGATCGATCAGTTCGGTGGCATTGCGCCGCCGGAAGAAACCGAAAATATGACGGAGCCCATGCAATTGGCGAAGAAGCGCTTCAACGAGCGTGTCATACGCCCGACCCCGGCAGTGTTACGCGAGGTCCTTGGCGAGCCACGAAGTGTCTATTCCACAAGCTGCCAGCCGGTCACCAACCCAAAATTACTGAGAACCCTGGAAAGCCGAGACATAGGGCATTTCCGCCTGACGATGATCAGGCCTGCGCTCGATTCCTTGGGGCAGATCATGGAGCGTCTGCGAAAGGAAGAGCCAGACATCTACGCCGCGATCGGAACGGCCGGTGCGCTTTGCGCGCGTTATGTGCGCGGCTCCACGAAATCTGTCTCCTCGCACGCCTGGGGCGCGGCCGTCGACCTGACACTCAAGAAGAACCTCGACCGAATGGGCGATGACAACACGCAGTTCGGACTTGTTGTCCTTGCGGAGTTTTTCAACGATGCCGGCTGGTACTGGGGTGCCGGCTATAGTCGCGAAGATTCCATGCACTTTGAAGTCGGCGAGGCGCTGCTGCGCAAATGGGCTGCGGAGGGCAAGCTGTGAGCGACCATGGCCAACCGCCGGGTCGGGATTTCACGGGAGCGGACATGCTTCCCGCATTGGCCGAGCCGCTGCTGAGCCTCGCCAAGCGCGCCGAAAGCGAGAAGCGGCCGGATCCGCAGGAGCTGGCAGCGACTGCCCGCCTCCTTGTGGCCGAGTTCGAGAAAGAGGGACGCCGCAGGAACATTCCTCCTGACTGGCTCCTGGATGCTCGCGACGCGCTCGTCGCGCTGCTTGACGTGCGGGCTCGCAGCAATCCGGCGCTGCCGGCCAAGCGATGGGAACGTGCTCTTGCAGCCGCCCTTCCAATTGGCCACATGATTGGCGCCGATGGGCTCGCAGAACGCGCTGCCCAGGCCGCGAAAGGAGGCTTGGCGCGGCGCGATCTGGCCCGCTTTCTCGGGCATTGCAATGAGGCAGTGCAAGCCGCGCAGTCGAAGGCGGAGCAGCATAGAACGCGGGCAGACCGTGGACTCGTCTTGCTTGCGATTGTCCTTTTTTTCGCAATGCTCGTCGGCTGGGCTGGATGGGCGGAATGGCGGTTTCGCGAGCGGTTGTTGGCGCAATTGCCAGCCGTTGGAAGCGTTGTAGAAGCTGGCAAGGCCGCTACGCCGGCTGCGCGGGCGGCCCAACTCGATGCGTTCCTGGCGGCAGTCCAGCTTGTCGAGCAGGACGCGGGCCAGTCTCCGCTTGGCCTGATTCATCATATCGAGATGCTCGACCCGGCAGCGGCTGCACGTCGTCGCTATGGCGAGGCGGCCGAATCCCTTGTTGCCGAGCCACTCGCCGAGGCACTCGGTGTTGCGCTTGCCACCGAAGGCGAGGCCAATGCACTCTACGATTCCCTGCGCGCCTGGTCGATCCTGAAGGGCACTTCTGACTGGCAGCCTCGGTTTCTTGCTGGTTGGGTTGCCGACCGAGCCGAGGCCTTTCCCGAGCTTGCCTTGCTGGCCGAGCATGTCGCCGCCATGTCCGGGCCACAGCCGAGACTTCCATCTCCGGATCCCGAAACGGTCGCCCAGGCACGGCAGTTCGCTGCTGAAGGCTCGGCAAGCGAGCGCGCATTGCTTGAACTGACCCGTGCCGAAAAGGCCGCAGCACTTCCTGCCTGGTCTCTTTCCCAGGCAGTGCCAGGTCTCGAGACGATCCTGATCCACCGGTCAGGCGTACCGATCGGGCGCGGTATCGCCGGCCTCTATACGGAGGCTGGATGGAGCTACGCGCGGTCCGACGGTGCAAGCGAGGCGATCCGCAGGGCAAGGTCCGAGGCCGCTACTCTTATTGCCTCCAATGGCACGACGACCGAAGACGCGGTGATGGATCTGCTTCAAAAGCGTACGCTTGACGTATGGACGGAGTACCTGGGTGAGCTACGCGTCAGGCCGTTCACCGACCAGCCAACGGCGGTCGTGATCAGCGGTGCGCTAAGCGCACGCAACTCGCCGCTCTCGGCACTTATCCGTGAGGCCTGGCGCCAGTCGGGCGGGACGGATCGTGGCCGAAGCCACGCCAATCAGCTTCGGATCGCGGCGGCGTTGGGGCCGGCGATCCAGTTCGTCGAGCAGGGGCGGATGTCGGAAATCTCGCAACTTTTCGTATCGTTGAACGTCGCTCTTGCTGTTCTCGATGCAGATACACAGATTGGCAAGAAATCCCTCATGGACGCACAGGAGCGTGCGAACTCCATCGTTGCCTTGCAGCAAGCACCTCTTCTGGTCGTGCAAATCGTCGAGGATGTGATCTCCCAGACGGCTGCCCCGAGGGCCGCCGAACCTACGTTGGATCAGGCGCCGGACGTTGCAACGGATCATGTTGCAAAGGAGGTGCCGCAGCCCCAGCCCCAGCCCCAGCCCCAGTCTCAGTCCCAGTCACCTTGGGGTTCGCAGATTTCAGCCGCCTGCCGGGCCGCCGTGAATGGCCATTATCCGTTCTTCGATGGCCCTGACGCGGACATGGCCGAGGTCGCACGGATCTTCGCGCCGGAGGGCACGATCGAAAAGTATTTTCGGGCGCAACTGGCACATTTGATGGACACGTCGACGACACCGTGGCGTTGGAGACCGGAGGCGCGGCTTTCCGGCTATACACCGGAAAGCGCAGCATTCTTGCAGCGGGCAGTGGCCCTTGGGCAGGCTCTGTTCCAACAGGGAACACCGCCCAATGTCCCGATCGTGCTGGAGGCGCTCGCCCAACGAGGAGCTGCGACCGTCTCAATCGGCGGCGCTCATGCTCCGGTCGTCACTTCAGGGGAGGCAGTGACCTTGAAATGGCCAGGAGCGTCACCATCGCGCGGATTTGAGATATCCTTCGATAACGGCATTGCAGTCGACAAGAAGGGTGAAGCCGGACCGTGGGGCCTCCTGCGGTTCCTGGACGGATCACGGTTGCGGCCCCGCGACGCCGGCCGGCGGTTCCTGATCGATGTGCGCGCCAAGGGCGCGCGCGCCTATCTGCAGATGTCCTTCGCCGGGCCTGCCAATCCGGTGTCGGCGCGCTCGCTGATGCGCGGTCTGACCTGTCCGCTGACATTGTGAATTTCACTATCGTATCTTTCGCACGCGGGCGAAGCCTCGTGCGATTTGGAAGAGTGCGACCCCGTCGGGCCTACGCCACAAAATTCGTCTGGAAGATCGCTGAGCTCCCAGCGGTCAGAAGGATCGCGCCCGTTCGTTGTTCAAGCGATCAAAGGGACTTATCGGGGTCATCGATATTCGGAACTGACGGGGAGTGGTCCCAGTGCGCTCTTTGAAGGTTTCGTAAAACCGGCTGCTCGAGCCGAATCCGCAATCAAACGCAATTTGCAAGACTGACCGGTCCGTATCAGTGAGAAGTTGCATCGCCCGGGCGATGCGGTAACGGGTCAGATATTCGTTGACGGACATCCCGAGAACATCCCGAAACGCCCGGTTGGCGGTGGTCTCATGCATACCCGCGATCTTTGTGAGGTCCGGCACGCTGATTGCATTTGAAAACTGCGAATTGATCAGGTCGCTCAGTATCTCAACGTGCCGGACCGCGTGTCCCTTCGTGGTAGTGCCGACAGTATGTCGGGTCGAAGTCGCCGCGTCCGCATTATCCAATATCAATCGCCGAATTCGGACTTTCACCTCGTCCACAATCAATCTTTGCCGAACAGCATCAGCATTTTGCCATTCACGTTCCCACCGCGGAAAGGCGATCGCATCTGACCCATCCGATAGCTGATCTGCGAGAAATCTCCCCTGCATGATCAATCGTCTGGCGTCCTTGTCTATTGGCAGAGCCAGAAAATCAACGAGCGGAAGGTAAGCGCAAACAAGCGGCGCGTTATCGCTGACCAATATCGTCTGGTGCGGAATAGCGGCCCAGAAGAGAACCATTCTGCCCGCCTCAACCACTTCCTGTCGCCCATTGAAAAGGTAGGTCATTTGCCCTTCCAATAGCAGATTAATTTCCAAGTGGTCGTGCCAGTGAGCGGAGGCCATAGCGTCCGCGGTATGACACTCCACTAAAAAGGCGCCTCTGGAACCTGTCCATTCCCCGCGCTCACCTCTGCGTTTCATTAATATCTTTCGCGCTCGATTCTCGGAGTAAATTGGCATTTCGAAGGAGGAAATCCCTAATTTTAAAGCGCATTACGAAGCATGATCTGAAAGGAGATTGCAATGCCGAAGATTTGCCTCGTCGGTGCCGGCAGCACCGTTTTTGCTCAGAATATCCTTGGAGACGTGCTTTCATCGCAAGGCTGCGACTTCACGATCAGCCTGTTCGACATCGATCCAGAACGTTTAAAGACATCGGAAATTGTTGCGCGCCGGATTTGCGACGCCCTCAAACTCGTCGGGGTCAAAGTGGAGGCGACCCTGGACCGGCGAGTGGCGCTGAGCGGATCGGACTTCGTGATCCTGATGATGCAGGTTGGCGGCTATCGGCCAGCCACGGTTGCCGATTTCGAAATTCCAAAAAAGTATGGACTAAGGCAGACGATCGCCGACACACTTGGAGTTGGTGGCATCTTCCGAGGGCTGCGCACTATACCAGTGCTGGAAGCGATTTGCCGTGACATGCAAGAGGTCTGCCCGCAGGCAATCTTGATGCAATACGTAAATCCCATGGCCATCAACTGCTGGGCGATCAAGGAACTAGCCCCGGAAATCCGAAGTGTGGGTTTGTGCCATAGCGTCCAGCACACGGCCGGACACCTGGCGAAATGCCTCGGTGAAGACGTCGCAGACGTGAACTACGTTTCGGCCGGGATAAATCATGTCGCGTTCTTCCTGCGCTACGAGAAGGTTCATCAAGATGGGCGCCGTGAAGACTTATACCCGCGCCTCAAATCCCTGGCAGCTGAGGGGCGTGTTCCGGCGGATGACCGCGTTCGCTTCGACGTGCTCAAGCGGCTCGGTCACTTCGTAACAGAGTCGAGCGAGCATTTTTCCGAATACACATCCTGGTACATCAAGGAAGGAAGGGGCGATCTGGTTGATCAACTCAACATTCCTCTCGACGAATACATCCGTCGTTGTGAAGTTCAGATAGCTGATTGGCACGCACTGCGCAGGGGCCTTGAAGGCGACAAGCCGATCGAGGTTTGCCGGAGCAATGAGTATGCCGCAGGGATCATTCACGCGGCGACAACAGGCAGTCCAGCCCTGATTTATGGAAATGTTCCAAACAACGGACTGATAGAGAACCTGCCGAACGAGTGCATTGTCGAAGTGCCTTGCCATGTGGATCGCAATGGAATTCAGCCGATCAGGATAGGGCGGATACCCTCGCAGCTTGCGGCCGTCATGAGCCTGAGCGTTTCCGTTCAAAAGCTCACCGTTGAAGCCGCGCTGACAAAAAATCGAGATCGCATCTACCAGGCGGCCCTGCTTGATCCCCACACCTCCGCGGAACTCTCTCCCGATCAGATCTGGAGTCTTGTCAACGACTTGATCGAGGCACACGGAGACCTCCTGCCGACATATCACTGAATGGGATTCCCGCTCAGCGGCTGACCGTGCGCAGTTCCCGCTGCTCTGCTTTTCATCGCAAAAACATCAGAAACGATCAAAATTGTGATTGACTCTGATTAATTGCGGTGGGAGGGTGATTGATATTGTATCCTGGGAGATGTGAATGAGCCAACCAATCGGGGTTAAGGTCGATCGCCTGGATGCTATTCGCAGCCATTTGTATGCGAACGGATTTTCGACGATCCAGGCGCTGGCTGATGCAACCGGTTCATCGCTTGCGACCGTTCGGCGGGACCTCCAGATCCTTGAGGAAGAAGGTGCGATTGACCGGGTGCATGGGGGGGCCCGCATTGCCGAGGGATCGTCGGTAGAGATTGCATTTCAGGAGCGGGAAAAGCAGCACCTTTCGGCTAAGCGGGTCATCGCGACGGCCGCCTATGAATTGCTTCATCCGCGATCCGCAATCTTCCTCGATGCGGGCACTACCGTCCTTCAGCTTGCTCGCCTGATCCGCATTAATCCGTTGCCATTGAGGATCTTCACCAACGGCCTGACCGTCGCCCAGGAGTTCCTGAATATCCCGAACCTCGAAGTGGTCTTGCTTGGTGGCCAGTTACGGAGTGAAAACGCTTCACTCGTGGGCCCCCAGGCCGAGGCGATGCTGGACGGCATATGGTTCGATCAGCTCTTCCTTGGTGTCAGCGCCATTAGTCCTGATGGCGCGATCTACAGCGTTGATAGCGCCGAGGCGAGCTTGAACCGCCACATGCTCGCCAGATCGGCAAATCGCTTCGTCCTCGCCGATTCCTCAAAGTTCGGGACAATGGCCACCTACAAGGTCGCGCCGCTGAATGTCGCACAGGTTATCACTGACTCCGGACTAGCGGTTCATTGGCGAGACGACCTCGCTAAGCTCGGCGTCGCGACCACGATCGCGGAGTTGGGGGGAAGGAATGAGTGACGAGTTTGTCCTGGGAATTGATGGCGGGGGCAGCAAGGTCCTGGTCGCGTTAGCTGACAGGTCCGGACGTATTGTGAAGTCGTCTCGCGGTCGCGGCGTTAACCCGATGGATAATCCAAATTGGCTGCGGGAACTGGAAGAGCAACTTGGCCCGTTCCTCAATCACCAAAACGTGGCCGCAGTGGCCGCGGCCCTGCCTGCGTTCGGGGAAGTTGCACGCCTGTCGGAACTGCAGCAGCAAGCCATTGAGCGGCTGTTTCCCAACACGCGCCGACACATCCTCAACGATGTCGATGCTGCCCACCTTGGTGCGTTCGCGGGAAGGCCCGGTATTCTTATCCTCTCGGGAACGGGGTCAATGGCGTGGGCGCGCAACGCCGCTGGCCAATCTGCACGGATCGGCGGATGGGGCGATCAAATCGGAGACGAAGGTAGCAGTTACTGGATTGGCAGGAGCGCGCTGAGTGTAATCAGCAAGAGTCTGGATGGTCGCGCTCCCCCAACAGCACTTTCCAAGATTCTATTCGATGAATTGCAGATCGAAGCGGACGATCCGATGAATGCGCTGGGTGACTGGGTCACCTTGCTACCCAATCGAAGAGCAGGTATCGCAGCGATTTCCACATTGGTGGATAGGGCTGCTCGTTGTGGCGACGAGGTGGCGATCGGGTTGATCGAACAGGCCGCTGACGAGCTCGCCAGGCATCACAGTGCAATCTCTGGACATTGTGACAACGACGCATCGTGGACGTATGCCGGAGGCAGTTTCAATAGTGCGCTGCTCCTGGGATCTCTGGCGCGCCGAATAGGAAAGTCCCCAGTCCCCTCGAAGCTTCCCCCCATTGGTGGCGCGCTACTTGCCGCCGCCCAACTTCTCGACTGGTTCCCCGATGAGAGCTGGTTCGGGCAAGTCGCTGCCACCGCCGACAGCGTTGGCACGTCTGCGAATAAACTGAGCATTAAGAACAATGAAGGATGGGAACATGCATAAGTTTATCTTGCCATTACTCGCCTCGGCGGCCCTGGCGATCGTAACGCCAGCTCATGCCGATGACGCCAAGCCACTCGCCGGCCAGTCCATTACGGTTTTGATGCCCTCTCCGCAGGGCCCGAACATCGCGGCAGACTTCGAAGCTGAAACCGGAATCCATGTCGATCTCCAGACACTTTCGTGGGACGACATTCGACCGAAGCTTGTCACTGCTTTGGTGGCGGGTACTGCGCCTGCTGACGTGACCGAATTCGACTGGTCGTGGACGGGGCAGTTCAGTGCCGCTGGCTGGTTCCTGCCTCTGAACGACGTGATTGATGCAGATACCGTGAAGGATATTGGCGTCGCGAAAATCTTCACGGTCGACGGAAAGCTTCTTGGCGTTCCTTATACCAACGACTTCCGCGTCATGCTTGTCAATAAGAAGCACTTCGCCGATGCGGGCATTACGGAAATGCCGAAGACGCTTGACGCATTGGTTTCGGACGCCCGGAAAATCAAGGAAAAGGGCATCTCTGAATATCCAATCGGCCTTCCCGTCTCCGCGACGGAGGGCGCCTCGACCAGCTGGTACCTGTTGACGAAGGCCTTTGGTGGCGAACTCTTCGACAAGGATTTCAATCCACTTTTCACGAAGCCGGATTCGGCTGGCTACAAGGCGCTTGCCTTCGAATTGATGCTTCTGAAGGAAGGGCTGGTTGATCCGGCGTCGACCGGTCTGAAAGACAGTCAGATCAACGAAAGCATGTTCTCGCAGGGTCTCACCAGTATCATGATTTCCGGCGAGCCCGGTCGTCTCGGGCAAATGAATGATCCGAAGCAGTCGAAGGTTGCCGGTCAGGTAGAAGCAATCCTGGTGCCCACAGCAAGTGGTGAGACACGCAGTTTCGGTCTGCCGGAGGCGCTTGCTATACCGAACGTCTCTGCCAACAAGGATGCCGCCATCGCCTTCGTGAAGTGGTTTACCAGCAAGGACTTCCAAAAGAAGAATGTCGTGAATGGGTTTCTGCCAACACGCACTTCGGCCCTGTCGGAGCTCAACGATGCTGGAAAGCTGAACAGCGGAGCTGCACTTGTTGCGCAATCCAAGACAGTTGAGCCGCTGTTCCCGCAGGGAACGCCTCCATGGTACCCGCAGTTCTCAAGCGGCGTAAATACCGCGATCAATAGCGCAGCAAAGGGCCAGATGACTGTCGATCAAGCGGTGGCGGCGATCGCCGATGCCGCCAAGCAGGCCATGGCGCAATGACCGCTTTTGCATCGCAAGATGTGACCAGCAAGCGTGGGGTCGGCTTTAACGCCGACACCACACTCGGCCTGTTACTGGTGGCTCCGATTGCAATCACGATGGCCGCCCTGGTTTTCTACCCGATGGGTCGAACCGTGTGGGACAGCCTGCACAGGGTCAACCCCATGCAAGCAGGAACTCCGTTCGTGGGGTTGGAGAACTACACGCGGATGCTGTCAGACGCGCAGCTCGGAACGACGTGGGCAAACACACTCATGTACGTCGTCCTTGCGGTGGCAGCGGAAACTGTCTTCGGCGTCCTTGCCGCAGCGCTGATCAACCAGGTGAAGGTGGGGCGCCAGTGGGTGCTGGCGGCCGTTATTCTTCCCTGGGCACTTCCCGGTGTCGTGAACTCGGTAATATGGCTTTGGATCTATCAGCCTGGTGCAGGCCTGCTCAACGGCATTCTCTCAGCGCTTGGCCTTCCGTTCGAAAATCATGTCTGGTTCAACGATCGCACAAGTGCCATCATCGCTGTGACCGTCGTTCACGTGTGGCGCATGATGCCATTGACGGTCGTGATTGTTCTCGCCGCGATGCAGAGCATACCCGCTCATCTTTACGAGGCTGCGCGCATCGACGGGGCCACTCGCCTGCAAATGTTTGGATTGGTCACGCTTCCGCTTGTTCGAAGCGCAATCGCCGTTGCCATGACCAACGCCACCGTTAACGCCTTCAATCTCTTCGATGAGGCTTGGGTACTCGCCGGTGCCAGCCTGGAAACCAGGCCGATTCTCGTCCAGATCTACCTCGAGACCTTTCAGAACCTGCGCTTCTCATACGGCATGGCACTTTCTGTGGTGATCACGCTTGTATCACTGCTCATCTCCCTCGTTTACGTCCTTCGGGTCTATCGCAACACACGGTTCGACTGATGAAGCCCACAATTCAGTACCGCATCATGATTTGGGTCGGCGTTGCAGCGCTCTTGCTCTGGTCCCTCGGACCGATTTACTGGACAGTTGCGAGTTCTGTGACGCCAACCGAAGACTTTTCGACCCGGCCGATCCGCTTCTTTCCACAGCACTTCACCCTCGATCACTATTCGAGGCTTCTCGGTATTAATATTGCCCGGATCGGTGGGGTCGAGGTCTTCAAACAATTCCGAGCCGCATTGATCAACAGCGTGGTGACGTCGGTGGCTGCCACCTTGCTCTGCGTGGCGGTGTCGGCGCTCGGAGCCTACGCGTTCACACGACTACAGTTTCCCGGTCGCAAAGTTCTCTTTGTGGCGGTTGTTGCGACCCTGGCGGTCCCTGCCTATGCCGTTCTGATCCCGCTTTACCAGATCATGATCAAACTGCATCTGGTTGATACATATGTCGGGGTTTCTTTGATCTATGTGTCTGCCTTTCTGCCCCTGTCGTTGTGGCTACTTCGCAGTGTCTTCGAAGCCCTTCCGATTGCGCTTGAAGAAGCAGCCCAACTCGATGGGGCAGGGCGACTCTACATTTTCTTCAACATCGTGTTGCCCCTTGCCGGCCCTGGATTGACGGCAGCGGCGATTTTGACCTTCCTTGGCGCGTGGGGACAGTACTTGGTGCCGCTGATCTTCTCGCCTCAGGCAACGAAGCCAATGACGGTGCTCATTCCCGAGTTCGTCACCAAGAACTTCATCGACTACGGCCTCATCACAGCAAGCGGATCGATTGCAATCGTCATCCCCGCTCTCGTCGTCATTTTCCTGAATCGTTACCTGGTCAGCGGCCTGCTGGCCGGCTCAGTCAAATAAATCGGAGTCCACATGAACACGACCGAGAAGGTTATTTTCGAACAGTTCCCCTACTGGGAAAAGGCTATTGGCGCCAACACGTCCGTAGAGGGTGCCGAGTTGTTGGTGTTCGTTGGCTGCGGCACGTCCTATAATCTCGCGCTCTCGCTCGCGGCGTATGCCAACATGTCAGGTCGCAAAGCCATAGCCGTGCCCGGCGCGGAATGGCAGAGCCGACCGTCCGCCTTCTGGCCTGATTGGCAAGCGACACACGTCATCGCCCTATCGCGCAGTGGCGAGACAACCGAGACCGTCGCAGCCGCGAAGGCAAGCCGCAAAGCTGGCGCCTTCGTGACGGCTATAACCGTAGAGGCTGAAAGTTCGCTCGCAAGGAACTGCGATCGGTTGGTGACATCCGAGACTCATCCGCAGGAGGGGATCGTCATGACGGTTTCGGCAAGTCTAATGGTCCTCCTCGGTATGCAGGCAATTGGGCAGCCAATCCCCGGCTCCATTGGCGCTTCCGCCCGCAAGCTCGCCAATGCACTCGATGCAGTCCTTCCGACAATTATTGCAGACCGATCGCATTTCGTCTTTCTCGGCGGCGGACCGTTGTTTGGTGTCGCTCTGGAAGGTGCGCTCAAACTCATGGAAATGAGCCAGACGATGACACAGGCGTTTCATCCGCTGGAGTATCGCCATGGCCCAATCAGTCTCGTCGACGAAAAGACCGCGGTGGTCATGCTTTACAGCTCAGACCAGAAGGAGGCTGAGGTGAAGCTGGTCGAGGAATTGAGGGAAAAGGGCGCGGCTGTCATCGGAATTGGCGGACCAGGAGACGTTGGGCTGCCCATTGACGTCGACCTTTCGCTGACAGGACTGATTGTTCTTCCAGCGTTGCAGATCCTCGGCGAGCGCGTCGCTCAGGCTCGCCAAATCGATACCGTTTCTCCCAGACACCTGACCAAAGTCGTGAAGCTCGCATGACACGGATCGAAGAAAACCGGCAGACCGCACTTGGAAAGCTTTTCGGAGGAAGATCGCTTCCTATTCCCCGCGGCATCACTTCGGTTTGCTCGGCGCATCCACTTGTCATCGAGGCCGCGCTTCGGCGCGCCGGGGCCGAAGAGCAACCAGTTCTCATAGAAGCCACGTGCAATCAGGTAAACCAGGAGGGCGGCTATACCGGAATGACACCGGCGGGCTTTCGTCGATTTGTCGAGGGCATCGCTACGGAACTGGATTTCCCGACTGAACGGATCATCCTTGGCGGCGATCATCTCGGCCCAAACCCCTGGAAATTCCTGGCGGCCGAAGAAGCCATGGCGCGCGCCGAGGCGATGGTCGTCGCTTATGTAGAGGCCGGGTTTGAGAAGATTCATCTAGACACATCGATGGGTTGCGCGGGTGAACCAATCGCTCTTCACGACGAGTTAACAGCTGCACGCGCCGCGCGGCTGGCCAAGGCAGCCGAGGAAGCTGCTCTTCGTTCAAATCGTCGTCCGCCGGTTTACATCATCGGAACTGAGGTACCACCACCCGGTGGAGCAACCCATGAAATCGCGGACATCGACATCACACGTTGTGACGCCGCTCTTAAGACTTTGAAGGTCCATCAGGAGTCCTTTGCGCAAGCAGGAATAGCTACGGCGATCGCTCGCGTTATCGGCATCGTGGTCCAACCCGGTGTCGAATTCGGCAATTCAAATGTTGTGCTCTACAAACCCGAACGAGCAAAGAGCCTGATTTCGGCCCTGGATGAAATGCCCGGGTTGCTGTTCGAAGCACATTCCACCGACTACCAGACAACCGAGGGCCTGGCTGCCCTTGTTGACGGCGGGTTTGCTATCCTCAAGGTTGGGCCTGGTCTCACCTTTGCCCTTCGGGAGGCGTTGTATGGCCTCGATGCCATTGCCTCGATTACTTGCGGAGACCGCGAAACGACACTGGTCGAATCCATGGAATCCATCATGTTGGATCGGCCTTTGAATTGGGCGGGGCACTACGGTGGAACCGCCGAAGAAATAAAGCTTCAACGTCACTTCAGTTACAGCGATCGAATCCGCTATTACTGGCCAGATCCGCGAGCGAGCGCCGCGGTAGACGAGTTGTTCAGCCGTTTTCACGGCGATATCCCGCAGACCTTGATCAGCCAATACCTCGGCCGGGTCTACTCCGATGTCGTTTCAGAGCGGATCGGTGCGAGCGCTCGCGATTTGTGCCTGGCAGCGATCGATGCAGCGCTTGCCCCTTACTCAATGGCAACGAGCAGGTAACGATCAGTACCGACCCTCGAACGAGACGACTATCGAACATCGATAACTGCCGGAGAACATGATGGCGTCAGTAACAGTCGCGAATGCCCGAAAGAGCTATGGTCATTTTGAAGTGCTGCACGGGGTGGATATTGATATCCAGGATGGCGAGTTCGTTATTCTTGTCGGTCCGTCCGGCTGCGGCAAATCAACCCTCCTGCGAATGATTGCAGGGCTTGAAGAGATCTCGGGCGGTAGGATCTCCATAGGCAGCAAGATCGTGAACAATGTCGCACCGAAAGAGCGCGATATCGCAATGGTGTTCCAATCCTATGCGCTTTACCCGCACTTGACCGTTGAAGCCAACATGGGGTTTTCGCTCAGGCTTGCGAAGGCCCCGAAGGAAGAAACAAGGAGACGTGTTCGGGAAGCGGCACAAATACTTGGTCTCGAGTCACTTCTGGAAAGATACCCTCGAAATCTCTCGGGTGGACAGCGGCAGCGTGTAGCGATGGGCCGCGCGATCGTGAGAAACCCGCAAGTCTTTCTGTTTGATGAGCCGTTGTCGAACTTGGACGCGAAGCTGCGCGTGCAGATGCGCTCCGAAATCAAGCAACTGCATCAGCGGCTAAAGACAACGACTATTTACGTGACCCACGATCAGATTGAAGCCATGACCATGGCCGACCGGATTGTAGTCATGCGCGACGGATCTGTTGAACAGATTGGCTCGCCACTCGATCTTTACGACTGCCCCGCAAACTTGTTCGTAGCCGGATTTATCGGCTCCCCGGGGATGAATTTTATTCACGGCAAAGTTAATTCATCGGGTCCGCTTGAGTTCATCGCTCGTGGTGGTGCGAGGCTGCCTTTGCCCGAAAATCTCAGTGTGACGCGTGGATCCGAGATCATTTACGGGGTTCGACCCGAGCACCTCTCGATCGGTGCCGGTTCGGTTGCTGCAAAAGTTATCCTGACTGAACCCACAGGGGCCGAAACGCAGCTCACGGCCAAGCTCGGTTCCGACAATGTCATCGTATCGGTAAGGGATCGACTTGACGTCCGTCCGGGCGATTCACTGCTGCTGGCACCAGACCTGGACAAGATCCATCTATTCGACGCCAGAACGGAAAAGCGCTTGCACTCAAACTAGACGGCGCTCTGCCGTTGGTATCGCCGGACAGCAAAAAGGGAATAGCTGCATCCTGATCGGTGACGCTATCTTCATTTTTCGATCGATTGTTGTTGCGTATTTGCCGGACAGCGGCAGGGGCCTTGAATACCTTGCCAAGCTGCACCGATGGTCGCGCCGCGTGACCATTTTAGCTCAATCGGAACGAAACCTGGAACAGTCCTATCGGACGCTCGCAGCTGAACGGGGCCGAGGCGTTAGGCGGAGCTCCGCAAGATGAGATCCGCATTGAGGAGTACTCTCTCTTTGTCCGAAGTGACTGCGACTTCGCCGTCGAGGTCAATCATCTCGAACAAAAGCTTTGTTGCCAGTCTGCCGATCTCGTTAAAATTCTGGGCGACGGTCGTGATCGGCGGACATGCGTAGCGTGAAAGCGGATGATCGTCGTGGCCGGCAATCCTGAGATCGCTGTCTGCCGTTCGGCCGACCTTCAGTCCGCGCTGATAGGCGGCGGCTATAGCGCCGAAGGCGATGCGATCGTTTGCGCAAAGCACGGTCTTGGTTGGAAAACCGCCCCCGTCAATCCAGCGTAGCGCCTCCTCAAAACCGATGCGCTCAAAGTCCCAATCCGCCTTCTCGGAAAGGGGCAGGACGACGGGCTCCATCTGCAACTCGCGCATCGCTTCCACGTAGGCCGCTTCACGAGTTCGGGCATTGGTGTTGACTGGCGGCATTCCGAGGTAGCATGGGGGCTCCCCGGACCGACAAAGATAGTCGACGATAAGCTGAAAGCTCTTGCGGTTGTTGGTGCCGACAAAGGGCGAAATGTCATCAAGTGGAGAGTCGACGAAAACCAGTGGGATCGCGGCTGCAAGGGTCAGCAGTGTTTCCTGATGAGACTGAACACCAAGTGGTGCAATGATGGCACCGGCCACGTTCATCGACTTCAACGTCTCAATTGCCCGAGCTTCCAGCTCCGGGTTGCCGTCAGAGGAGAGAATGAAGGCCAGAAAGCCGCTGGCATTTGCGATAAATTCCACGCGCCGCGTCAAAGCCATGTAGAAGGGATCGGTTGAGTCCGGGATGATGATCCCGATGATGTTGCTGCGGCGACGGTTCAGATTGACAGCGAAGATGTTCGGGCGAAACCCGCTTTCCTTCAACGCCGCTTCGATGATGTTGCGGGTCTTGATGCGGACCGAGCTTGGATCGTTGAAATATTTGGATACCGTCGGGCGGGACAACCCGACATATTCGGAGAAATCCTCCATGGTCCTGATCGGTTTGCTTGTCAAAGCCGGTCCCACCCTCGTTCATGCTTAATCGATTTAAACTATAGGAACACTTCAAGCAGATGTCTGCCCGTCGCGCAACCGTCGCACTGGCTAGGCGCGGCAGGCCTCGAAGTAGTCATCCAGCACGTGATCGATTGCGGCGATAGTCAGATCTTGCGCCCGTGGCTTGACCTTGCCTGCGCGCACCCCAGCGTAGCTTGCCTGAAGGTACTGGCTGATCAGAGTCTCCGGAATATCAACGCCGTCGAGGAGCGTGAACATTGCAGTCACTGCGGCGTCGATCTCGGAATGGGGCCAGTAATAGCGGACGCGGTCCGAATAGCTGAAATGGCGCTGAATATGCCGGTCGGCCTCGGAGCCATGATAGTATTTTTCCCAGTTCTTCGGCTCGGCTGTGAGGACGCGCTCGATGGTGGCCACGAGCGTTTCCTTGCGCTTGCCGGCAAACAGGAACTCGGCGATCCGGTCCAGCCCGTAATAAGCTTCGCGCAGTGCAAAGGTCAGCCCCGGCCCGACCTTCAAGATGGCAAAGCCATCAAGCACGAGGCGACGCAGAGCATCTTGCGTCTGGTAGTCGGTCGAATGCGCCTCGAATACCAGACCCGGAAGATCGGATAGGGCGGCGCTAAGAGCTGCGGCTCGTTCCGGAACATAGGAAATGACGTTCTCGTTGCCAAACTCGACGCCGGGCTGCACGACTGCGCCGACAACACGGGAGAAGGCGTCCGGGACACCGGCCGCCTCAAAGGCATCCCGATGGACGCTGATCGTCTCGCGCGCAGCTTCCGGCTTCGTCACGTCCAGTACATCAAGCTCCTCCATCGCACCGCCAGGAATTGGAACCTCGGTGCCGACGATGTAGACCGGCTTGATGCCGTTGATGCCGTCCAATGCCTCTTCGGCAACGGCGGCAAGTCGGGCAGCGCGAGAAGCCGTGATTGCGTCGGGGAGGGCCACTGGCTCGCCGGCGCAGCCCATGCTGGTGTCCAGGTGCAGCTTGGTGAAGCCGGCCTTCGCATAGGCTTCGATCATCGTGCATGCCTTTGCCATTGCTTCGTCGGCTGGCAGATGTTTCCACGGATTGGGTCCGAGATGGTCGCCGCCGAGGATCAGCCTTCCAAGATCAAAGCCCGTTTTAGCGGCAATATTCTCGACGAAAGCGCGAAAGTTGGCGGGCGTCATTCCTGTATAGCCGCCGTCCTGGTTTACCTGGTTGCAGGTCGCTTCGACAAGCAGATGCACGCCGCGGCGCCGCGCATGCAGCATCGAGGCCTCGATGACGGCAGGATGGGCAGAACATACAGAGGGAATGCCCTTGACGCCGTCGCGTCCGCGCCACTTTGCGATATCGGATAGGTAGCTTTTCTGCATGTTACGCATTCCCTTGCGATTGGATGAGCGCGTCCAGTTCTGCGCGGGTCGAGGCGCCCTCCATCGGGCCTGCCTTGGTCAYGGCGCGTGCACCGGACGCATTGGCGTAGCGCAGGACTGCTGCGGGTTCCAAGCCGGCGAGCCAGAAGGTCACGAAAGCTGCGCCGAAGCAGTCGCCGGCGCCGGTCGGATCGACCTCCTCGACCTTGTAGCCCGACTGATCGAGCCACGTATCCTTGTCGAAATAGCTGGCCCCCTTGTCGCCGCGCTTTATGACGATCGCCTTGATGCCCTTGGCAAGCAGTTCGGCCACGGCCTCCTTCTCTGTCTTGGCCTCGGCAAAAAGGAACAGCTCCTCGCCGCTCGGCATGAAGAGGTCGGTCTTTGCGAGCACGGCTTGCAGCGCCTCGCGCATGCCAGGCGCATCAAGTATTTCGGGCCGCAGGTTTGGATCGAAGGATACCGTTCCGCCAAGGGCCTTGACCCTTTCGGTCGCCGTCAGGATGCTCTTGACGACGCTCGGAGCATAGAGCGCCGTCCCCATCACATGCATGTGGGTGCAGGTATCGATGAGGGCGAGCGTGTTGTCCGACAACTCGATGGTGCCGCAGGCGCTGTGACGGATGTTGAAAACGAACGCCCGGCTCCCGTCCTCGCGATAGCGCACGAAAGCACTGCCTGTCGTGCCCTGCGGCACGATCTCGATACCGGAGATGTCGACGCCGTCTGCCTCTAGCCGGTCGATGTTGACCCAGCCGAAGTCGTCATCGCCGACGCGGGAAATGATCGCGCATTCCTGGCCGAGCTTACCGACCTGGTCGATGAAGATCGCTGGTGCGCCGGACGGAAAAGGTCCGATGAGTGGAACAGCCTCGCGGAAGCCATCGCCGCGTTGCGTAGCGATGATCTCGACGAGAATTTCGCCAATGGTAAGTATCTTGGACATGCCGGGTGCTTCCCTTTTCTTATTGCTTCGCCCGCTTCGCGCGCACGTCGAGATAGACGGCCACGAGAATGACCAGGCCCTTGACGATGAGCTGGTAGAAGTAGGGAACCGATAGCATGTTCATGCCGTTGTTGAGCACTCCGATGATGAGCGCGCCAATCAGCGTGCCGATCATGGTGCCGACCCCACCCGACAGGCTTGTGCCGCCAAGAACAGCCGCTGCGATTGCATCAAGCTCGTAGCTCATGCCTGCATTCGTCTGGGCAGAGAACAGGCGGGAGGAAAGCAGGATGCCACTGATCGCCGCCATGATCCCCGAGATCATGAAGATGACAATCTTCAGCCGGTCCACCTTGATGCCGGAATAAAGGGCCGCTTCGCGGTTACCGCCGGTCAAATAGGCACGGCGCCCGAAGGTCGTCTTCGACAAAAGGATGTGGTTGAAGACGAAAAGCACGGCAACGAACCAGATGACAAGGGGAATGCCGAGAAGGCTCTGGGTGCCAATCGCAGTCCAGCTCGGATCCATGATCATGGCTGGCGCGCCATTAGTCGGCAGGCTGACGAGGCCGCGATAGATGCCCATGGTCGCGACGGTCACGATGAAGGACGGCAAAAGGAATTTCGCCGTCAGCACGCCGTTCACGAAACCGAGAAACGCGCCGGCGAACAGCGTTAGCAAGACCGCTGGCACGAAGCCGAGGCCGAATAGAAAACATTGCGCGCCGACCATCCCGGCAACCGCGATGATGGAACCGATCGAAAGATCGATCTCGCCGAGAAGGATAACCCAGGTCATGCCGAAGGCCGCAATGGCGATCACAGCGACCTGCTGCAGCACATTCAGGAAGTTCGCCAGCGACATGAAGCGCTGGTTTGTGATCGAGAAGATCACGCAGAGAACGATCAGCGACAGGAAGATGCCGCCATATTGTTTCATTACGCGCATGAAGGCGGCGTTTGCCGCGAGCTTGTCATTCATGATAGGAATCCCGTCGCAAAGCTCATGATCTGTTCCGGCGTCATCTGGCTTTTGTCTGCGATCGCCGTCATGCGGCCTTCACTCATGACCACGGTTCGGTCGCTCATGCCGATGACTTCGGAAAGTTCGGAGGAGACAAGCAAGATTGCCGTACCCTCCGCCGCCAGCTGGCGGATGATCTTGTAGATTTCAAATTTGGCACCGACGTCGACGCCGCGTGTTGGTTCATCAAGGATGAGAATTCTCGGCTTGGTCAAAAGCCACTTGGCGAGCACAATCTTTTGCTGGTTGCCGCCCGAAAGTGAGCCAGTTGTCGTCTCAAGCGAGGTGGTCTTGATCGCGAGCCTGCCGATTTCGCTGGCAGCGGCAAGCCGCTCACGCCGACGCGCTAGGAAGCCGAGCCGACCAGCAAACTCATCGAGCGCCGCCATCGATATGTTGCTTTCAACGCTGTGGCTGAGAACCAGGCCTTCCTCCTTGCGGTTCTCGGTGACGAAGCCGATGTGCCTGTTGATCGCGTCGACAGGCGAGGCAATTTTCACCTCCGCACCGTCAATGGCGATTGAGCCTGCCGATGAATGGTGCACGCCAAACAGCGTGTTCATCACCTCGGATCGTCCGGAGCCGATCAGGCCGAAGAAACCAAGAATCTCGCCGGGTCTGACATCGAAGGAAATGTCCTGAAACTCACCCTCGCGCGACAGACCCTTGACCGCAAGCACCGGCTCCACGTCGATCGCGGGCGCTGGCACGGCGCGGGGCGGATAGATCTCGTTCATGTCGCGACCGACCATCAGCGCGATCAGCTCGTCGATCGTCGTCTCGGTCTTGTCGCGGGTGGTGATATAGCTGCCGTCGCGAACCACCGTTATGTCGTCGCTCAACCGCATGATTTCCTCCATGCGGTGGGAGATGTAGATGATGGCGACGCCCTGCGCCTTCAGGCGCGCGATGATCTCAAACAGGATCTCCGCCTCGCTGTCGCTGAGTGATGAGGTCGGTTCATCGAGAATGACGACCTTGGCGTTGATGCTGAGGCCCTTGGCGATCTCGACCAGCTGGCGCTGGGCGATCGACAGGTCCCCGACCTTATCGGTAACGGAGACCGGCAAGCCAAGTTCATTTACGAGCTCGGCGGCTTTGCGCACGAGCGCCTTGTCGTTGATGAAGCCGGCGCGTGTGGGCTCGCGCGTGGCGAGGATGTTTTCCGCGACAGTCAGGTTGTTGCAAAGGCTAAGTTCCTGAAAGACGATGGTTAGGCCGGCATGGGCCGCATCCTGGGGATTGGCGGGATGATAGGGCGCACCGTCGAGGACAATCGTACCCGACGTCGGCTGGTAAACCCCGGCAAGGATCTTCATCAACGTCGATTTGCCGGCTCCATTCTCGCCGAGGATGGTGTGTACGCGGCCGCGTCGCACGCTGAGCTGCATGTCCTTCAACGCCAAGACGGCGCCGAACACCTTGGTCACACCCTTGATTTCGAGGATTGTACTACCGCATGCGGCGTCCATGACGTCATCCTTCAGGTCGAGCGTTACGATGGCCCACGGCAAGGCGTGGGCCATCGGAAGTGAGCGGTCCTTTTCTCTGGAAAAGCCGTCTCGGGAGGAGGAGTGTTACTTCTTGACGTAGACGCCCGGGACGATCGGTTGGCTTTCCGGAACGGTTTCGCCGGCCTTCAATTTTACCGCGGTATCGACCGCGAGCTTGCCCATCTGGTCCGGGAACTGCTGGATCACGCCGACCATATCGGGATCGCTGTCGACCGCCTTGATTGCCTCAGGCATGCCATCAAAGCCGATCACCTTCACCTTGCCGGTCAGGCCTGCCGACTTGACAGCAACAGAAGCGGCAAGTGCCGCATCGTCGCCAAAGCCGAAAATGCCGTTGATGTCGGGATTGGCCTGAAGCATGTTCTGTGCGACGGCCAGCGCTTCTGCGCGGGTAATGCCGGTCTGAATTGAAACGATCTTGATGTCGGGATGCTTGGCAATGGCGTCCTTGAAACCGTTAACGCGATTCACGACAGACTGCACGAGCGGGTAGTCAATGATCGCGACATTGCCCTTGCCGCCCAGCTGCTCGGCCATGAGTTCGCCGGCCTTGACGCCGCCAGCATAGTTATCGGTGCCAATGTAGGAGGCGACCGTGGCGCCTTCGACGGGAACGTCGACAGTGACAACCTTGATGCCCGAGGTCTGCGCACGCATGACAGCGGCCAAAGCGCCCTTGCTGTCGACCGGCGACATGATGATTGTGTCGACACCCTTGACTATAAAGTCTTCGATGTCCGCCAGCTGTTTGTTGAGATCCTGGTTGGCGATGGCGATTTCGGCGTTGACGTTTTTTTCCTTGGCTTCGGCGGTAATCGCCTTTGCCAGCTCGTTGTAAAACGGATGCTGCTGCGTCAGCAGTGACACACCAATTCCGTCAGCATGCGCAGATGCGGCCGCAAGGGCAAAGGTTGCGCCGGCAAGCAGGGATTTTGCGAAAGAAGAAAGAGACATGATCCTCCCCAGTGTAACGAAGGCCGTTGAGCCACATCCGCGAGACGGGCCTCCTGTCGTCGGCGGATGGCGGGAGAGATACTTTCAAAATTAACGCGCGTCAACTTTAAAAGATACGCGCGATAAAATATGTACAAAGCTGCTCTCCTTGACAGCTTTCCGCGACATCACCTTGGCAACCACCTCGCGCCAATACATGGGATATCCATGAGTTGCAGCGGCACCGTCGCGTCACCACGGCAGTCGGGAGTTCGACATGCAGATATTGACGGCTTGTCATGCATGGAATGCTGACGATCCCGGCCTTATTGTTGTCGCAGGAGCAACACATGACGCTTGCCTGGCCCTCGAAATAGAGGCTGGTCAATACGCCTGGCGAAGTCGCCGAGGCCTTGCCGGCCGCCTGGCCAATCGACGATGGTGAAGACTACATCGTCGTCGTCAGGGGATGTCTGACATCAACGGAAATTCGTCCGCCAGCGATGCGCGCTCAGTCCTCATCCAGACGGCGACGGAATAGGGGATCTATGATGACCGTCGTTCGCTAAAGCTGCCGAAAATGCTTGGCAGCCCGACGTTTGGGACCATCACTTTCAAACTAAGGTGAGGTCGCAAGAGAGGCGTTGTATGGACCTCGATCCGAGTCGAGAATGATCAGGCGTCGATGACCATACGGTGCAGAAAGGCCCGGCGCCCTGTCCGGCAAATGCAGAGCCCAACTTAAAAGCCGCCTTGCCGAAACGCTCCCGATACCAGCTTGAAGTTCCGACGATCCGGACATTGGCAACGAGGCAGCGGACCGTGCGGACAGCGTGAAGCCAGACGTCGGACCTTCCCTGAGCAAAGGGAGGAACTTTCGTGTATTTTGCTCCGGTTCCGCGGCACCGATAGATGCCGTCTGAATTTGATCAATCGCTGCACCCACCGCCTCTTCCGGAGGCCGGAGATTCGGGATCGGAACGGCATACAAGGAAAGATCCGCGATTGGCGCCTGGCCGTTCGCCCGGGCAGTGACCGAATTTGGGCCTGCCTGGTGGGAAAGGGCCCTCTCGGCGCGGCTGGATGGGACTGGCACGAGTGCGACCTCAATGGGGCCGGCCGAAGGGCTCGCCTGGCCGGGTTCGACAGCATCTTCCTCGTCGGCTGTTGCAGCGTTCTCGATCGAGCCAGATTGAATGCGCTTGTTGTGGTTGGCGACAGCCTGGGCGTAGCCCGGAAGGGGTCTGCCGTCAGCCGGGACATGCATGGTGCGCCCATTCGGGAATATGCTTGCGAGTTCCTGCCGCGACATCCGCGGCCACGCCCTTACTCGACCGACGTCAAGGTGCACGAAGGGGGACCCGGAACGGGGATAGTATCCAACACCGCCGATCTGCAACTGCATGGCAAGCGCCCGCAATGTCTGCAGTTTCACACCAGGGATGTAGAAGTCCATCGCTTTGCCAAGCATATGCTGGCTTGTCTTTGCAACGCCGGAGCTTCGAGAACGCGAGCGCAGCATCTTGTTCGTCGTCGGAGATCTGTAAGCTGATACAACGTGGATATAGTCACGCGCACCGCTGCGATGATAAACCTCCCAGACGAGATCTAGCAGACGCGGATCCATCCGCGTGGGTTCGTTTTTCCGCCAGTCACGCAAAAAGCGATTGATCTGCGCGAGCCCTCTCGGATCAAATCTTCCGTCGCGTTTGAACGTGATCGTGGTTCGCTCTCCGGTGTGCGTAAAAAAGAGCTTCAAGGCACGATCCTCTGCCTCGGCGGTCATTCCTGATAGGAGAACGGCGAGTGTTGCGATCGCCGCTTGCCGAGCGCGTCTGGCGATTGACCATAGCGCTCTGCCGACAGCACCGAAGATGCACGGCGTCAACCGCCTTTCCGGATCATCAGACATGGCCAACCTCAACCCTTTGGCCTGGCAGGCGTGCAGACGGTTTGCAAAGCCAGGCATGCGAGAGGCAATTATGGTCAACAAAGTCCTAACAACCTGTTGACGCATCCAAGGGGATGCGCATTTTGCTGCATGCTTGGCGGGTAGAGGAAGTGACCAGGCGTAGAAGCTTACGCCTTATACCTTTCCAGCGCAGTCAGGTGCTGGACCGGCGGGTCGGCATCGTCCCAACGGTATATTTCAGTTCGCAGGAAGTGAAGTTCGTCTGCCAGAAGATCCTCGTCGACTTCGATCCACCAGGACTTCGGACGACCGTCGCTCCCGTCAGACCAACGATATCCCCGTGCTTTGAGGTGATCCTTCATGTCGAAAGGACTGTGTTCGGCAAACAGACGAGCGCGCGATCGCTCGGAGGACCTGAGGAGTTCGGCGAAAGGCTTCTCAGCTTCCGCTTTCTGATGGTCGAGGACTTCCAGCAGCGCGAAACAATCGTCAACGGCGCGATGGCCAACGTGGAAATAGCCTGCCTGACCGACAAGGTAGCCGAGCTTTGTGCCCTCGAAACCGCGCGCGCTCCAGTCGATCTCAGAGACCGAACACGCCCAGGCCTTGTCCTTGAAGTCCGGAGAAAACCTCTCACAGAAAGGGCGGTCAAAGCCGGCATTATGGGCAATGATGAGATCTGCCGGTTCGATAATCCGCCGCAACGACGCCATATCAATCTGTTGCCCCGCCACCATCTCGTCGGTGATCCCCGTCAGTTGGGTAATCCCCGAGGGAATAGCGGTTTGTGGCTGCTGCAGTCCAGAATAGACATCAACGATGTCCCCGATTTGGCCTTCGTCATCGAACGTGAAGCTTACCGCACCTATCTCGATGATCTCGTTCTTGCGGTGATCAAGGCCGGTCGTCTCGGTGTCGATGAGAACGCCCAGGCGTCCAAATTCCGGTCGGCGACGTGTGGGAGCGGAACGGGGAGCAAGCCTGCGTAACACGCGGTAGTCCCCGGTTGCCTCCAGGCATTCAACCATTTCCTCTGCACTCCAACCGATCGACTTCCGATCGGTTCGGCGAATACGCTCGATTTGCAGTTCGCTGGCCGCCAGCGTCGAAGCAAACATATCGAGTTGTTTTGTCATTCAGTCCTTCGTTCAGCTCAGCCGCATTTTAGAACGTGGCGCCGTCCCACATTACATCAATGCAAAGCCAGGTGTTTCTCGATGACGGACAGTATCCCCACCTTTTCTGCATGGAACGGGGTCACCTCCAGGGGGCACCGGGGCCCGTCCAATGGGATCGCGCCTGCGAATTCCCGTGCTCATCGTATGCAACCAGCTTCGGTCCGTCCTTGAGCGAAATTCGGTGAACTCCGGCATTCATCACATTCGCGCCCGGCCAGATCCAGTTACTCTTGACCTTTTCCGGGCGATCAGCCGGAGCGACCAGAATGTTGACGGTCCGACAGATCGTCAACAGGTTACGCGCTTTGCAATCGGCGTGATTACGTCGTCCAGCAACAGAATGAACGGCCATTTCGATCACAGCATTTAAATCTCAGCGTCTGTGCCAACGCAGTTCATCGCTCCTACTCCGGCGCCATATGTCGGGACCGTGCAGTACTGTTTTCTCGATAGATAGCTCGTGTTGGTTCCCGTCTCGGCGCAGCCGTTTGTCTCGACCCGCAAATCTGCGAGTTCAAATCTCTGTCACCTCCGTTCACGCTGATTGCGTAACCCAAATTGCGGAGGATTTTGATCATGCAGGCAGTCGCACTCAGTCAACCCCGAACATCCCGTGACCTAGATCTCCTTGAACAAATGTATCGGCTGCGCGCCCGTGTCTTTGCGCAGCGCTTAGGCTGGGTCGCGTGTAAGGGCGAGCGCGAGTGCGACGAATTCGACGCTCTTGAGCCGACCTACATTCTGGCAATCGATGAGCAAAGCAATGTCGTTGGCTGCGCGCGCCTTCTCCCTGCCTGTGGCCCAACGATGCTGCAAACTCTATTTTCATGCTTGCTTGGGGGTGGTGACACGTTCCGCCCTCATGCGTCCATGATCGAAAGCTCGCGCTTCTGTGTCGACATCGACCATTGTCACGGAATGGAGGGGCGTCCGCTGCATCTGGCGACCCGGACCATGTTTGCCGCAATTGCGGAATGGTCCTTTCTCAACGGCTACAACGAGATCGTCACAGTAACCGATGTCCGGCTCGAGCGACTTCTCAATCGCTCCGGTTGGCCGATGAGACGTCTGGGAGAACTTCGCCTCATCAACGAAACGCCAAGTGTTGCGGGTGTTCTCGCCGCCGACCAGGCAACCTTCGAGCGGATCTGTCCCGCCGACTACCATTCTGAATTCGTCGAAAGGGTGAAGGTGGCGTAAGGCAGACATTGGATCGGCGTCCGGCGCATCCGCACTTGAGGGATGTGTTCATCTCGCCATCAAGAGACGCCAAAGGACTGTTCGGCCGCGGTGGCCGAACAGGTTCTTCGATAGGAACTGTCAGATCAAACCCAGTTGCAGCGCCAGGGAAAGTGCCTGTTTCAGGTTCTTTACGTTGAGTTTCGCGCGGATGTTGTCGAGATCCCAGCGAACGGTGTGGTAGTTTAAGCCAAGGATCTCGGCGATGTCCTGCATCGACTTCCCCGCGGCTATCCATCCCAAGCACAGCGCCTCGCGGTCGGACAATCCTGGCTGACGCTGGGTTGTCGGACAATTCGTCGAGACGAGACGCGAATGCAGAAACGTCGCCGAGGTTGCGGCGACGGCGCATTCGGTTTCGCAGAATTCTCTTGGACGCAAATTTTGAGAGGAAGCCAGGGTCAGCATTGCAACCTGCCCGTAGCACACGCGTATCGGCACAGTCACCCCTGCGCGAATGCCGAACTGCGACGCCGCGTCCCAGAAACCGCGCTCGTCTTTCGTCGCCCGTCGTCGTTGCTCATCGACGCACCACTGAAACGCCCGCATCATCCGTTTGCCCATAGTGACGACGGGATCCAGCGCCATGTATGAGCGGCCGAAATACATCGCCTGCCAGTCCTGCGGATAGTTCGATACGGCAAAGCTCCTGGCGCTTACGGCGTCGAGATTGAGATATGCGAAGCGCTCGAAACCATGCTTGGTGGTGATCCTCGCAACGGCGGCGCGAAGCGAATCCTCGGTGGACGTTGTCGCGGTCGAATCGATCATTTCGTGAAAAAGAGTACGCATATTCATAGCCGATAAGCTCCCCCAGGATGCGCAAAGCTCCATGTGGACGCTGATGTCGACGACCACCCTTGCGCAATTCAATGAACCCCGTCGTCGCCTGCGCGACGCCAACCCAGCTTTCAGCCCGTCCATGACGATCAGGCGTGCATACGATTAGTTGCATGGTTCTCGCGCATCAATTGGAACGGTGTCCGGAAACAAAACTTAATAGTTCGCGGACATGGCCTAGCCCGCCATCACGTCGGCCGTGAAAACATATCCTCCAAGTCTCACTGTCTTGAGCAGGCGAGGGTTCGGCGGATCGTGTTCTATCTTTTGACGCAGACGGCTGATGTGGACGTCGATGCTGCGCGTCACGGGTCCTGCAACACCGGCATGCGTTGATGTCAGCAACTCTTCGCGTCGCATCAGCCTTCCCGGGTTCCGGCACAGTGCCAGCAGCAGATCGAATTCTGCAGAGGTGAGATCAACGATCTGGCAGTCCGGACCCCAAAGCTGGCGTTCAAGAACGCTGAGACGAAAGCCGGCGAAGGTGAATGCTAGCGGTTGTCGATGTGTGGGAATGCGGGCGTATGAGGCACGTCTCAGAAGGTTGTTGATCCTGGCGACAAATTCAGGGATCGAGACGGGCAGCGACATGCAATCATCGGCCCCGGCTTCTAGCGCCAACACGATCAGATCCGCTTTGAAGGGCTCCACAATAAGGAAGATCGGGATGGCGCTGCTGGTCCTGATTTGCCGACAGAAGTCGATTGCTTCGTTTGGCGATGAAACGGCATCGACGATCACCGCGTCATATTGCGATCGATAGAGATGCCTTCGCAGTTGAAGGATGGAGTGTACCACCGACACAGCCATCGCCTCCCTTTCGATTGCAGCAAAGATTGGATGAGCATCCGTGCCGCCGTTATCCGCAAAGATGATCTTCGCTTGAATGAGTTCTCTCCGCCTGCCCTTATGGATTGAATGCCATGTCGGAAGCGTATGACAGGTCCGACGATAATCCCTCTAAGGTTGCGGCCAATATTTACTCTTGCCAACTCGCATAATTGCTAATCCTGCCTTCTCAGGCTTTTCGATTAATCTTTAAAGGCGATTGGCAACCTTTGCGTGTTACTTATGTCGAGAAGACTAAACTCAAGATGATCGCACTATCACTCGATGGGCTCATTCGTTGGGGCCGTGCCTTTGGCGGTGCCGTCCAGCTGCGGCTGAGCCTTGCGTCCTTTACAGGAGAGGTTGCGACAGGTCACGCAGGGTAGGGGTTTTGCTGCCACATGGGGATCATTGCAGTGCTCCTCATCCTCCAGTCTGCTTTCTTCCGACGACAAGTTCGACATTTCCAAAGGGGTACACATCTGGTTCTCCGGAGGGACGAGGTGAGAACAAAATTATGCAGCCGTTCCTTTGCAGCCTCCAATTTCACGACAAATCAATTCATTGGCCATTCATATCAATGGAAAACCAGCACTTGGGGATACCAAGGCGTAATGTACGACAGGTGCCGTCTGCTTCGTCCCGTTCTTAGATGTCGTGTGAACATCGAAGAAATATTTCTTAATCGAGCGTTGGATATCAATGTTTGAAGCGCACCCTCTCTCGTGAGATTGTACGGGTGCCAAAACACAACAACAGCGACAGTATGCCATGAGACCGACGATTGTTATCGGCTCAGGGGACGGCGATCTGTGCTTCATTGCCCGCCACCTTCTAGAGCATTCCGGCTTTGCGACGAGCCTGCAGTCAGAAGCCAATGACATCGTTATCGCCGCGCGCCAAGACAGCGTCTGTGCGCTTCTGATTGACGGCCGGGTCAGGGACGCAGTTTCGGCCTGTGCGCAGATTTGCGATCTTCGAGCAGGCAGCGCGATCATCATTGTCGCCCTGGTTGACCCGGGGGCGCATGGCCAGGGTCTCGCCTTCCTCAACGCGGGCGCCGATGAAGTCTTTACCCGACCGGTTCCGCCCAGTCATCTGCTTCGGGCATTGATGATGCAAGGCACGACACAGCGCCTGAGATATGGCGACATCGAGATGGACGTGGCGGCGCGGCGCGTGTGGCGTGCCGATTGCCCCGTCTACCTTCCACGGATCGAGTTTGCCATCCTGCGCTACTTCCTTCTTCAGCCCGACAGGATTTCCGACCGCAGGGAGATCATCAGGCAGTGCTGGCCAAGTGGAATATACGTCGATTGCAAGACGGTGAACGTCCACATCGGGCGACTGCGCAGGTGTCTGAGGATTGAGGGAGCCCCTGACCCCATTCGTACGGTGCGCGGCATCGGCTATGGCATCGGCTCCGTCTCCCTGCCCGAAAGGAGAGCGCGATGGCGTACGAAACCTTGATCCTCAATGGCCGCGTTGTCACGGGAGATGGATCAACAGTTCACACCCGCGGTTCCGTCCGTGTTCGCGGCAGAACGATTGTCCAGGTCGCGGAGGGTCAGCTTGCGGCCGCCGCGGGATCGCTTGTCATCGACGCCGACGGCTACACGATCATTCCCGGCATTATCAACGCGCATGCGCATGGGTGTGTGCACGGCCCCTCGATGCCGAGCGGGTCCAAGCCCTTTCGGTCGAGCGACGTCGATTACTTTCGCAACCGACACCTGCTTTCCGGCACCTCTACTCTCCTGAATGTCTGCGGCCTCGCACTGGCCGATGAAATCGACGATGGGCGAAACAACCATCCTCTCGACATACATATCACGAGCGCGCATACGCCGAGCAACCTTCGCGCCGCACTTGCAATTGACGGCGCCGGTCTCAGCGACCGTCATCATGCAGCGACCATCGAGACGATGATTGGTGCTGGGGTGCGAGCGCTTGGCGAAGCCGGCGGTGGTCAAACGCTTGGGGGAGGGGCCCAGGACTATCGCTTCATACCGGACGCGATATTTGCATTGTCGGGCATCAGGCTCTCCCCGAAATGGGCGCGAAGTCTCAAAGAAGCCGTCCTTGGACGCACCCTCGACGGTAAGGACGCAGCTCCAATTGAACTGATCGAAGCACTTCTCGCCGAATGCGGTCTGTTATCGATCATGTCCGCCCAGAAACTTGTGGAGCTGATAACGAAAACCGTCATGCCCCCTGTCGCGCTCTCCTTGAGAGGACTGGAGGAGATTGCCGCAGCCAGTGCGCACTATGGCCTGCCAGGCATATTCCACCACGCGCTCCCAACAGCACGAACATTACTGAACCTGGCAGTGCGATATCCATCAGCCCGCGTTGTGGCGGCTCACGCCAACCATCCCTCGTTTCGTCCGGATGAATGTGTTGCCTCCGCACGCGAACTCAAGAAGCGTGGCGTCGTCATCGACGTTTCAACACTCGACTGCATTACAACCCGCTGGCGCAACGAGGCGACCAACATCGACCTCCTGGTCCGTGAGGGGCTTGTCGATACCTTGTCTACCGATTTTGCCGGCGGCGATTGGGACAGCATCCTTGCAGCGATCAACCGCATGGTACAACGAGAGCAGACGACGTTGCCTGGCGCGATAGCGCTTGCAACCGGCAACGTTGCTCGGATTTTCCCCGAGTTTGCGGGAGACAGGGGCATTCTCGCTCCTGGAAAGCGTGCCGATGTTGCGATTGTCGAAAGCCACAACCTTGCTCGCGTGCGGCACCTGATGATCAATGGCCGCTTTGCCGTTTGGAACGGTGCGAGAAGCGACAAAATCCCCAAGCACCCATGAAGCGTCCGGTTCCAGCATCAGGACGTAGTGTGCCCACATGAGGCGCTCACATTGCGATGAACCCTGTCAATCCTCGTGCATGTCCAAATACTGTGGCATTTCCGCAAATAGCGGTCCTGCCTCGCCCTGCGCCAGTGCCAGCACGCCGTCGACAATGGCTTGTCGCTTCCCCGGCGTAAGCCTGGCGGCTGTCAATCGACAGAACTTCTCCTCTATACCGTGCCACAGCAGCGGCAAGCCGGGATCTCCGAGTGGGCCACCCAAGTCGGAAACAAACTTGCCATTTTTTGTTTGAACAGTGACGCGTGCCAGGGTTTCGGCAGGAAAGAGGCGGTCGCTCTGATGATGAACCACGAGCTGAACCTTCTTTGCAGCAGCAACGAGATCCGGGCGTGCAAGGCACTCGGTTGTTATCGGCAACAATCCGGAGGAGCCGTCAACAAGGGCAATCGCGAGACAGTAGGGAAGACTATACTGGACATCGACGAGGTTCTCCGGCGAGGTGCGATTTGCAAGCCGGAGCGCCCAGCCGAACGTCTCGACATCGATCGAGATGAGGGTCTCTGACGTCAGACCATAGCGTTCAACAAGCTCAAGAAGCCGATCGAGAGCCGGATGTATGTAGCGGCAGCACGCATAGGGTTTGAAGTAAGTGCCGAGGATCTCCCAACGGTGACCGAGTTCTCCGAGTAGCAGCCTTGGGTCGTAGTAGTCAGGGTGATCAAACAGATCAGAAGGACCCGTAAAACCGCGACGCGCAAGCTCGAGAGCCATAAGCCCCGTGGCACTACTCCACGGGATGCCTTCCTTGACGTCGTTGCCGGTCATCTTCGAGTAACCCGAGCTACCATTTGCCTGCTGGTTCGGGGCAAGCACGCCGGCAATGGCAAGCGCCTGAGCAGTCACCCCTGGTGAAGCCTTGAGCAAGACCGCCGCGGTTGCGGCGGATGCGATGGCAGCCCAGCGTCCCGACTGCCGCGTGGAAATAGTTTGCGGGTTCTGTGCCGCTGCCGTCCTCACTCCAATGTCGTAGCCTGCGACAATTGCAGCGATGATGTCGTCGCCGCCAAGCTGTTGCATCGAGCCGATGGTAAGGGCAGTCGTTACCACTGAGGCTCCGGGATGGCCTCGTGCTGCCCGGTGACCGTCATCGATATCAAGGGCGCAGGCCGCTGCTGCGTTACAGAAAAGGGCGCCGACAGCGGCCAATTCCTGTCCCGAAAACCATATCGGCGTCTCGCCTTTGCCAAAGAGGGTAGCTGCGGATCGACGCGCTGCCGTTGCACTGTCGGAGGAATGACCGACGATGGCAGCACCGATAAGATCAAGAACACACCGGATTGCCATGTTGCGCGTCTCGGCAAGGGGAGGTCGAGCGGCGACAGCCGAGATATGTTCGGCGAGTATTTCGGAAAGGTACAATGAACCGCCTCCCTTTCATCAAGTCCGGGTTGCCAGCATGTGATCGTTGAAAGCACGGTATTTTTTGTAGGTTGCCTGTGCGACATAGAGATCGAGCATCGGGAGGCCAACGCAGGTGACGCAGGTCGGACCTTCCTGCTCGACGTGCAAATCACCGGAGCCCGAAAGCTCTGCAACTCCGATCAACGGGCCGACCTGCTCGAGGGAAAGGCCGCGCCTGGAGAAATGCAGCGCAATACTTTGCGAATTTCGGCGAGAGACGGTCGCTACGTCATCGCAGACGACAAGACCCGATCGAAGTGCTCGCTGGAGGTAGGTCTCTGGGACCTCATCTCCACCGAGATGCAGCGATATGGCGCGTCGATGAAGGGCGCAATCGTCAAACAGAGGTGTTCTGGAATTCGTGGCCGTGATCACAAACCGGCAGAACGGTAGGCGTGTGGTGTCGCTTGCAGGGATGACTGGGATCGTCGTGCAACCCGCGATGTCTGCCATCAGTGCCTCAAGGCCTTCCCTGCTACGCCCACGCACCACGATCTCTTCGATCCTGTCTGCGAAACGGAAATCAAGGCACTCAATCACGCTGCGGGCGATTGGGCCCGACCCGAACAAAAAGACTGATAGCTTATCCGTTGGATTCGTGAACATGCCCAGAACCGTCGTTGCATAGGTGCCCGTGCGCCGGGCGGACATTGCGGTTCCTTCCAGAACCGTCACGAGGCGCAGGGTTCGCTTCTCCAGCAGCAGTACGGTCGAGGTCGATCGCGGAAAGCCGAGATTGCGGTTGAACGCGTTGGCACCGATGATCTTGACGCCGCCGAATTGATCATTGACGCTGTAGAGGCACGACAATTTCCATCCCAACCGCTCGTYCTCAAACTGGGACTTGAATGGAGCGACGCTTTCGACCTCCCAGAAGGCTTCCTCTGGCAGCGACAGCACGGACTTGCCACCAAACGATTTTCCTGACCGGATGTCCCGCCAAGCCGCATCTGTTGCGTCCAGAAGCTCCTGCGTGGTCAGGTCGGCGCCTGCGGCGCGGATCTCTTCACAATTGAGAAATTTCACGTCGCGACTAGCTTGAATGTTCTGTTCCTGCATGGACGGTTTCTCCTTCTCGCCAATCGGAAGAACCTAGCGATCCGGAGGAAACGGCAGGATGAAGCTTGGATAAATTCCTGGGAAAGCAAAGCGCTTGCGAAACGCCGGCGCTACATGCGTTCCGGCTTGATGTGGAGGTGCTTGCCATCAAGGAGCACCCGATGCTCTGACATCGGAATCAGGCGCCGTACTTCGGCAAGGCGATGCGGATCGATTTCGACCTGGAGAACTGCCGGAAAGTGGCCGGCTTTGCCAATCACCGTTCCCCAGGGGTCGCAAACAAGAGAACGGCCTAACGTTTCCCGGCGCGGGCCGCCGGGAGTTGGGTAACTGCCACATTGACCACATGCGACGAAGTAAGCCTGATACTCGATCGCCCGCGCCCTGCATAGGACCTCAAAGTGCGCGCGTCCGGTTTGGCGGTTGAACGCAGCGGGGAGAATGAAGATATCGACCATCTCGCTGGCCAACCGATCGAACAGGCGCGAGAAACGAAGATCGTAGCAAATCACGCATGCGATCCTGTATCCATTCAACTCGTAGATAAGAAGATCATCGCCCGGCGTCACAACCGACGATTCCGCGTATGTCATCCCGTTCGGCGCCGTTATGTCGAACATATGTATCTTCCGATAGCGGCCGACCTGCTCGCCGCGCGCATTAAACACGATCGTCGTGTTGTGCACGGGTCCGTCGTTGCGCTGCCGTTCCAGCAAGCTGCCGGCATGTATCCAGACTGAATTGTCCTTCGCAAAACGCTCGATGAAACCGTAGGCCTCGCCCCCGGGGACGCGATCGGCGGCGCGCCGTTTGTCATCTGCGGTTCCTCCCATCCAATCGAAGTGCTCAGGTAGAACAATCAGGTCGGGAGTTCCGCGCATCGCTTCGTTCATCAGCCGCTCGGCCTGAACCAGATTCCGGCGGCGGTCCGGTTGCGAGTTCATTTGAATCAACGCGATTTTCACGATCCGGTCTCCGGCTGGAATTCAAAAATCGATCTGCCTGCCGCCAGATGCGTTCGCACGGCGACCGATCTTTGCTGGCGTTGCCTTGCTGCTTCAGCGATTTGGCGCATCCGGTTGGCATCGGCGACGAACACTCCGGAGCGGTCGGCAAGTACGGCCTGGCCAGGCAACACGGCGGTACGTCCGCAGGCGACGGGAACATTCAAGGAACCACCGATGCTGAATTGACGATTGGTGGTCTTGGAGGACACACCCCGGCACCAGACCGGCAGCCCAACTTCCACGATCTCCTCGACATCAGTACATGGACCGTCCACGACGATGCCAACGGCGCCCTTCGCCATGGCAGCCATCGCCACCCCGCCTCCCACGCAGGCGATGTCATCGCCGTCGACACGAGAGATCACAAGCATATCGCCGGGCATGAGCTGGTCGATCGCCTTGTAGATGATAGAACCGTCGCGGCCGGGGGCCGCGACGGTTACGGCAACTCCGGCCGCATGAGCCGGGAACAGCGGAAGGACCTGACTTCCCACAAATCCCACATGCTCCACGTGGCCAATCGTCGCCGTCTCTACCGATGACAATAGTTCGATCAGGTCAGGATTCAGGGGTGGATGGCGATCCATCAATTGATAGAACATTGTCACGGATAGCTCTTCGTTTTTGGGATCAGACTGGCCGTTCGCCTGAGGTCGTCGTACGGTGCATGGTCCGGATGAAGGCCGGATCAAATGAATCGCGACGATGCATCGTGCATCGATTGTCCCACATCATGATGTCTCCTTCGTCCCACTGCTGCACAAAGACTTGCTTGGTGCTGGTAGTGTGATCCCACAGCTCCGCCAACAGCGCTTCACTCTCGTCGCGGCTCATTCCGACGATCCATGCGCCGTCAATTGTTCCGCCGAGATAAAGCGCCTTGCGACCCGTCTCGCCGTGAGTGCGCACAAGTGGGTGCACGACGCCGCTCCACTCGCGATAGTCCTGGCTCTTCGGGGTCGATTTTCCCAGCCGCAGCTTACCCGTTTTGTCATAGACGTTCTGGAAGAAGATCTGCCGTCCATCGACGGCTGCTTTCAGTGTCGCCGGCAGTGTTTCGTAGGCAAGATAGGTCGACAGGAAGTAGGTATCACCGCCTGAAGGAGGGACTTGAACTGCACGCAAAATCGCCCCAGCCGGAGGCTTCTCGTAGAACCATGTGTCCGTATGCCAGGTGGCCTCACTGTTTCCCATGGCTCCACTGGGCTTGCCGTCGGTCATTGCGTTGCTGATGACAAGAATTTCCCTGTGCGTTGGATGTCCCCCTTCCTGCAACTGCTTCGGGTGGATGACAAACTCGCCGAAATGCCGGGAGAATGCCACCTGCTGCGCGTCTGTGATGCGGGTCTGCTTGAACCGTATTACCCCATACTGCAGCCAGTACCTTCGGATCGCCTCGATGTCGCGGCTGTCGTATCGGTCGAAATCAAAACCCTCGATATCAGCACACACGTTGCTGGAATGCTGAATGGCCTTAAGCCGCTCCTTTGTAAGCATTTTCATCTCCTATAGTGACCTTCTCGATTAGGTCACGGTGATCCTAGAGCGGGCCCCTGGGAGATCTCCAATATGAACCCCGAGGCATTGATGCGGCTGCTTTATCGATCGCTGCTCAGTCGGCCAGGAGTTTCAATGCACAGGCAGGAATGCCGAGCTTCAGCTGTTGCCCAGGGGCCGGCATTGCGTCCGACCCTGCGGAAGGAACCAGAACGCTGACGTGAATTTCGGGCGCGAGTTCAACGCTCATCTCGAGCGATGCCCCAAGATTTATCACTCTTCGCAACATACCTCTAAGCACGTTGAAATCCTCCGGAACCGGAGCGTCGTCGACAAGCGGCTGGATGTCTTGGGGTCGAATGACACAATAGCGGGCATCTCCCTTTCCGCGCGTCGCGCGAAGTCTTATGTCGCACCTGTCGATTGCAGCATCCCATGCGGTTCCAGTCGACGTTACCTCCCTCAATGTCAGAATATTGGACTTCCCGATGAAATCGGCGACAAAGGTCGATTGTGGATCGCCATAGATGGAACCGGGATCCCCTTGCTGCGCGACGACCCCCTTCCACATGACGACGATACGATCGGACATTGCCATCGCTTCTTCCTGGTCATGGGTGACGTAGATGAAGGTCATACCCAGTTCCTGCTGCATCTCCTTCAATTCCGCACGCATTGCTTCGCGCAGTTTCAGGTCAAGATTGGATAACGGCTCGTCGAGCAAAAGAACCGAGGGTCGTGGCGCAAGCGCCCGCGCCAGGGCGACGCGTTGCTGTTGTCCGCCCGACAGCGCTCTGGGATAGCGGTCTGCCAGTGTGTCGAGATGAACCCTGCGAAGCGAGGACTGAACGATTGATCCGATTTCGTTCTTTGGCGTGCCCTTCATACGCAGGCCGAACCCAACATTTTCGGCGACGGTCATGTGTGGAAAAAGTGCATAGTTCTGAAAAACGAGGCCGATGTTTCGGCGTTCGGGAGGAACATCAACCTGGCTGCGGCCGCGAATACGGATGTCGCCGCCGGACGGCGCGCTAAACCCCGCGATCATGTTGAGGGTTGTGGTCTTCCCGCACCCGGACGGTCCGAGAATACTGACGAATTCTCCCTTCGGAATCTTAAGATCAATGTTTGTGACGACCGATATCGGACCGAAGGATTTGCTGACGGAGATCAGTTCCACGTCGATTGCACTCATTTGCTACCACCATGCAGTTGGGCGGAAAAACCGCCGAGTTTTTCGAAGCTGAAAATCACGATCAGAATGAAGGCCATGGATGCGACGTTGACCGCAGCCATGACGGGGTCGAGGCTGTATTCGAGATAGTTTATGACGGTGATCGGCAGCGTGGTTTCTCCCGGTCGCACCAGAAACACCGAGAGCGGAATATTGTTGAACGAGATGATGAATGCGAATGTCACCCCTGACAGAATACCCGGCTTGATCGCAGGCAGGAGGATGAACCTGATCCGCTGCCATTGATTGGCCCCGAGAATCTGTCCTGCTCGGAAGAGGTTGCAGTCAAAGTTTGCAATCGACGTGGCAACCATGCGAACCACAAAGGGAAGCGCAAGCACGCAGTGACCGGCAATGAGAGCCGGCGTTCCGAGCAACGGCTGTAGTCCGATCACGGACAAAAACAGAACCACTGCCACGCCCTTTACGATCTGCGGCACGGAAAGCGGCGAAAGGAGT
The DNA here is from genome assembly GCF_056394785.1 of Rhizobium sp. 10N414. Classification (NCBI taxonomy): domain Bacteria; kingdom Pseudomonadati; phylum Pseudomonadota; class Alphaproteobacteria; order Hyphomicrobiales; family Rhizobiaceae; genus Rhizobium; species Rhizobium sp. 10N414. The sequence continues at coordinate 53,192 of NZ_JBFTIN010000006.1, read as the reverse complement.
GCGGCCATGACGACCGCGCTTCCTGCGAACTTCTCGTAAGCGACGACATAAGCAGCAACGGTTCCGATCGCGCCACTTACGACAGAAACGACAATGGCAATTTTGACACTTAGCCAAAACGGTCCAAGCCACCGCTGCGACGCAAGATCGAAGTACCATTTGACCGTCCACTCCCACGGTCGAAATGTCACGTCGCCGGTTGGACTGAGAGAAGCTGCAAAGACCACCACAATTGGCAGCGCGATGAAGGCGATTACCAGTGCAAGAGCACACCAAAACAGCGCGGATATCACTCTGTTCATTCCATACCTCCTGCGACGCTCTGATACTTTTGGCGATAACCCGCCTCGAAACGCACCCCGGCGTACGAGATCACGAGCATGAGGATCAGCAGCGCATTCGCCATGACAGCTGCGAAGGACCAATCGATATAGAAGAGGACCTGCTCGGAAATCATGGTCGCGAGGACCTTGAAGCTGGCTCCGCCGAGCAGCGCGGGCGTCGCATAGGCGCTAGCAGACATTGTAAAGGAAAGAAGGAATGAGCTTATGAGACCCGGAACCGACAGAGGAAGCAGGATGTGCCAGACAACGGCATGACGCGGCGCTCCCAATATCTGGGCTGCGCGTTCGAGGTTGTCATCTATGCCTTGGAGACTTGTCGTCAAGGACAGGATTGCGAAAGGCAACACGACATGGGTCAGACCGATGACAACCGCAAACAAGTTCTTCGACAAGGGAAGCGGGGACGAAATCAGCCCCGCGTGAAGTAGGACATCGTTGATGAAACCCCTGTCTTCCAGGATGATGAGCCAGCCATAGGTTCGCAGAACGACACCGGCAAGCTCGGGCGCGAGCGCGATGGCAAACACGATTGAACGCCACCGCCCTCTGGAACGCGCCAGATAGTAGGCAACTGGATAGGCGAGCAAGGTTGCCGAAATCGCAACCAGACTCGACATGAGAGTTGTTCTCCAAAAGCCGAGGAGTGACAGACCGTCGGTAAAAAAACGCGAATAGCTAACAAGGCTCATTCCCTGCGATGATGGATTGTGAAAGCTCATTCCGATCATCATTCCCATCGGCAGAGCAAAGAAAAATACAAGCAGACAGGTCGCTGGTGACAATCCCAGAAACCTGATCCAACCCCTGGCAAACACTCGCCGTTTGCCAGGCATCTCCAAGGCGATAATAGTCATGGGACCCCTCAATTTGCGTGCGCGACAACGTCGCGTTCCCACTGTTCCGCCCATTTGGGCAGGCGTTCTGCGACAGTGGTCAGGTTCGGCAAATGAAGGGAATTCAAGTCTGCATCTGAGGTGATCTGGCGTGCTTTTACCGCGACCGGAACATCGATGTCGGTGCGGGCGCTTCCCACCTTGTAACCGCCCACCCACGCTTCCTGACTGGTTTTCTCCAGGAAAAAGTCAATGAACTTTCTCGCAGCATCCTTATGCTCGGCGCCGATTGGAATGTTCAGCGTGGCCACGAGCGGAATGGTGCCCTCCTTTGGCTTGATGTAATCCACAGACAAGCCGCTATCGACAAGCAACTGCGCCCGGCCGCTCCAGAAAGGCATCGCCCAGACCGTTCCATCCTTTATGTAGCTCTCGAGAATTGCCGAACTCTGTTCGAAGCCGATCGATTGCTTGGCGATTGCGGCCACCGCCCTGAACCCAGGAGCGAGATTGTCGACGAGGTCGCCGCCATTCATCAGAGAGAACATTTCGACAAGGTAGATGGCCATGGTGTTTTGAAATGTCGGCAGCACGACCCGACCCGCGAGGTCGCTTGAGGCAAGTGCTGACCAAGATACCGGCGGCGTTGCCAACTTGTCCGTTCGATAAAGCAACGACATGTACTGGACCTCGTGCACAGCACCGCAGGGACCGGCCGCTTCCGTCAGTCTTCGCGAGAGCTTCGCAAGGTTCGGGATGCTACTTGCGTCAAGCTTTTCCAGAACGCCGTCCTTACAGCCCTGCAGCGATTGAGAGGCGGTCATGACGACCACGTCAAAGCCGGGCCGGCCCCTGGTCGCCTTGATCTTCGCATAATCCTGCGAGGCTGAGCCGACGGGGTCATAGATGACATCTATCCCAGTTCGCTGCTCGAATGGCTCGATGATGGCCTTGCGGATGATGGCTTCGTAAGGTCCTCCATAGCTATTGACGACAAGCGTTTCCGCGCGCAGCGGCGTGGCAATAGCTGCGACCCCGAAGGCCGACACAGTGAAAATTAGTCTTGTTCTTCCCATGACATGATCTCGCTTCTTGGCGTTGTTCCCATGGGAATGGTCTTCAGCGGACCGCCAGTGGTCCAATATCGGATTTCAACGATTCATGTGCTGCGGAGATGAATTGGCCTTCCATAGGACCCCGAACGGGTCGAGCGCTTCTGCCGTCATTTGCTTCTGAAATGGATCGGAACCAGTCGTTTGGTCGCCAGCGTCGCGCTCCGGCTTCGGCCAAGTTCCGCCCACGGACCGTGGGTTAACGAAATGTCGTCGACGACGAGAAATCACTAACAAGTTTGCGAGTGGATCATCGGATCGCAAGTGGGCAATTTCACCTCCAACCGCACTTTCCCGGTGCGAACCAGCAGAACGAAATTGCACTCCAACCGAAGGTCGCATGGTGACAATGCAACATCCTGCTCAAGTTCGTTTGATCAGCAAATTGCGTCATGCCCTGGGCGACCGCCTGTGTGCCGCAATTGATGACCCGAGTGTCGTTGAAATCGTCTTGAACCCCGATGGCAAGGTCTTTGTCGAACGGCTAGGCCAAGGGTTTTCACCGCACGGCCAAGTGGCCTCAGCGGCAGCAGAAATCGTCATTGGTACGGTCGCACACGCGCTGCAGTGCGCTGTCGACACCGACCACCCCATCATCTCGGGTGAACTCCCGATTGGCGGCCATCGCTTTGAGGGGTTGCTGCCTCCGGTGGTCGCAAAGCCGACATTCACGATACGCCGAAGGGCGTCCTCTCTGATCCCGTTGGACGAGTATGTCAGCTCGGGAACCATGACAGAAGTGCAGGCCGCGACCATCCGAAATGCGGTCAGCTCGCGTTTGAATATCATCATTTCGGGCGGAGCTGGTTCGGGAAAGACGACACTTGCGAACGCTGTCATCGACGAGATCGTCAAGTGCGCTCCTGAGGATCGCCTCGTTGTGCTCGAAGACACCGCCGAGATCCAGTGCGTAGCCGACAATGCGGTTCTGCTGCACACCAGCGACGCTGTTGACATGGCCCGGCTGTTGAAGAGCACGATGCGCCTGCGCCCCGACCGTATCGTTGTTGGTGAAGTCAGAGACGGTGCTGCGCTCACATTGCTGAAGGCATGGAACACCGGTCATCCTGGGGGGGTGGCCACGATCCACTCGAATACCGCAGTCTCGGCGCTACGCCGCCTGGAGCAACTTACCGCTGAGGCAAGCATGCAGCCAATGGAGGCAGTCATCGGGGAGGCAGTCGATCTGATTGTCTCTATTGAACGCACTCCGCGGGGCCGACGTGTGCGCGACGTCATTCGGGTCACACGTTTCGTCAATGGCCAATACGAAATCCAATCCGACCAACCAACCGAAGAGCAGGAGCGTCGCCGTGCCACATAGGAAAATTCCGCTTGCTACCGCTTTTTTCAGTGCAACACTCCTTTTCGTGACAGTGATGCCCGCGCTCGCCAGTACCGGCGGCGGGCTTCCCTGGGAGGGCCCGCTCCAACGGATCCAGCAATCGATCACGGGCCCCGTCGCCGGTTACATTGCGCTGGCTGCCGTCGCGATCGCAGGGGGGATGCTGATTTTCGGCGGCGAACTCAACGATTTCGCGCGACGTATGGTGTACGTGGTCCTTGTGGCCGGTATCCTCCTTGGCGCTACCCGGATTGTTGCTCTATTCGACGCAACAGGCGCATCGATCGGATGGATCGATGATCAACGCTCATCATCGAAGGTGTTGGAACGAGAGGAGAAAGCAAATGGCTGAATCCCTGTCCGGCTTGCAACGAAACCGCATCCATCGGGCATTGTCTCGCCCAAATCTTCTGATGGGCGCTGACCGCGAACTGGTGCTGATTACTGGCTTGGCAGCAGCCATTCTCATCTTCGTGGTCTTGACTGTGTACTCCGTAGTGTTCGGCGTCGCGGTGTGGATTGTCGTCATCGGCCTGCTACGCATGTTGGCGAAGTCGGATCCGCTCATGCGTCAGGTCTATATCAGGCACATTTCATACAAGCCTTTCTACAAACCAACCACCTCGCCGTGGCGCAAATACTGAGGAGGTGGGCCATGGTTGCTTTGAGAGCATTCAGGATCACGGATCCCTCCTTTGCAGATCTTGTTCCCTATGCAGGCCTTGTCGACAACGGCGTGCTACTCCTCAAGGACGGGAGCCTTATGGCTGGCTGGTACTTTGCCGGACCTGATTCAGAAAGTGCGACCGATCTCGAGCGCAATGAGCTTTCGCGACAGATCAACGCAGTTCTGTCGCGACTTGGCAGTGGGTGGATGATCCAGGTCGAAGCGATCCGTGTTCCGACCGTCGACTACCCCTCCGAGGACCGCTGCCATTTTCCCGACGCTGTCACGCGAGCAATCGATGCCGAGCGCCGCGCGCATTTCGTACGGGAACAGGGGCATTTTGAAAGCAAGCACGCAGTGATCCTGACCCATCGGCCACTTGAGGCTAAGAAGTCTGCGCTCAGCAGGTACATCTACTCTGACGAAGAAAGCCGCAAGAGGTCTTACGCGGATACAGTGCTCGCCATTTTCAAGAATGCGGTGCGAGAGGTCGAACAGTATCTTGCCAACACGCTCTCTATCCGACGCATGGAAACACGTGAGACAAGCGACCGGGGTGGGACGACGGTTGCCCGATACGACGAACTTCTGCAATTCATCCGCTTCTGCATCACGGGTGACAATTATCCCGTCCGCTTGCCGGATGTGCCCATGTATCTTGACTGGCTTGTAACGGCACAGCTTGAACATGGACTGACGCCGAAGGTTGAAAACCGATTTCTCGGTGTGGTTGCGATCGACGGTTTGCCCGCCGAAAGCTGGCCGGGAATCTTGAACTCCCTCGATCTGATGCCGCTGACCTACAGGTGGTCATCGCGCTTCATTGTCCTGGACGCGGAAGAAGCACGCCAGAAGCTCGAGCGCACGCGGAAGAAATGGCAGCAGAAGGTACGACCCTTTTTCGATCAGCTGTTTCAGACGCAAAGCCGCTCCATAGATCAGGATGCTATGGCCATGGTTGCCGAAACGGAGGACGCGATCGCACATGCCTCATCCCGGCTTGTCGCCTACGGATACTACACGCCGGTTGTCGTCCTCTTCGACGGAAACAGCGAGGCGTTGCAAGAAAAGGCCGAGGCAATCCGCCGGCTGGTGCAGGCAGAGGGCTTTGGAGCGAGGATCGAAACGCTGAATGCAACGGACGCCTATCTCGGCAGCCTACCCGGCAACTGGTACTGCAACATCCGTGAACCGCTTATCAACACCAGTAATCTCGCAGATCTCATTCCTCTTAACTCCGTGTGGTCTGGCAACCCGACGGCACCGTGCCCGTTCTACGCACAAAACTCTCCACCGCTGATGCAAGTCGCCAGCGGCTCGACGTCCTTTCGGCTGAACCTTCATGTCGACGATGTCGGTCACACGCTGATCTTCGGTCCAACAGGCTCAGGCAAGTCGACGCTACTCGCACTCATTGCTGCTCAGTTCCGGCGTTACAAGGGTGCACAGGTCTTTGCCTTTGATAAAGGTTGTTCTCTGCTTCCACTGACGCTTGCCTGTGGTGGCGATCATTACGAGATCGGTGATAGCGAAATGCAAAAACCGGCGCTTGCGTTCTGCCCTCTTTCTGATCTCGGCACGGACGGTGATCGGGCCTGGGCAATCGAATGGATCGAGATGCTCGTCGCACTTCAGGGGGTTACCGTCACCCCGGATCTTCGCAACGCGATTTCCCGTCAGATTGGCCTCATGGCGACCGCTCCCGGCCGATCGCTTTCGGATTTCGTGTCTGGCGTTCAGGTCCGTGAAATCAAGGATGCCCTTCATCCCTACACGGTCGACGGACCCATGGGTCAATTGCTCGATGCCGAAGAGGACGGGCTGGCAATTGGTGGATTCCAGTGCTTCGAGATCGAACCTCTGATGAACCGCGGCGAGCGCAATCTTGTCCCTGTTCTCAGCTACCTTTTTCGACGGATCGAGAAGTGTCTCGATGGCTCGCCAAGTCTGATCCTCCTTGACGAGGCGTGGCTGATGCTTGGCCATCCCGTTTTCCGGGACAAGATTCGCGAATGGCTGAAGGTTCTCCGAAAAGCGAATTGCGCTGTCGTCCTCGCCACGCAATCCATTTCTGATGCCGAGCGCTCTGGAATCATCGATGTTCTGAAGGAATCCTGTCCGACAAAGATCTGCCTTCCGAACGGTGCCGCCCGTGAACCGGGCACGCGCGAGTTCTATGAAAGAATTGGATTCAACGAGCGCCAGATCGAGATCGTCGCGAGCGCGATCCCGAAGCGGGAATATTACGTCGCAACACCGGAAGGGCGGCGTCTGTTCGACATGTCGCTCGGTCCCGTTGCTCTTAGTTTCGTTGGGGTCTCAGGCAAGGAAGACCTCAAGCGCATCCGCATATTGAAGTCCACTCATGGTGAGGACTGGCCAGTCCGTTGGCTTGAGTCGAGAGGAGTCCACGATGCCGCATCGCTATTCAATATCGCATAAGAGGCTTGTCGGACTAATCGCCTGCACGCTCATCTTGGGTTCGGCCGCAACCGCTTCTGCAGGTTCGGTCACTGGCGCGGCTACCGAATGGACACAGCTCGCCAACAACGCCCAGCTCATCGATCTTCTGAAAAGCTCGGGCCTTCAGGTCGACAATCAACTGAGGCAGATTAGCCAGTTGGCAGAGCAAATTCAAAACCAACTGAATATCTACACGAACATGCTGCAAAACACCGCAACGCTTCCGGATCACATCTGGGGGCGGGTGGAAGACGACCTCAACCAGCTCCGCGGCATCGTTGACCAGGGGCAGGGCATCGCTTTTTCGATGGGCAGCGCGGACGATGTGCTGAAGCAGCGGTTCAAGAGTTATGCCGAGCTCCAGGGCAATCTTTCGAAGGGCGAGGATCTTTCTTCAACATACCAGACCTGGTCCGACACCAACCGGGACACCATTGCAGCCACATTGAAGGCGGCCAGTTTGACCGCCGACCAGTTCGACGGCGAAGAGAGCACGATGCGCTCGCTTCGCAGCATGTCGGAGACGGCGGACGGGCAAATGAAAGCCCTGCAGATCGGCCACGAGATTGCCGCGCAACAAGTCGCCCAGATGCAGAAACTGCGCGGCCTCGTTTCACAACAGATGACCATGGTGGGGACCTGGTTTCAATCAGAACAGACCGAGAATGACCTGGCGCAGAAGTTGCATGAGGAATTCTTCCATTCAATCGCTCCGCCTACATCCGGTGGCGAGAAGATGAAGGTGGAATGGTGATCCCATGAACCAGGCGCTTGCCCAAATCAGAACCGCTGCAGCACTCGCGGCCTTCACAATCTTGCTGGTGCATCCCGCGCTTGCCCAAGAGGGGGCTGCCCTGACTTCACTTCAGATTCAAATCACCTCCGCTGCCAAGGGATGGGAAACGAAGGTCATGGACGCCGCTCGCTCGCTCTTCTGGATTTTGGCGACTATTGAGATCGGACTTGCCTCCATATCGCTCGCGCTACAAGCGGCTTCACTGGACGCCTGGTTCGCTGAACTGGTTCGGCGGATCATGTTCGTCGGCTTCTTTGCCTTCGTCCTCGCCCAAGGACCAACATTTGCAAAAGCCGTCGTCGACAGCCTCTTTCAGATTGGTGCCGGGGGTGAGGCGGCCTCGCCCGCAGACGTGTTCAATACCGGACTCGCCGTCGCGACCAAGATGGCGGAAAAAGTTCGCTTCGGGCCGTTCCACGAGACCGCCCTTGCCATCTCAGCGGCTTTTGCGATGGTGGTGAGCGTCATTGCTTTCTCTTTGGTCGCTGCGATATTTGTGTCCGTGATGGTCGAGATGTACCTCGGCTTGCTCGCAGGCATGATCATGCTCGGTCTTGGAGGGTCATCCTTCACCAAAGACTTCGCCATACGATACCTCGTATACGCGTTCTCTGTCGGGATGAAACTCATGGCACTTGTCATGATCTCGCACATCGGGTCCGAGGTCTTGATCGGACTGGCCGATGACCCGGACTTTGGCAATCACTTCCAAACTGCGCTCGCGATCGCCGGCATAGCTGTCGTTGTCTTCATTATCGCAATGTACGTGCCGAACATCATACAGGGTGTCGTGCAGGGAGCCTCGGTTACGGGCGGTATGGAGGTCATTCGACACGGCGGTCAGGCTGCTTCGGTCGCCTTGGCAGGCTTCTTTCTAGGTACGGGCGCTATCATCGCAGGCTTTGCTGCTGCAAAGGAAGCTCGCGCCGCCGGGTCCTCGCTTGCCGGGGCTGCCGCGCGCGGCATCGGTGCTGGCATCAGCTCCGCCGGCAAAGCAGTCGCATCGGCAGCGAAGGAAAAGGCGATCGGCTCGCCCGGTGCCTATGCCGGCTCGATCCTCGGCCTTGCCAATGCCAAACTCGATGCCAGCTTGAGCGGTCGCGCTGGCTTTAAGCCACCTCCCGAACGCAGCGATAAACCGTGATCCTTAGGAGAGAAATCGAATGGCAGCAAACCGGCCTTCCGAAAACCCGTACCTTGTCGCCAGGCAGGAATGGTCCGAGCGCTACGGCTCTTACGTCAAGGCCGCTGCTGCATGGCGGACCGTCGGGATCCTCGCTCTCGCCATGGCAGTGACGGGCTTTGGGTATGCTTTGTACCTCAGCACTCAGGTCAAGCTGGTCCCTTACATCGTCGAAGTGGATAAACTTGGCACCTCGGTCACGGCAGGTTTCCCGGAGCAGATCGAGTATGCCGACGCACGCGTGGTCAGGGCGGCACTTGGCAATTTTGTAACCAGCTTCCGGTCGATTACGCCGGATGCCGTGGTGCAGAAGCAGTATATCGATCGCACCTATGCCCTTCTACGGACTTCCGACCCCTCGACGCAGAAGGTAAATGCTTGGTTTCGCGGCAATTCGCCGTTCGAGAAGGCCAAGACATCGACGGTTGCCATCGAGGTGAACAACATCGTGGCACTCTCGCAGCAAACCTATCAGATCGACTGGACCGAGTACGAGAGGGACCGCAAGGGCAAAGAAACCGGCACGCGCCGTTTTCGCGGGATCGCAACGGTTGCACTGACCGCACCTCAGGATGAGGCAATCATCCGCGTTAACCCGATCGGCCTTTACGTTCGGGATTTCGACTGGACGGCACAGCTTTAAGGGCAGGGGAGTTTCCGAATGTACAAAACAGAACTGATGGCAGCCTTCGGCTGCATGGTCGGACTCGTCTTCGCAGGCGCTTCGCTTGCGCAAGGCATGACGCCAAATGAGGTCAAGGCGACGGACGTCTCGAGGAAGTGGCGAGGAATGCCGGCCCTTGTTGCAACGGGTCCGGACGGGAAGGTCATGTTTCTCTTTGGCGAAGCCCAGCCCTCGGTCGTCTGTTCTCCACTGCAGGTTTGCGACATTGAGCTTCAGGGGGGCGAAATCGTACGCGACGTCCTCGTCGGCGATACTGTCCGATGGAAAGTCGAGCCTGCGACATCAGGTGCAACCAGTGGGCAGGCGATCCATCTTGTCGTCAAGCCGTCGGAGCCTGGCCTGTTGACGTCGATGGTCGTCACGACGTCCCGCCGGACCTATCATATCCAGCTCAAATCGCACCCAAGCCAGTATATGGCGCGCGTCGGTTTCGAGTATCCGGAAGACGTTTCGACCAAGCTCGCCGACATCAATGCGCGACTGCAAACTGGAAGCAACCTTGGCGCAGCCCCTGAGAGGCTGAGTTTTTCCTATTCGCTCGGCGGTTCGGCGGCGTGGAAACCAATGCGCGTTTATTCCGACGGGGCCAAGACCTACATCCAATTTCCAAAGTCGATCTCGGGTCAAGACGCCCCTGTACTCTTTGTCGTTTCCGGTGGGCAGAACCGGATCGTCAATTATCGCATGAAGAACGACATCATGGTCGTCGATTATGCGCTCGACGAAGCAATCCTTGTATCGGGCGTCGGTTGGCACCAACAGAGAATTACTATTCGGCGCGGAGGCTGATCAATGCACAAATTGGCCCCCTGCTTGCTTATCACGTGCAGCCTCTTTTCTGGATGCCAGGCGCCTGGCGGACCGATTGACACCCATTCGGCACCGGGAGCCGCCGTCGGGTCAGTCGCCGCGAGTGCCATCGCAGGCGATATGGCAAGCCAGTTTGCCGAACAGATCGACAGACCGGTGAGGACACCCATCAAGATGGATGCGGACGGCTCGGACTATGCAAGCGCGCTTGAGGCAGCACTGAGGGGATGGGGTTTTGTCGTCATCACGGACGGGAGAGTCGGCAAGAACCAAAAGCCAATCCAACTCACCTACTCGATCGATAGCCTCAATGGTGAGGTCCTTGCACGCCTGATGACACCGTCGATCGCGCTTGGCCGCGCTTATGCGACGACACCCGCGGGCGCCACGCCCGCAAGTCCGCTCTCCATCATGCAACGACAGTAAGAGAGACAACAATGGTCCAGTCGCTTCAGCTTGGCGCCACGAGCCAGGCGGTCGATCAGCGAGCTATGCGCCGCCTCAATCGCCTGCCGATCGTCATTGCCATTGTCATCACCGTGCTGTTCCTCGGTGTCGTGGTGGTCGGACTTTCCTGGCGTGGGGCAACATTCAATGGTGGGAGTGATTTCGACACCACGTCGAACACGCCGGCAACGAATTTCGGAGACCAGCTGAAGAAAGGTATTTCCGACGGCATCATCGGCGAGCCGGAAAGGCAGGAAATATTCCAGCCAACGCCGCGGGCAATCGAGAAGGAGCCCGTCAAGCAGCCGGTTGCCGAACACGAACCGATTGACCGACAAGAGCAGCGACTTCGACTTGAATCTGAGGAGGAGTGGAGGACGCGGCTAAAGCGCGAACAGGACGAACAGTTCTTGCGCGAGGCACAAAGACAGCGTATGGCACGCCTCCAGGCTCGCGTGACCGCCTATGACTCTCCGTTGAAAGTGGATATTTCCGATGCCGGGCAAACTTCCACAGGCACCAAAACCGGTGATCCGCAGAGCCTTAACGACGGCACAAGTGGCGCATCCGATCTTTACGCGACGGCGATGAAGTCGGGCCTGATCAGCCAGAATTTTGATGCGAGCGGTCAGGTCTCGAAGGAGGCTTTTTTCAATCAGGACATCAAGGACCTTGGTTACCTCTCAAAGCAGGTCGTGCCGCAGCTCTCGCCATATGAGCTGAAGCGCGGTTCTGTGATACCGGCAACTCTCATCACCGGTCTCAATTCCGACCTGCCCGGGAGGGCAATTGCTCAGGTCAGCGCAAATGTCTACGACAGCGCAACCGGCTACCGCCTTCTCATCCCGCAAGGCGCCAAGCTGTTCGGACGCTACGATTCCAAGGTCTCGTTCGGCCAGCAACGCGTCCTCGTTGTGTGGACCGACATCAGTTTTCCGAATGGGTCAACGCTGCAGCTCGGCGGCATGGCGGGCACGGACGCGGAGGGATACGGCGGGTTCAAAGACAAAACCGATCGTCACCTATGGCCTACCTTTGGGTCGGCGGTTCTTATCGCTCTGCTAGGGACCGGGATCGATATGGCGATACCCGAGAGTTCAACGCTTGCGACACAGGACACTGCCTCCGATGCTGTGCGACGAAACTTTGCGGAAACCTTCGGTCGGGTGGCCGAGCAAACCATTTCCAAGAATCTGAACGTTCAGCCGACAGTTCGGATCAGGCCTGGCTATAAATTCAATGTTCTGGTCGATCAGGACATTATCTTTCCCTCGCAATACGTTGAAAACTAGCCTTTGTCTCGGCAACCGACGTTTTTTGAGTGTGGAGAATGGAGACGTGTGGCGACGTTTTGGGCAGTTGGACGCCCACTGATAATATTGAGCATCGAGCAGCGGCGAGTGTATCCGACGTTGTGATTTCTAGCTGCAGTGCCTCGAGCGTGGCAGCAAATCCCGGAAACCGTTACCGCTTCAGTGGTGGCGTTGAATAACCTCTGCGATTGCCGCTTGGAGGATGCACCTCCTGCGAGCCTGTAGATAACCGCTATCGGAGGTGGGCTTAAGGGATGAACGCAACACACCATTCTTGCTAGAGAGGAGCGTGGACATGACGCGTCCTCCCATTTCTTGTCGCAGGGGCAGCATCGTTGGCACCTTTGCGGTCCGGCCATCTCCGGGTCTGTGACGATTGTCGTTCAGGCACTGCCGGTGGAGAAAACCAGCAACATATTGCTGGTAGGCATCTCGATCGTCTCGCGGAGATTAAGTCCAGCGGCCTCACCCACTTGTTCAAGATCAGCGATATCACGCACACCCCAGGATTGGTTTCGCTCCTTTAGAGCCGCGTCGAAAGCAGCATTGGAGGGGGCGTTGTGTGCGCCGTCGCGCATGAATGGACCGTAGAGAACAAGAAGCCCACCAGCACGAAGCAAGCGGCCAGCTCCTGCGAACAATCCTAAGCTTGCCGCCCATGGCGCAATATGGATCATATTGATCGACACGATGGCGTCAAAATGCCCCGTTTGTTCGACGCCCCATTGTCCTGAGCACACATCAATATCCCGCGGTGCCAGCACATTCTTCAGCCCTGCGAATTTGATCCAGCTCGACGTGCTGGCGCGGGCGTCGGCATCCGGATCGCTCGGCTGCCAGGTGAGGTTGGGCATTGCTCCCGCAAAACACACAGCGTGCTCGCCGGTCCCGCAACCAATCTCCAGCACGGTGCCATGTGTTGGAAGGACACGTTTTAGGACCGCGAGGATCGGCGCCGAATTTCGCGCTACGGAAGGCGAGAACATGCGCTGGTCGGCGCTTACGTCGCGCTGTTCCAGCGCAACAGGCGCACGGCCCTCCTTCTCTGTGGGCATGGGTCTTGAATTCCCTTTGAGCGATGTCTCCCATTTTATAGCTGAAATGATGGGACTGAAACCAAAGATTTCGAACTTCCGAAGGGAGGCGTCGGCGCGTGCGTTCGGCCGAGTGCGGCCGAACGTCCAGCATGCGTCGGATTAACCGCCCGCCCGGCTCAAGGTGAAGCGAGGCGACCCGACGCGCTGGCCAACACTCATCAGGACATAGAATGGTCCTTGGCAAAGTGCCGAATTTCCTCAAAGTATTTCCCGACATCGGGCTGCCGACGCCCGCCTCGTGCCCTCTACCTCAACCCACGCGCCATCCCGCGCAGCGGGTTCGTTCATTGGCCCCAAAGGCCGACCTTCATAGATGTCGCCGGACGACCATCATGGTCAGTATCAGAGCCATAAGCGATACAATGACACTTCCCACGACATACGCCGCAGCAGCCAAATGCTGGCCGCGCTCCCACAGGACCGCTGCATCAAGTGAGAACGTCGAAAACGTGGTGAAACCACCAATGACGCCAGTGGTCAAAAACAACTTGGTGTCCTGCGACGTTAAGTTGGACGTTGTGAAAACACCCACGACAATGCCCATGAAGGCAGAGCCCAAAACATTTATGCCGAGCGTTCCGTAAGGAAAATTCGTCCCGAAGACACGAATTGAAAGCATGCCCACTGCGTAGCGAAGCATGCCGCCGAGCCCTGATCCGATAAATACAATGAGATATCCCACGCACGCCTCCTGCTCGCCCAAATGGGGCGTTGATCAGCAGGCGTCATCAGCAACAGCGCGGTTATAGGGAGACACCATTCCCGTATCGGCTTCTATGCCAGCAACATGCTTCCAGATCAACATGGTCTTCACGTGGCGCAAAAGCCGTCACGACTGGAACAATGATCTAACAGTGACAGCGCTGACGTTCATTTCTATAGGATCCATCGCTCCGCTTGCGAGTGAGGGAAACGCACCATCGGCGAAGACGCGGGGGTCGAGGTCAATTTCCAAGTAGCAACGAATTTTCACTCGGCGGGATTAGTATTTGGCCTTTCGCCAACCAGCTTCACGCGCTTCTTGCTCGGAACAGAACCAGCGCTCGCCATATTGCGGCAATATCTTTGTGGCCTCGTAATAGTGCTGGCCCGGTACGTGATAGATGCGGTCGCCAGATTCGATGCTGACGTTGCCCTTGATGTTGCAGGCCGTGCCTCGTTGCACGATCACTCCGTTGTCTATGATCATCGGCTGCGTCGGTGCAGCAAACGAACGCTGGATCGGAGCGGTCACAAATTTGGGCAACACGGCGTAGCCGCCGGTTCCCAGGAATGCCGCTGCCGAACTCAAAGCTACCACCATTGGAAACTTCATGTCTCACTCCTAAAGTCTTCCAGAGTTTAACACGCTAGGGTTTATCTGTTCGTATGTCAGATTGCTAAAATGCGCGGTATTGGCGACGTGGTGTCTGGCGCGACCTGGGCATGGCGGTTGGAGCGCCGGAACGACACGTCACGCATTGACCGCTCTCAGGCCCGTTGCAGACACTGCTCCCCGGGGCCGCGCGTTTCCCAGAAGTCTTTGCCTGCCTCAGCTAGGATAAGGCGAAGCCTCTGTCAGCCTGGCAATCCTGTTCGTCGAGTAATGTCGAAAAGCGTCCAATTTCGACAGGCTTTAGGCTTTCTCGCTCTACCACCCTGGGTATTGCCAACTGTTCATGATGAGATCAACATGGATTTGCCGAGACGCATGCAAGGAATTTGATGGACTTCTAGGATACTGACGCGCAGCGGGTCCTGCCGCCGTCGGGCAATACCATCGTGGGGGAGTGCGATGCGGAGAGAAGCTCGGTGCCGGTTGCAACGCGGAGCGTTCCTGGAGACAGCGCGCTTCCTTTTGCTGACTATTCTCTTCCTGTCGATCGTGATTGTCCCACGACACGCCATGTCGGCCGACAAGACGTTGAAATTGCTGTTATGGCAGGCTCCAAGCACGCTCAATCCTCACTTGGCTCCGGGCATCAAGGACCAGACAGCCAGCCGGATCGTCTATGAGCCTCTCGCCAGCTTCGACCGCGAGGGACATCTCGTTCCCTTCCTCGCCGCGGACATTCCGACGCTCGAGAATGGCGGCGTGAGTGCCGACGGCCGTTCAGTCGTCTGGAAGCTCAAGCACGGTCTCAAATGGTCCGACGGCCAGCCCTTCACAGCCAAAGATGTGCTCTTCACCTACAATTATATCACAAACCCGGATGTCGGCTCGGCGAGTGTCGGCTCTTACAAGACAATCGACAAGGTCGTTGCGGTCGACGACGACACCGTGCGGATCACGTTCAAGGACGTCAATCCGGCCTGGGCGCTGCCGTTTGTCGGCGTGCAGGGTATGATCCTGCCCGAGCATGTGTTTGCCCCTTACAACAACAAGGATGCGGTGACGGCAGCCGTGAACCTGGCCCCCATAGGCACAGGCCCGTACCGCCTGAAGGCGTTTCAGACAGAGGATGTGCTTGTCATAGGTGAGGATGTCGTCAACACCGTGAAGGCCATCTTCGAGCGCAATCCTTATTATCGCAACGCGGATGAGCTGACCTTCGATGCGGTGACGCTCCAGGGCGGCGGCGACGCTTCGGTCGCGGCCAAGGCGGTGCTGAAGGAAGGCGTGGTCGACTATGCCTGGAACCTCCAGGTCGACGATGTCGTGCTCAAGGAGCTCGAAAAGGACGGCGTCGGCAAGGCGACGGTCTCCTGGGGCTCCTATGTCGAGCGCATCATGCTGAACTTCACCGACCCCAACCGAGAAACCGCCGACGGGGAACGGTCGAGTCTGCAATATCCGCATCCCACATTGTCCGACAGCAATGTACGCGCCGCACTCGCACTTGCTATCGACCGACAGAAGATCGCGGCACTCTATGGCCGCACGGGCCGTGCGACCAGCAACATTCTGGTCGCCCCGGCAATCTTCAATTCGCCGAATAGCGAATGGGCGTTCGATCCCGACAAGGCCAAGTCGATCCTCGAGTCGGCAGGGTGGAAAGACAGCGACGGCGACGGTGTGCGCGACAAGAACGGCGTGCCGCTGCGTTTCCTGTTTCAGACAACCGTCAATTCCGTTCGCCAGCAGACCCAGGAGATCGTCAAGGCAGACCTGGAGGCGATCGGGGTCAAGGTCGAAAACAAGATGATCGACTCCAGCATCTTTCTGGGCTCCGGGCCCGACAGCACCAACTCTCGGCGGCATTTCTACGCCGACATGGAAGAATATGCCTACGGCAACAAGAGCCCCGATCCCGGCAGCTATATGATCGGTTGGACCTGCGGCGAAGCGGCGCAAAAGGCCAATAACTGGTCCGGGTCAAACTGGGCCCGCTACTGCAACAAGGATTACGACACGCTCTATCGGGCGTCGGCCGTCGAGGTCGATCCGGCCAAGCGCCGGCAGATCTTCGTGAAGATGGACGATCTGCTCGTTTCGGATTTCGCGGCAATTCCTCTGGTTCACTGGGCCGATGTCAGCGGAATAAGCAACTCCCTTGAGGGCTTCGACCCGACGCCTTGGGATTCCGAAACATGGAACATCGCCGGTTGGCATCGCAAATGACGGAGGCACGTGCAAATATGGGTAGAGCGCAACGCTTTTTCGTTCTGGTGATAACCCTGCTGTTTGCGGTTGTCTCACACCCTGCCCATTCGGCTGATCGCACACTGAGGCTACTCTTCTGGCAGGCACCCAGCATCCTCAACCCGCATCTTGCCCCCGGCGTGAAGGATCAGACTGCGAGCCGCGTGGTCTATGAACCGCTGGCGAGTTTCGACGCCGAGGGACATCTGGTACCGTTTCTAGCTGAGGAAATTCCCTCCTTGACGAACGGCCAGGTCGCGGGCGACGGGCGGTCGGTCACCTGGAAGCTGAAGCCGAACGTCAAATGGTCGGACGGCGTCCCCTTCACCGCCAAGGACGTTGTGTTCACCTATGCCTACATCACCAATCCGGATGTGGGCTCTTCAAGTATCGGAACCTACAAGTCGGTCGACAAGGTCGAAGCACTCGACGACCTGACCGTCAAGGTAACGTTCAAGGATGTTGATCCCGCCTGGGCGCTCCCCTTCGTCGGTATACAGGGAACAATCCTGCCAGAGCATATATTTGCTCCCTACAACAACAAGGCCGCGGTCGACGCGCCTCCCAACCTGGCCCCCGTCGGGACCGGGCCGTATCGCCTCAAGGAGTTCCGTACGGAGGACGTCCTGCTGATCGGCGACGATGTCGTCAACACCGTCAAGATCATCTACGAGCCCAATCCTGAATACCGCGACCGGGCGCGTTTGGGATTTGACGAAGTGACCTTGCAGGGTGGCGGCGATGCGAAGACGGCCGCCAAGGCCGTGCTCGGCACCGGCGTCGTCGACTACGCGTGGAACCTGCAGATCGGCGATGCCGAATTGCAGGAGCTTGAGGCGAAGCAGATAGGCAAGGTGGCGCTCTACTTTAGCTCCTACGTCGAGCGCCTCATGCTGAATTTCACCGATCCGAACCGTGAGACATCGGATGGCGAGCGCGCGAGCCTGCAGTTCCCCAACCCGATCCTTGCCGATGCCAAGGTGAGGCTCGCCTTGGCGAAAGCTGTCGACCGCAACAAGATCGCCGCGCTTTACGGGAGGACTGGCCGGCCAACGGCAAACCTCCTGGTCGCCCCCGTTCTCTATAATTCTCCCAACACCACCTGGGAATTCGATCCCGACAAGGCTCGCGCGCTTTTGGACGAGGCAGGCTGGCGCGACACGAACGGCGACGGCATCCGCGACAGGAACGGCGTTCCCTTGACCCTTCTTTTCCAGACCTCGGTCAACCCGGTCCGCCAGAAGACCCAGGCGATCATCGGCGCCGATCTGGCGGCGATCGGCATCAGGGTCGAGGACAAGCAGATCGATTCGAGTGTCTTCTTCTCGCCTTCACCGGATATCCTTAATACCAGCCAGCATTTTTACGCGGATCTTGAGGAATTCGCGACCGGCAACAAGAGCCCCGATCCGGGAAGCTATATGGTCAAGTGGACCTGCGCGCAGGCCGCTCAGAAAAGCAACAACTGGTCGGGGCTGAACGAGTCCCGCTATTGCAGCGACAAGTACGATGCGCTGTTCCACGCATCGGAAACGGAGATCGATCCGGAAAAGCGGATTGGCCTGTTCGTGGCGATGAACGACTTGCTGATTGCTCACTCCGCGGTCATTCCCATTGTCGAGTGGGCAAACGTCCCCGGCCTTCGCAACGATATCGTCGGATTCAATCCCACGCCATGGGATTCCGAGACGTGGAACATCGCGGACTGGCGGCGCAAGCCATGAGGGGCCGAAGCTGAAGGCATGGAGCACGAGGAGCCTGTGGTCGCAAGAAATCGCCCATTCTATGTCGCCCCACTGTATGCGCTCGTCCGCGCAGCTTCACCCGTTCTCAGAAACCTGAACATCGGCGGCAAGCTCACGGTCGGATTTGGCATTCTGGCGGCGCTGACGCTGCTCGTTGTCGGCTTGAACTATCTGGGCAGCCTCGATGCAGTCAGAAGCATCAACAGAACGACCAACCTGAGCGCCCCGAGCGCGGTCGCCTCGGCGCGGGCACAAGCCGACTTGCTACGGATGCTGAGCGCCGTTCGCGGCTATCTTGCGCTCGGCGAGGAGAGCTACCGCGACAATTACGCTTCGGCGAAAGCCGCATTTCTCGGGGACATGCAGTCGCTTGAACGTCTGCTCCAGGAGAGAACAGCTCCGCGGCCCGACCCGGCCGCAGACGTCGAACAGCGGATGGTGGAGCTCCACGAAAAGCTTGCCTCCTGGCAGCCGCTGACGGATCAGCTCTTCGAGTTACGCAATGACCAGCTTCGACGCGAACCCGCCCTCAAGCTGCTGGTGACGGATGCAAACCCGATGATCGCCACGATTGTCGGGACGGCAACGGCACTGATCCTGGCGCAGCAGAAGCGAGACGCGACGCCCGAGAACATGGCCTATCTGGCCGACCTCGCGTCCTTCCAGAGCTCCTTCTATGCGATGGTCGCAGGGCTGCGGGGCTATGTGACCACCAGGCGAGACGGCTTCAAATACGAATACGAGGCTAACCTCACCATCAACGATGCAGCCTGGAAGAGCATCACCGACGCAACCGTCGCGCTGACGCCGAACCAGGAAATATTGATCGCCAAGCTGTCGAAGACTCGGGCAGTCTTCCTGCAGTTTCCCGCGCAGATGTTTACAGCAGTCGAAGGCGAACACGCACGTGAGGATCTCTATATCTTCCGCACGCAGGCCGTGCCCCTTGCCGAAGGCATGCTTGGAATTCTGGACGAGATCGCCAATGAGGAGCAACAACGGCTGCAGGCGGATCTCGGTGGCGGCCGCGACCAGCTCCAGAAGGCCCAGCGCGTTATCCTCCTGGGCGGTGTGGCCGCCGCCATTCTCGGGCTGATCCTGGGGCTGATCTTCCGGGAAAGCATCGCCGGGCCGATCCAGCGCTTGACGGGCGTAGCCGACCGGGTTCGCCAAGGCGATCTTGCCGCGCGCGCGAAGGTGGAATCGGGCGATGAGATCGGCACGCTGGCGACAACGTTCAACGACATGACGGCGCAGTTGGGCTCCAATCTCGGCGACCTCGAGAACCGCCGCAGGGAACAGGAGCAGCTGGCATTGCAGTTTCGCCGGCAGAGCGAATATCTGGGCGCCCTTCACGATACGTCGCTCGGCCTGATTGCGAGATTGGACCTGACCGGACTCCTGTCGGATTTGACGATGCGCGCCGCAGGTCTGCTCGGCACTCAACATGGATACGTCTATCTTGTCGACGAAGCCGGAGAGACGCTTCAGCGCATGGTCGGCGTCGGTGTCTATGCGGGACAGGCCGCGGGTCAGCAACTGGAGAGCAAGGAAGGCGTGGCAGGGACGGTCTGGCATACGCGCGAGGCGCTTGTCATCAACGAATACCCGACCTGGCCGGGGAGGGCGGCGGCCGCCGCCCAGCTCGATGTGACAATCAGGGCGATCATGGCCGTGCCACTCAAATCCGACAACAGGGTGGTCGGCGTCCTCGGCATCGCCTACGACGACGCCTCGGCCCTCGAGTTCGGCACCGAAGAGGTCGAGCTTCTCAAGCGTTTCGGGCAACTTGCCTCGATTGCGCTGGAAAACGCGCGACTGCACACGGCCACGGAAGCTGCCAAGAGCGAAGCGGAGGAAGCGAGCAGACGGATCGGCGAGCAGAATCGGGCGCTGGAAGCGGTCTCGAGCAAGCTGTCGAAATATCTCTCGCCACAGGTCTTCGCCTCGATCTTCTCCGGTAAGCAGAACGTCGAGATTTCGTCCACCCGCAAGAAGCTGACAGTCTTCTTCTCCGACATCGCCGACTTCACGGCGACGACCGACAAGCTCGAGTCCGAAGAACTGACTGATCTGCTCAATCACTATCTGACCGAGATGGCGAAGCTGGCTCTGACATACGGCGCGACAATCGACAAGTTCATCGGCGATGCAATCCTGGTGTTCTTCGGCGATCCCGAAACAAGGGGCACCAGGGAAGACGCTGTCGCCTGCGTCAGAATGGCGATCGCCATGCAGAACAGGATGCAGGAGTTGCGCGGGGAATGGGCAGGAGCCGGCTTTGCCCTGCCGTTCCATCTGCGCATCGGCATCAATACAGGCTATTGCACCGTGGGCAATTTCGGCAGCGAGGATCGGATGGACTATACCATCATCGGCGGCGAGGTGAACCTCGCTTCGAGACTGCAGAGCCATGCCGACCTCGGCGGCATATTGCTGGCGGGCGAGACCTACGCTTTGGTCAAGGACGAAATCGAGGCCGAGGAACTGCCTCCGTTGACCGTCAAGGGCTTCGCCTATCCCATCAAGACCTATCGTGTGATCGGCGCTCGAACCGCCCAAGAAGCAACGAAGGATATGTTTTCGAACAGCGAGGGCGACCTGCAGTGGGATATCGGCTCGGCGCTGAAAGGCGCGGACCGCGACAAGGCGATCAAGGCACTCGAGCACTATCTGGCGACTCTGCGAAAATAGGATCCGCGCCGGTCGAAACCGCTCAAATGCGAACAGAATGCCAACCGAATGAAACGCCGCCAATGCTCTGCTATTGCCTTCGACAGGCATTGGCGACGTTTCCGCCCATTTGGGCACATGCAGGCTATGGGACATTCCTAAAAAAGGAAAAGCAAACGCTCGCCATTCTTCCTGCGGCAGACGGTGTTCGTGCGCCAGTGTGGCAATTGTTCCACATCGAGGTCGTCGATTGGCCACCTCCTTCTTCAAGAACGACTTCAATCGTAACCTGCACGTGTGATCGCAAGGCCCTGGTGCACCACTGTGTTGCCGCCCCGCGGAAGCCTACCTGCCATTTGTCCGGTGATGCCTTTGATCCGGCTCAGCAGCTGAAGCATCGCAATTCGGAGCCCGTGGTCTCTACGGAAGCGGTTGGGATGACACCTCGCAAATCGCGGAGCGGATCRGGAAGCGCTGCTCGCGGCCATTGTCGAGGGAGAACATCCCGCCCCGGCCCGGGACGACGTCGATGGTCAATTCAGTGTGCTTCCAGGCCTCGTATTGGGATGCGCTGATGTAGACCGGCGTGTCACCAACGGTGCCGAGAAGGACATCGTGATCGCCGACCATGAAATCATCGCGGGGATAACACATGGGCGAAGATCCGTCGCAACAACCACCTGACTGGTGAAACAGGACGGGGCCATGGTCGGTGATGATTTCGTCCAGAAGCGTTATCGCCGCCGGCGTCGCCCTTACTCTTCCGAGAAAGACCTTGTCCTGCATGGTGACCTCCGGGGATGGGGCGGTGTGGCCGGATGGCCACACCGCATGCGCTTGGGAGGTTATCAGAAGAAGCCAAGCTTTTTCGGGCTGTAGCTCACCAACATGTTCTTCGTCTGCTGGTAGTGGTCGAGCATCATCTTATGGGTCTCGCGCCCGATGCCGGACTGTTTGTAGCCGCCGAAGGCCGCGTGCGCGGGATAGGCATGATAGCAATTGGTCCAGACGCGGCCTGCCTGGATTGCGCGGCCAAACCGATAGGCGCGCGTGCCGTCTCGGGTCCACACGCCGGCACCGAGGCCGTACAAGGTGTCGTTTGCGATTGAAAGGGCCTCGGTATCGTCCTTGAACGTTGCGACGGAAACCACGGGCCCGAAGATCTCCTCCTGAAAGACGCGCATTTTGTTCGTGCCCCTGAAGACAGTCGGTTTGACGTAGAAACCGCCGGCGAGGTCTCCGGCGAGTTCGTTGCGCTCACCCCCGATCAGGACCTCAGCGCCTTCCTTCTTTCCGATGTCGAGGTAGGCGAGAATTTTCTCCAACTGCTCGCTGGAGGCCTGGGCTCCGATCATGGTCGCAGGGTTGAGCGGATCACCTTGAACAATCGCTTCGACCCTTTTCAATGCCCTTTCCAAGAAGCGGTCATAAATCTTCTCGTGAACCAAGGCGCGGCTGGGGCACGTGCAGACCTCGCCCTGATTAAGGGCGAACATGACGAAGCCTTCAATTGCCTTATCGAAGAAATCGTCGTCTTCGTCTGCCACATCCGAGAAGAAGATGTTCGGGCTCTTCCCGCCGAGCTCCAGCGTGACGGGGATCAGGTTCTGCGAGGCGTACTGCATGATCAAGCGTCCGGTGGTCGTCTCCCCGGTAAACGCAATCTTGGCGATCCTCGGGTTCGAGGCGAGCGGCTTGCCTGCCTCGAGGCCAAATCCATTGACGACGTTGAGAACACCTGGCGGCAGGATGTCGCTGATCAGCTCGAGCAGCACATGGATCGATGCCGGCGTCTGTTCGGCAGGTTTGAGCACGACGCAATTGCCCGCAGCCAGTGCAGGTGCCAGCTTCCACACGGCCATCAGGATCGGAAAGTTCCAGGGAATGATCTGGCCGACGACCCCCAGAGGCTCGTGGAAATGGTAGGCGACCGTATCGTCGTCGATCTGGGCGATTGAACCTTCCTGCGCGCGGATGGCTCCGGCGAAATAGCGGAAATGATCGATGGCGAGCGGAATGTCGGCCGCGGTTGACTCACGGATCGGCTTGCCGTTGTCCCAGGTTTCCGCGAGCGCCAGTGTGCCGAGGTTCTCTTCCATTTTGTCGGCTATGCGGTTGAGCAGTCGCGCCCGCTCTGCGGCGCTGGTTTTGCCCCAGGCGTCCTTGGCGCCATGGGCCGCGTCAAGAGCGGCCTCGACGTCCACAGCTTCCGAACGGGCGATCTCGCAAAGGACCCGGCCGTTGACCGGAGAGGTGTTGTCGAAGTACCTGCCTGATTTCGCGGGCGTCCACTTGCCGCCGATGAAATTGTCGTACTTCTTGGCAAACGGCACCTTGGCCGTGCGATGGAATTCGACCTTGTTCATGCTTTCCTCCCAAAACGCGCCGCCCTGCGCGACGCTTGAGGGAGTGTTTTTCGCTTTCGACGGAATGTCAGCCCGCGCGCGGCAGTTCGGCAGGGCACAGTGTCTCAAGGTTGAGACACTGTGCCCTGCAAAATTCCTATTGGGCGCCCCGCAGACCAAATTTGCCGAGCTTTCGGTAAAGCGTGGCCCGTGAAATCCCGAGGATTTCGGCCGCCGCCGTTACATTGCCGCCGGTACTGGCGAGCGTGCGCTCCAGGACGGTGCGCTCGGCCTGCCGCAAATTTCCGGCATAGCCAGGTTCATCTCCCAGAAGATCAGCGGCTGGAAGGGACCTCATCAGCGATTCCGACGTGATTTCGAATGCGATGCGCGCAGATCGGGTCGCGCCGATCACCAAATCATTGCTGTCGACGGCGAGAAGAGGGTTTGGCATCTTTTCGTTTGTCGAAGCGACAATGATGCGTGCTTCAGGAAAGGCGATACGGAAGTTCTCCGCCTCGATCCTTCGCGCCGCGTCGCCAACGGCCATTGTGATTAAATTGACGAAGCCCTCCGTCAAATCCGCGCGGCAAGAGGACACGTCCAACGCGGCGGCGAGCTTACCCTCGTGATCGAAAATCGGCGCGGTCGTGCAGGACAGAAGCGTATTGCGGGAGTAAAAATGTTGATCTCGGTGGATGGTCAAAGCGCGCTGCTCTACTAAGCATGTGCCGATTCCGTTTGTCCCCTCGCTTTCTTCGCTCCAGACAGTTCCCGTCCAAAGCCCCCATTCCCTGAATGTCTCGTCGTCGGCGATGGCGCCACGCCGCTCAACCGGGATGCCGTCGCGGTCGGCGAGAAGAACACAGCAGCCAATGCCCCCAACCGCGCGGTACAGTCGATCAAGGCTAATGGAGGCGGCCCGGATCAGCGGTTCGATTTTCTGGCGAGCAAAGCGCAACTCCGAATCCGTCAGTCGTTTCGTTCGATTGCTTTCGGCGGGGTCGAGCCGGTGAAGGTCTGCCGATCTGCACCAGGATGCGACAAGTGCGGACCTAGCCGCCGCGTTCGAGCCGATCGCCTCTTGGATTAAGTTGGCATGCCGCGCAAATGCTGATGCACTCATCGGCTCCTCCCAGAGCGTTAGTATTCTCGTCGGCAGTGTGTTGCCGACGACAACTTATCGAGATCGATGTCCGCGTGTCCGCTCCCTAGCGCACGGACCAGGTGGTATTCCTGCTCCATTTTCGGCGCGGGACAATTAGACGTTGGTTCTACTTCCTAATCTAACTTGCGCAGCACCTGCATATGAGACGCGCTCCAACACTTTATGAAGTGGTCACTGTCTCCCGAGATCGGAGTTCTTCTAAAGCACCATCGGTTCGGGAAGCGGCTCGCCAGCCTTGTTTACAATCGTGGACCCGTAGGGCTCCCGTGACGTGATCACGATGCGGTCGTTTGGTAGCGGCCGGGCCAGGTGTCTGGCTTCCTCCCAGTGTGCGCGCATCCAGATTTCGATCTCCTCAGCAGTCTGCAGAAGGACCGGCATCGCCTTCTCGTGCACATTCCGGACGATGTCGTTCGGCTCGGTTGTCAGAATTGCGTAGAGATCATCCGTCGTCAGCCCATCCTTGACCTTGCGGACGCTCTTCCATTGTCTCACCCAGAGGCCAGCGAAGAACATGACCGCCTTGTCGGGTCTTGCAGAAAACCACGCGTTTGGTGTCCTGCCGCCTTCTTCCTTGCTTGCCGGGTCTGGCTCAGCAAAGGCCGTCACGGGCACGAGACATCGGTGTTCAAGGCCGAACCATCGTTTCCAATGGGGTAAAGTCAAGTTGCGAATGTTGGTAACGCCGCCGTCCGGCTCCATCCGTAAGAGTTCGTCCATGTCCACTGGAAGGCCCTTATTTCGAAGCTTTTCAGCGCGGGTTTCGGCTGCCTTCCTCTGCAAGTAGATCGGAGAGGGCAGGCCCCATCGGCAGTTCGCGAGCTGTTTCCTACCGTCGGAGGTGTTTCGGATGACGGGTGCCCATTGATCCGGGTTGATCTGATAGGCGGGCATCAGGTTGATCAGGCTCTCAACGTCCTGCGCCCATTTGTTGACCCAGTCGCGATCATCCATCCGGTAGAGATTACACATGCGCTAGTCGCCTCGCTTTTCTGGGGACCGAAGGTCAGCCATTTGGCCCGGACTTTCAAGGCACCACGAAGCGGCTAGGCGTCGAAACGAAGTTGTGTCGGACAAAGGCCCGGTCATTAAGGCGCTGAACTCAGCGAAACGGAACGACCAATGGAGGAACAGCGCGGAGGTACCGGCGCGGTTTGCTGCAAGTATCCACATTTGCATGGCTGCATTGCACAAAAAATGTTTTCCAATTGGTCAAAAAACGATCATAACGGTGACAGCTGATGCATATAGCGGCTTCTCCTCCCAGTTCCGCGCAGCAGCTGTTCCCCTCTGGAGGTTTTCGACCTTCACAACTTATGGGCCACGGTATTTTTGCGTGGCCCCTTTTTTTCTTTTCGATTTGATGAGCGCGATGAAACTCCACTCGAGGGAGGCGTCAGGGCCTTTCCAGCCTGCGTAGCGAGAGGGGCCAAATTCGTTCAGCGTCCGCATTGTGGTTGGATGCGCGCTGCTTACACATGACTGACTATAAGTCGATCTGCCGCTGAAAGCATCCCTTAGCTGGCTAAACTCCATCAATCGGCACTGGTGAGCGATGGAAACAGCAACCAATCTCAAAAGAGACATCGAGATCGCACTAGGCGAGGGCTCGCTGTACCCTTCGCCTGTAGTGAAACGAAGTGCCCACAGACGCCGCGACCGTGGTGTGGACGATGAGCCAGGCGCTAGACGATTTTAAATCGATTTTAAAAAATTGAGCGAAAAAACTAATCGATTTTAATTTTATTACTAAACATTTCATGTTGCAGAGCGAAAGAAACCAAGTCCTAAATGGCGCCCGAAACGTGCCGTATGGAGGAATTTGGATGACTTTTTCGTTTCCGCTTACTGAGAAGCGTAATGTCGTGGAATTGCTGAAACACCTTGCCCAGCATAAGCTTAGCTACCCGGGGAACTGCGTTGTGACGGTGAAACCGCACGTCGCCCACGTACAGTCGATGAATTCGTTCGCGTTGGGTACGGCTCGTACCGCGTGGTAGCGCCGCGGGGGCGAAACTGATTTTCAAGCCGCTGCGCATCATAGACGCAGGGCCAGCTGTTCAACGCACGTGTCGGCCAGATGCTCGAGCGAGGAGATTGTCACGCCGAGCAGCCGTATTCCCTTCCTGATAGGAAAGACGGCTCCCAGCAGCACGCAAATGGATTCCTCGATTTCCTCTTTCGATCGGAAACCATGGCCAATCGTCCTTGCGCGGGTGATCTGCATGAAGTCGGCGTACTTAACCTTGAGCGTCACGGTCTTGCCGGTAATCCGATTTGCCTCGCAGTACTGCCAGACCTTCTCAATCAGGGGCTTCAATCCTTCCAGGGCAGGCTCGTAGGTGTGAATATCCACAGTGAACGTGTCTTCCGCTCCGATAGATTTTCGGACCCTGTTTGGCTTTACCTGACGATCATCGATCCCACGCGCGATGCCGTAAAAATACGGCCCGGACTTGCCGAAATGCCGAACCAGAAACTCGAGATCCCTCTCTCTTAGATCGGCTCCAGTTTCGATACCGAAACGATGCATCTTCTCCGCAGTCGCTGGGCCGATGCCGTGAAACTTCTCGACAGGGAGCGCAGCCACAAAGGCTGGTCCATTCTTCGGCGTAATGACGGCCTGGCCATTTGGTTTGTTGAGGTCGCTCGCCATCTTGGCCAGGAACTTGTTGTAGGAGATTCCTGCAGATGAGTTGAGGTTGGTCGTCGCCTTGATCTTGGCCCTGATTTCAAGCGCGATCTCGGTCGCGATCTCCATGCCCTTCAGGTTCTCGGTGACATCAAGATAGGCCTCGTCGAGCGACAGCGGTTCGATCATTGGGGTGTATTCGGCGAAGATTTCCCTGATCTGAGCTGAAACAGCCTTGTAGACGTCAAAGCGCGGCTTCACGAAAATCAGGTCGGGGCATTTGCGCTTTGCCGTCACTGAAGGCATTGCAGAATGGACGCCGAACTTACGGGCCTCGTAGCTGGCCGCCGCCACCACGCCGCGCGCCTCCGAACCACCGACTGCGACGGGACGACCGCGAAGGTCAGGGTTGTCGCGCTGCTCGACGGACGCATAAAAGGCGTCCATGTCGATGTGGATGATCTTGCGTGGGCGCTCGATTGACAGATTTGCAGCGGGATCACTCATCGGGCGTCTCTGTAGTACGGACCAGGCAAGGAAATCGGGCCTGACAACGGTCGATGCCATCCACGCCATTCATTCGCAAACAGCCAACAGTCAGCCGCCGTCGAAGTTGCCGGAAAGGACAGGCTGGCCCCGCACTGTCTGACAAGGGCCTTCCAGCCGAGAGCGGTCGCCCGCTGACAGACATCGCATGCGATAACGATGATAGCTCCTCGATAGTCACGCAGAGTCGGCTCACAGCAGGAATTTTTTCTCATCCGAAAGATATCGTACGCCCTGTGGACCGCTCTTTGCTAGCACCTTGAATTCCCTCAGGGATCGAAGCCCTGCGCCGCTGTGGATGGACTGTTGGTTCACTATCCACCCGAAAAGCGCCCCGTTGACTCACATTCCAGAAAGGAACAAATGTAGAACATACTCGCTTTTGAACGAGATGGAACCCTTGAATTGACGAAGGCCACAGAATGGCGCAGCCAGGCGCAAACCCTGTCATCACCGAGCTTACAGAGCCTATCGCGCGCCTTGAAGGTGTCCTTGTTCGCCGCAATCAGCTTCTGGCCTTCGATGTTCGCGAGATCCATGAACATCTGCCGGGAGGCGGGCTGTCTTTCGGATCCGTGCATGAGTTCGCCGATGGTGGATCGGGAACCGTCGACGGCGCGGCAGCCGCTTTGTTTGCCGCTGGGATAGCAGCGCGTACCAGGGGCCGGACCTCTTCTTTCCGGCTTTGGCTCAGGCTGGCCTTCAGCCGGACGGCGTCGTCTTCGTCGGGGCCGACAAGGAGGAAGACGTGCTTGCTTCCATGGAGGAGGCCCTATCGTTCGGCGGTCTCGGAGCGGTCGTCGCCGAACTTGTCCGATTGCCGATGACAGCCTCCCGCAGGCTGCAGCTTGCCGCCGAAAAAACGGGAACCATGGGTCTGGTCGTTCGACGCTGGCGGCGACAGACGGGGGCCTCCGACTTCGGCCAACCGTCCGCGGCAACGACCAGGTGGCGTGTGAGCGTCGTGCCGTCGGAGGAGCTTCCGTTCCGGGTGTGGGAAGGCCGAGATGGTTTCTGGAACTGATGCGGGTGAAAGCGGGTGAGTGCGCTGAGTTTTTCGTAGGAGCGTGTGATGTCCAGGGTCGTATCCATCTATCTGCCGGAGTTGGCGACGGATCGAATACGTCGCAACGACCCTTCTATTCCCGTTGAGCAACCCGTTGCCGTAATCGCAAAGAGCGGCCCAAAGCGATGGGTCTCGGCGGCCGACGCTGCAGCAAAGAAAGCGGGAGTCCGTGTTGGGATGGCGGCGGCAAAAGCCCAGGCCATATTCAGGGGCTTGATGCTGATCGACGCCGATCCGGCGGCCGACGCAGCAGCTCTCGCAAGGATCACGCTTTGGGCACTCAGCCAGTATTCTCCAATCGTCGCTGTTGATGAGCCCGATGGCATTGTTATGGACACGGAAGGTGCTGACCATCTTCAGGGTGGGGAGCTGCCGATGTTGACCGGAATAGCCAACCGGTTCCATGGGAAAGGACTGACAGCGCGGGTTGCTGTTGCCGACACGTGGGGAGCGGCACACGCTTGTGCTCGCGCGATCCGAACGGGGACGGTCATAGTTCCGATTGGACAGACGGTCGGGGCCGTCGAACACCTTCCCCTTTCATTGCTCAGGCTTCCGGCCAAGATCGTTAGCGATCTTAATATTCTCGGTTTCAAGTCGATTGGGGAGTTATCAGCAACGCCCCGAGCACCACTGACCCTTCGCTTCGGTCCGGAACTTGGACGTCGCCTGGATCAGATTTTTGGTCGGGTCGCCGAGCCGATTGATCCGATCCGGGTACCTGAGCTGATAGAGGTCAGCAGGGTCTTTGCCGAGCCGATCGGTGCCGCAGAAACCATTAACAAATATGTTGCTCGACTCGTTGTGCAGCTCGTCGCCGAACTGGAGCGCAAGGGTCTTGGCGTGCGGCGAACGGATCTCATTGTTGAGAAAGTTGACGGTACACGCCAGGCAATCCGTGCAGGAACCGCCAAACCTGCTCGCGACGTTGCCTGGCTGTCGAAGCTCTTTCGAGATCGTACTGAAAAAATCGAACCGGGGTTCGGAATCGAGAAGATGACATTGGCGGCGATTATGACACAGCCGCTTGAGCAGGAGCAGCGATCCTCTGACCTGATAGAGGAGCAGGACGATGACATCACGCCGCTGATCGACGTGTTCGGCAATAGAGGGCAACGGGTCTACCGGGTCGTGCCGGTCGCCTCAGATGTTCCCGAGCGCAGTGTACTGCGGATCGCGGCTGCCGCTCCAGATGTCGAGGAAACGTGGGCGCACCACTGGCCCCGGCCTGTGCGATTGCTCGCCGGCCCAGAGCAGATCGAAGCGATCGCACTCCTGCCTGATCATCCGCCTGCGAGTATCACTTGGCGTGGCAAACGACGAAAGGTCAAACGCGCTGATGGTCCTGAACGCGTTTTCGGCGAGTGGTGGAAGCGCGACAGTGAACTAGAGGCAGTGCGCGACTACTTCGTTGTCGAGGACGAAGGCGGCGAGCGTTTTTGGGTATTCAGGTCTGGTGACGGGGTCGACTCCGAGACAGGATCCCATCGATGGTTCATGCACGGAATATTCGGATGAGATACGCCGAGCTCCAAGTCACGACCCATTTCAGTTTCCTGCGTGGCGCAAGCAGCGCCGACGAGCTGTTTGCCACCGCAAAGGCACTTGGCATCAAGGCGATCGGCGTTGCTGACCGCAACAGCCTTGGCGGGATTGTCCGGGCACTCGAGGCATCGCGCGCGACAGGCGTGCGCCTTGTTGTCGGATGTCGGCTCGATCTGCAGGACGGAATGTCGATCCTTGTCTATCCAACCAATCGCAACGCGTATTCGCGGCTGACCAGGCTGCTCACACTTGGCAAGAGCCGGGGCGGAAAGGGCAAGTGCATCCTGGGGCTCGATGATGTCGTTGCTTATTCAGAAGGACTTTTGGCCATCCTGTTACCCGATCTGCCGGACGCGAACTGCGCTGCCCAGCTTCGCAAGGTGGCAGAGGTATTCGGCAATCGGGCCTATGTGTCTCTCTGCCTGAGGCGCCGACCGAACGACCAGATGCGGCTTCACGAGATTTCGAAGATGGCTGCGCGTCACCGTGTGAAAACCGTCGTCACCAATGATGTCCTGTTCCACGAGCCCGGCCGCCGCCAGTTGCAGGATGTCGTCACTTGCATTCGCAAAAACACCACGATCGATGAGGTCGGCTTCGAGCGCGAACGGCATGCTGACAGATACCTCAAGCCGCCCGAGGAGATGGAGCGCCTGTTCCCACGCTACCGCGAGGCGCTGGCGCGGACGATGGAGATTGTCGAACGCTGCGGGTTTTCTCTTGAAGAGCTGAGCTACCAATATCCCGAAGAAGCGGTCGTAATGGGCATGGACGCGCAGCAGTCGCTCGAGCATTACGTCCGCGAATGCATCCCAATCCGATATCCGGAAGGCTTGCCCCAGAAGGTCCTCAGGGCCATAAAACACGAACTGGACCTGATCCGCACGATGAAGTACGCGCCGTACTTTCTGACAGTGTTCAGCATCGTTCGTTTCGCGCGCTCAAAGGGTATTCTTTGCCAGGGCAGGGGATCGGCGGCAAATTCGGCCGTCTGCTACATTCTGGGGATCACCTCGATCGATCCCGAGACCAACGATCTCCTGTTCGAGCGTTTTGTGAGCCAGGAGCGCGACGAACCGCCAGATATCGACGTCGACTTCGAACACGAGCGCCGCGAGGAGATCATCCAGTGGATTTACACGACCTACGGTCACGACAAGGCGGCCCTCTGTTCGACCGTAACGCGGTACCGAGCCAAGGGCGCAATCCGCGACGTCGGCAAGGCGCTCGGGTTGCCGGAGGATATCATCAAGGCGCTATCGGCAGGCATGTGGTCTTGGTCGGATGAATTGGCAAGCGACCGGAGCCTGCGGGAACAGGGCCTTAATCCTGAGGACCGGCGGCTTGCTCTGACGCTCAAGCTCGCCCAGCAACTGATGGGCGCGCCCCGTCATCTCGGTCAGCATCCGGGCGGCTTCGTGCTGACCCATGACCGACTCGACGATCTCGTTCCCATCGAGCCGGCATCCATGGCCGACCGTCAGGTGATCGAATGGGACAAGGACGACATCGAGGCTCTAAAGTTCATGAAAGTCGATGTTCTGGCGCTCGGCATGTTGACCTGCATGTCCAAGGCCTTCGATCTGCTTCGCGAGCACAAAGGCGAGGACCTCGACCTCGCGGGAATCCCCCAGGAAGACAAGGCCACCTATGCGATGATCCGCAAGGCGGACACACTCGGAACATTCCAGATCGAGTCACGTGCACAGATGGCCATGCTTCCGCGCATGAAGCCGAGGACCTTCTACGATCTTGTCATCCAAGTGGCTATCGTCCGCCCGGGTCCGATTCAGGGCGACATGGTCCATCCCTACCTCCGACGCCGGGAGGGCAAGGAGCCTGTCGAGTACCCGACACCGGAACTGGAAGCCGTTCTTGGAAAGACGCTGGGGGTGCCACTCTTCCAGGAGTCAGCCATGAAGGTGGCGATGGTCTGCGCTGGCTTTACCGGCGGCGAAGCCGACCAGCTTCGCAAGTCGATGGCCACATTCAAGTTCACCGGCGGCGTCAGTCGCTTCAAGGAGAAGCTGGTCTCGGGGATGATCAAGAACGGATACTCGGCCGAGTTTGCGGAGAAGACGTTCAGCCAGCTTGAAGGATTCGGTTCATACGGCTTCCCGGAAAGCCATGCTGCCTCCTTCGCGCTGATCGCCTATGCCTCGAACTATGTGAAGCGCCATTTCCCCGACGTCTTCTGCACCGCTCTGCTGAACTCGCAGCCGATGGGCTTCTACGCGCCTGCCCAGATCGTCCAGGATGCACGTGCCCATGGAATTGAAGTCCGGCCCGTCTGCATCAACCAGTCGCGCTGGGATTGTACGCTCGAGCGTATCGAAAGAACCAATCGCCACGCGGTCCGCCTCGGAATGCGCTTGGTGAAGGGACTGGCCGTAGCCGATTCTGCCCGGATCGTCGCCGCCAGGATGAACGCATCCTTCGAAACGGTCGACGATGTTTGGCGGCGATCGCATGTCCCAACGGAAGCGCTTGTACAACTTGCCGAAGCCGATGCCTTCCTGCCGTCGCTGAAGCTCCAGCGCCGGGATGCGATCTGGGCCATCAAGGCCCTGCGTGACGAACCTCTTCCTCTGTTCGCCGCCGCTTCCGAACGCGAAGCACGTGCGATCACCGAGCAGCAGGAGCCTGAGGTCGCACTCCGACAGATGACCGCGGGTCATAACGTTGTCGCAGATTACAGTCATGTCGGACTAACACTGCGCGAACATCCGATTGCCTTCCTCAGAAAGGAGCTGGCGGCACGCCGCATCGTCACTTGTGCCGAGGCCATGAACGCTCGTGACGGTCGATGGTTGATGACGGCAGGTCTCGTCCTTGTAAGACAAAAGCCTGGCTCGGCGAAAGGCGTGATGTTCATCACCATCGAGGATGAGACTGGGCCGGCCAATCTCGTCGTCTGGCCAAGCCTGTTCGAACGCCGGCGTCGGATCGTCCTCGGATCGTCGATGATGGCGATAAACGGCCGCGTTCAGCGCGAGGGAGAGGTCGCACATCTTGTCGCGCAGCAGCTTTTCGACCTGTCCGGTGAATTAGGCGAGCTGACTGATCGCGATCTGGACTTCAAGTTGCCGACAGGTAGGGGCGATGAATTTGCGCATGGTTCGCCAGGCAGCCCAGACTCACGTGATACGGCGGCGGCCAAGCCGAGGGACATTTTCGTCCCGGACCTGCATATCGATACCTTGAGGGTGAAGGCGAGGAACTTTCATTGATGGCATGGCAGCGGGTTCGCGTGTCGCCCCTCACGCGGGTAGACCCGCAAGCCTCAATCCTTGGCGTAGCCGATCAACGTCCTTTTCTTCTCTGAGGTATGAGACATCTACAAGCCAGTTTACATAATCAACCGGACCCGCGGTCGCATCTCCGCACCACCGCCTGTTGACAGCATCGAGGAAGACCCGGCCGCATTTCTCTGCATCCTCGATCCGGTTGAGGTGAGCGTAGGCGGCCGCGCGCCACGCCATGTCTCGCGGCTCCCTTTCCGGCGTGGCGAATGTTCGCTGTTCGAGAAGGACGGCCGCCTCGCCGTATCGCTCCGTTTGGAAGAGGAGGCGGGATTTATAATAGTTGTACCAACTGGGATATAACGGGTTCAGTCGATACGCGATCTCCGCACCGGCCAAGCCCTCCTCAGCCCGCCCAATCGCTCCCTGCATCCATGCCCACATTATCAGGATGGTAGCATCGTTGGGGTTCATCGACTTCGCCAGGCCAAGATGATGTTCAGCTCGTTTGAAGTCTCGCCACGTCAAGCAAATGTATCCCAGTGTGGACTGAACCCGTGGATCGCTCGGATCGAGGGCAAAAGCCATCTCGGCTGAACGCAGTGCTTTGATCCTGTTCTCATCCTCTTGTCTTGGAATGCCAATAGCACCGTCCGACGCGCGGTTGAGGTATATGTAGGCGAGGCCTGTATGGGCTCTGGCAAACGTCGGATCAATTTTAGCGGCACGCTCAAAAAGCGCCTCCGCGCGTTCCTGCGCTCCTGGCCTGAAGTCGTCAGAGAGGCGGTTGCCCTGCAGAAAGAGATCATATGCCCGCATGTCTTCCGGGCGACGGCGTCGTGACGTCAATTCGTTGTCGTCTATGACGCGTTGTGCGACCATGGCGACGATGCTCTGCGCAATCTCCTCCTGAGTGGAAAAAATATCGTCAAGGGATCGGTCATATCGATCTGCCCATAGGTGCGTCCCGCTCGCTGTCTCGACGAGCTGAACCGTAATTCGAACACGGTTACCAGCGCGCCTTACACTCCCCTCTACGACATAGCCCGCGCTGAGCGTCCTGCCGACCTCGCGCAAATCGAGCATTCGGCCGCGTAGCGCAAATGACGAGGTTCTCGCTATCACCATAAGCTCGGTGAACCGTGCCAATTCCGTGATGATGTCTTCAGTTATACCGTCGCTGAAGTAAGCCTGCTCCGGATCACCGGACATGTTCTCAAATGGAAGTACGGCAATGGCAGGCCCGGTCGATTTTGGAGTTTCGGGTGAAGCGTAGGCAGACCCGCTGAGTGGCAAATGGTATGCCTTGATCGGCCGCGCGATGTTCTTGAGGTGCTGCTCCCCAGCGTAGTCGAAATTCGCGTCAACCTTTCCAGCGAGCTGTTCGTAGGCTGCCCCCGAAATCAGAAGATCACCCGGCTGGCACAACTGCTCCAGTCGGGCCGCAACGTTGACACCGTCCCCGAGCAGGTCGTCACCGTCCACCACGACATCACCGAGATTGATGCCTATGCGAAGGATGATCCTGTTTGCGGAACCGGCCGGCTCCTGTTCATTCGCCAATGTGTTCTGGATCGCGATTGCGCACGAGACAGCCTCAACCACCGAGCTGAACTCGGCGATCAGCCCATCGCCCATCAATTTGACCAGCCGGCCGGCATGTCTTGCAATCAGTGGACGAAACACCGAGGTCTGTAAATTTATCAGAACCGCAAGCGTATTGCGTTCATCGGCTTCGACAAGTCGTGAAAACCCGACGACATCGGCAACTAGGATTGCGGCTAGCCTTCGCTCCAAAGCTTCCCCTCCATTCCCCGGCGGTCGGCCATGTCAGCTCCCAGCCGGATACCCGCATAGAAAAGCACAGGTCCAAGGCCGGGTTAAGCGAGAATTCCGATGACGCTCTTTCGTGGCTTACGAGACTCATATTACGCTGAATGCTGCGACAATGCGCATTTCGTTGGGCGAAGAAGCAGCGTCCCGGGTCACCGCGTTGACCCCATTGGTGGCGCAACGCTACACGCGGCCTGGTAAGTTCATGGAGGCTGTCGTCAGAATTTTCTCTATAGATCCACCCGGGAGGATCGATCGGGACTTCGGCTATGGCCGCCGGTCGTGCAATGCAGGATTTGCAAAGCTCACCAATCCCAGACGCTGGGCTGATCCTGCGTTAGGCATTTCTAAATAGAAGGCGACTAATGTATCCGCATGCGCGGCTTACTCTTCCTGTTCGGTATCCTGGCTTGCTCGTGGGCGATAGATCGGATCGCATTCGGGGGGCAATACAGTCATGCAGCTTGGCGTGAAGCGACAGACCAGGCCAATTTCTTTCGCCATCGCGTCGAA
The DNA here is from genome assembly GCF_056394785.1 of Rhizobium sp. 10N414. Classification (NCBI taxonomy): domain Bacteria; kingdom Pseudomonadati; phylum Pseudomonadota; class Alphaproteobacteria; order Hyphomicrobiales; family Rhizobiaceae; genus Rhizobium; species Rhizobium sp. 10N414. Next base: position 17,227 of record NZ_JBFTIN010000006.1, on the reverse strand, counting down.
CATTCGATTAAGGGCATCATACCCCTCTCTCGACGTTGATCGCCCCGACCTGCCCGTCGCACCCGCGACGGGGTCGTTTACCTCCTTTGAGTTCATCGAAGCGAACTTCAGTTCAGTTCGCGCGAACTCCCGTGGAGGTTGATTAGTGCACTAACGCCCTATCTCAGTCATTGGAATGCATACGGAGGGCAATGACCGTGATTGTCGAAAAAGAACTCATTTCCAGAATTACATGGCGACTAATGCCGTTTCTCGGCATCCTCTACCTAATCGCATACATCGACCGCCAGAATGTCAGTTTCGCCAAGCTAGACATGGTCGACGCCCTCGGCATGAGTGAATACGCCTACGGTCTTGGCGCCTCGCTGTTTTTCATCGGCTATTTCATATTTGAAGTACCAAGCAATCTTCTATTGGACCGGTTTGGGGCCAGCAAATGGTTCGCGCGAATCCTGGTGTCGTGGGGTGCAGTTACGATAGCGCTCGCCTACACGCAGAATGCGACGATGTTCTACATCCTCCGTTTTTTGCTGGGCGCATGCGAAGCGGGCTTCTTTCCCGGTGTCCTGTATCTGCTGACTCTCTGGTATCCGTCCGCCTATCGCGGAAGGATGGTCGGCTTGTTCATGATTTTCAGCGCTCTCGCGAATGCCGTCGGCGCGCCACTGGGCGGTATGTTGCTCGATCTGGATGGTCTCTATGGTCATGCAGGCTGGCAGTGGGTCTTCCTGGTGACGGGAATTCCCGCTGTTGTCGCGGGCTTCGTTACATTGATCTACCTCTCAGATCGGCCTGAAAGTGCGACGTTTCTGAATTCCGAGGAAAAGACCTGGCTGAAGGACCGCCTTGCTTTGGAGAACGCTGGCATGGAGGCGACCGCCAGCGATGGCTTCAAGGCGCTCGTCAATCCGCGGGTTCTCTTGATGGCGATCTGCTATATCGGGTTTCCCCTAGCGGCATACGGTCTCAGCTATTGGCTTCCGACCATCGTCAAGAGCTTTGGGGTCGGCAATACGGCCAATGGCTTTCTCAACATCATCCCATGGGTGCTGGTTGCAATCGCGCTCTATGCGGTCCCGTCAGCCGCAGACAGAGCCTCGTCGAAGACGCCCTATATCGTGGTACCAGCGGTTGTCGGCGCCGTTTGCCTGGTTCTGTCCGCCGTGATTCCGAACCATCTGCTTCAGTTTGCCTTTCTCTGTGTTGCGGCAGCGGGCATCTTTGCCGGGCAACCTGTTTTTTGGAGCCTACCGTCACGATTCCTTCGAGGGGCGGGTGCAGCCGCAGGTCTGGCGGCAATCAATTCTGTCGGAAACCTGGGCGGATTTATCGCGCAGAACGTCGTACCGTGGATAAAGGATTCGACCGGCAGCACCATTGCCCCAATGTTCTTCCTCGCGGCCTGCCTGGCTGCTGCAGCAATTCTGGTACTGGTCGTTGGCCGTATGGTCGGACGCACGCCGACGTCGAGTGAAAGCGGAAAAGCCAAAGTGAACGTGTAGTTGCCCCGTGGACCTCTGTTCAAAGGAACAGCGGGCATGGTGACGACGAGGCGGGTTCGGGAGGAAGGAGCCCGACAGAAGAATCATAGGTAAGTACTATTTACGCTATTTTTCTGCACGCCAGACGCATATGGAATTTTATATGCTGCATTATTTTATCAATACTTTAACTAAACTCTATTCAAACTGATTTTCATTGAAGCGGATAAAGACTCGAATGTTTGTATTGTCGGTAATTGACCGTGATGATCAACGTGATCTTCTGGTGGCAAGCCTCCACCTTAGAGGAAGGTATCTCTATGCCGACGCCTGCGGCGCCAGATATCGCTTTCGAATTCAGGACGTGATCAACCTTTCTCCAGTCAATGACCACATGATTTTTCCATCTATTCCTGCCGCTAGAAGCGCCGGTCTAAACTAGCGCCGCCTGCGACGGTTGTGTTCGAAGGGCAGGTGAATCGCCGTACGCATTGGGTCGTCAAGACTTTCGCACGTGACCTACTGGCGAAGGATTCGAGATAAATCGATCCGCATGCCTGCGCGGCCGAGTTCGTTTTCACCGGGTGGTTCGGACGAGCTCGATGAGGCGCTTTCGGGCTTTCCTGGATACCTCCTATTTGGATCGTCCAGTTCGCCCTGACCTGCGATCGATCCACTGGGATCTTCGGCCTGAAATACGCTTTGAGCCTCGAACTCGCCCGTTTTCCACGCATCGATGGCATCCTCGAACACTTGCGGGAAAACTTCAGCGCTTTCGGGGTTTCCGTACCATTTGCTGACAATGCGAAGAATCTTTGCGAACATTCTCGTTCCCAGGCGCAGGTTCACGCACGGATCGACAAGACCTGACGTCACTTCCGAAATGTCTTTTACGCCAACACCTGCAGGAAACTGCGTGAGGCCGACGCGCACGACTGAATGTCCGACATTCTGCTTGACGATTTCCATTGCTTCCTCGGGTGTTCCAGCCTTCGGCACGAGGACCAATCGCCCTCCCGCTCTCACGGTGACAGCAAGGGGATCGGAAGAGCCTGCGGCTTTGACGAACTGCTCGACGATCGCCGGCTTCAAGGAGGGATCGGCACATTTTGTTATGAGGGCAGGATCAAGCATGAAGGGCTCCCGGAACTACGTGTTGACAGAGAAGACAAGCGGCTTGTGGAAGAGACGCGACCAAGCCTCGACACTGGCACGCTGGATGGGCACGATAGACGTGCTGCCTGTCCACCAGCCGTTCCCAACGGCGACGATGATATCAGGGTCGTAAAGCATGGACTGAACGACCGGCCAGACGATGAGTTGCTCGTAGCAAATCACCGGCGCAACCCGTTTGCCTGCGATTTCGGCGACGGGATTGGAGAAGAAATACGCACGTGCGCCGCCGCCGCCATCAATCAGTGACTGCCAGGGCTGCCACATCGAACCGGGTACCGGCATACGCTCGCGGTAGATAATTCGCGCCCCGAACTCCGAAAGTTCCAAGAGCACATTGTCGTAACCGATCTCGTCGACCACGGATGCGCCTGCGACGACCGTCAACCCGCTTGCTCGCAATTCACGCAGCCATAGCCGTTCGACCGTTGGTGTCCAGAAGCCGATCGCACTCTCTGGCAACACAACCACGGCGCCTTTGCCGCGCCTTGCCGCCCGCGCCGTTGCAACAAGGCCACGCTGCCGTTCGAGATTGCTGGTTCGGCCGAGCGACGCTCCAAGTGTAAGCTCGACACCATACCACGAAGAGGGTAGGTGCTGCGTCGTCCACTGTGCGGCGGACCAGAGCCACAAGCCAATAATGGCTATGGCTGCAGCCGGCCGAAGCCTGGTCGTCATGATCAAGAGGCCGGCTGCCATCGCGCCAAGACCGACCCACCCCCAGCCGGGAAACAGAACTCCGGCGGCGGTGATCGGGTGAGCCCAGCCCAAAATTCCAAAGGGCGGCACTGCCATCAAAAACATGACCAAGAGATAACGGATTGCAAGACGCCATCCCGATCTCTCGGTCCACAGGACGGCGTGGACGCTGACGAAGGCCGCCGACGCTATCAACCAGAGCAACAGACCGGACAAGAGATTTGAACCATAGAAGGCGGCTGCGCCATGCGGCAAACCTCGAGATGCCGCAAGAAAATAGGTCGCCGATGCCATGGCGGCACTTGGCCGGTTGCGCGCCACGGACCAGATAAACGGAAAGGCGGCAGACACAGGAAGGGCGAGGGGATTTCCGCACCAACCGATCCAGCCAGCCGCTAGTGCCGCGCCCAACAGGACACTGTTGCGGACCAGTTCACGGCGCATAGGTGAGGACCGCCTTTGCCAGGCCGAGCACCCCGGAGGCAGGCACTGGACCAAAGTAGCGAGAGTCGAAGGACCCGATGAAACCAGAGTGAAGAAACACGTAGCCCGTCGGTACCGTTCCTCCGCTGAATCGCCTCAAGCTCCGACCTCTGCCGTCCAGCTGGGCCGGTGCGGAATGCGGCAATGCAAGGCCGTCGATCCTAACCAAGCGGTCAATTTCGATCCTTTGTGATGACATCGCAACGATGGTTTTGATGAGCGGCGCATAGCCACCGGGACAGATCCCCGATCGAAGGTAACCGCGGTCAAACGCTTCTCGCATGGTGGGCGTCGGCGGCGGACAGACAAAGACCAGATCGCCAATCTTGTAGGGTCCTTCCGGCATTTGAATTCGCCAGATCCCGAGAGGTTCGCTCGGCGTTAGATTGATCCGATACCCAAGCGCGCCTCCGGTCACGATGAGAGCTAAGAGAGCTGCGATAAGTGCGACGGGCAGACTCACGCGACGCCAAATTCGCGATGTTTGCCGGCGCTGATCGTGCAAAAAGGTCATTTCAGTGAAAGCCCCTTCCTGATCGTTTGCCGCAAGGCCTCGGAGTGCTTCAGAGAGGATGTCGATCGCTCTTGGGCGGACAATTGCTGAGCCGCGCGCAGAAAATTCCAGGCCGTCTTCATTTCTGCCTTCTGCAGAGAATTCATCCCGGTCGTGAGGGATCGATAGGTTTGCCCGCTCGAGTCCCTTGCCGAAATCCCTAGGAAAGTCCGTTCCCCGAAGCGCTCCGCAACAGCCTTTGCAAACCCCTCAAGCTCCAGCCTCACCCTCTCGTCGGCGAGCCCGTGCTCGAGGACTGCGTGCAAGTCACTGCGGTCGATCGAATCGCGAACCTGCTCGAGCGCCGATCTGGCGTTCGGAGAAAGAGCGGGAATATTGATCGCGCTCTTCTGGCGGGCGGCGCACTCCTCTGTCTCATACTCTCGTTTTGCATTGGCGCGAATTTCAAGATAGCGGCCCAGACTGCGCGCCAGCGCAGTGACATTGACGACCGCCGTGTCCCGATCTTGCTCGTCGGATTTGCTAGCGAACAAACCCGTCTTGCCTTTGAGGGCACCGAAGCTACTCGGCTCTTCGGCGATCTTGAGCAGTGTCGCTGACGCCCTCGTCCGGTCAGCCAGCATCGCAGCGACATCGATGGCCTTGAATGCGGCCTCAGGTTGGGCATAGACGAGGTGGAACCGAACGAAGACATCTTCCCATAGCTTTTTTAAACCCGGGTCGGCCGCGAGCCTGTCCTCGACGACCTGCCCGATCGACCTCGAAAAAGTGGTGATCCCGGAAACCATGGGCTCTGCTTCCTTGATTGCGTGGTATTTCATCGCCGGCCCGACCAGGCTGAGTCGGGATCCGACAGCGGCCAGGCGCGACGCGAGCGTGATGAGGTTGTGCTTCTGCCTGACTGTCCAAGCGAGCCGGTCACGAACAAGCGTTCGGGCGACATTGACGGCATGAAGACCGCGTGCGTCAGCAAAGCGGAGCGCCTGTCGGTAGGGGCTGCCTTGCGCATAGTCGAGCGTCGTTTCCTTGACGTTCGTGCGAGACAGCAATTCGATGAGGCCTCCAGCCTTTGTGAAGGACCGGCGGCCATAATAGACGCTGAGATCCTCGCGGTGGCGGGTCATGGCGACATAGGTGAGGTGACGGTCGAGGGAAAGAGATGCAAGCAACTTCACTCGATCGACAGTAGCGCCCTGGGCTTTGTGCACTGTAGTGGCATAGCCGTAATCGACATTGTTGTAGAAGCGCTGCTCGACCGCTACCTGGCGGCGACGCTCGCCTTCGCCGATGACGGCAACGATGCGGCCGGGCCCCGCTTGAACGACCTTGGCAAGCATGCCGTTCTTGACACCAAGTGATCCCTCGTTCTTGAGGAAAACGATCTGGTCGCCGGCCGCGAAGTTGCGATCTCCATCGGCTGTCTTGAAGGTAGACCCGCCATCGATGACGCCCCGCTCAATGAGCTTGGCACGCGCTAGCTCGTTCAGCGTCCGGACATCACGACGCAAATGAGCAAGGATCAGGGAAGACCTGGCTGGATCATAGTCGCGGCTCCAATCCGCAATGAGGTTTGAGACCGCTTCAATCTTCAGCTCGGCGCTGATCATCCTTCCATTCGACCGATAGGCTTCGACCGCCTTGCCGATGTTGCCATGCGCAAGATCGCGCGAGGCGTCACGCATCCATTGTTTGCGCTGGCGATATATCGTGTCGAGTTCGGCATAGCCGATACGATTGGCAATCGCTCGGAAGGCCGCGCCCGCCTCGATCGGCTGCAACTGTTCCGGATCGCCGACGAGAACGAGTTTTGCGCCGGCTTTGGTGACTGTTTCAACGAACAGCGCCATCTGCCGCGACGAGACCATGCCCGCCTCATCGAGAACGAAAATCGTCTTGTCGTCGAGCTGATCGCGGCCCTGGCTCCAACGGAGCCCCCACGACGAAAGCGTGCGGGAGATGATGCCTGCTTCCTTCTCGAGACCTTCCGCTGCCTTGCCGGCAAGGGCACCGCCAACGACGCGATATCCGGCTGTTTCCCATGCCTGTCGAGCGGCCCTCATCATTGTGGTCTTGCCAGCACCGGCCCGACCGATCACTGCCGCGATACCTTCGCCACCGGCGACATGTTCGATTGCGCTCGTCTGTTCATCGGACAGGCGATCATTGCGCGCAAAGGTCGCGCCGAGCACTGTCTTTTGAACCTTGTGCGACGATCGCTTCGACAACCAGATTGCTCGATTGACCATTTCGGCTTCCAGCCGGATCAACTCGCGGGTTGTGTACTTGTCCGGGGTACATTGACCTGTGGCGAAGTCGATCCTCTCCCGATCGAGACGCAGGGTCGCGGGGCTCTGCAGGATGCGAGCAAGAAGGCTTTGGAAAAGGATTGCGTCGTCGATATAGCGATGCAGGAACTTGGCGACATCGCGCTCATCGAAGACGCTCTTTTCCCGCGCAATCAGGTCAAGTACGATCCCCGGATTGCGCTGAATTCGTCGCGCATTCTCGGTCCGGCGCTCATCTTGCAATTCCAGCCGCTCGAGCGAGACCTGTTCGCCCGAGCCTTCCGCCTTCCGTTCGATTGCCTTGGCGCCGACACCGAGATGGATAGTAGGGGTCAGCTCGATACCCTGCTTTTCGAAGGAACGGCCATCGATGCGGATGTCGAGACCGGCAACTGCCAGATGCCGATTCTGGCAGGCAAACCAGCCGTCGCGAAAGACATTGAAATCATCCAGTCTTCCAGCCCAAAGCTCATAGACGATCTTGCCGCTGTCGTTGCGGAGCGGATTGCCGTCCGCTCCGAGCACGGGCACTTTCTTGGCACCGAAACCGTCTTCCGTCAGCGGCCGCAATGTGGTCATCAAATGGACATGCGGATTGCCAGGCGCATCGTGGAAGACCCAATCGGCCACCATGCCCTTGTCGATGACATGCCTTTCGACAAAATCGCGGACAAGCTCGATATTCTGCTTAGCCGAGAGTTCGATCGGCAAGGCGATCGTCACGTCCTTGGCAAGCTGTGCGTCAGAGCGCTTCTCGAAATCCTCGACCTTGTTCCAGAAGGCTTCCGACGCAGATGAAACCGAGCGGTCGGCAATGATTTCGCGTAACCACCCCGGCGCGTCGACTGGAATGACAAACTCCTCATGAAGCAGACCCTGCTTCCGGCTGTAGTCGATCGTCCGGGCTTCCCGCTCATATTCCATCTTGGTGCAATGGCGGTAGGCCGCCGACAGCACTGCGCTGCGGCCGGACCCGCGGGCAACGATCGTGACTGAAAAATGCGGGACGGTCACTGTGAAACCAGCTCCTTCGAGCAATCGAATTCAATAAGCTCGTCAGGAGCGGCTGCCCGAAAAGGCCAAGCGCAGAGCGTCGCGTCAGCGACGTATAATTGCGCCCTTCGGATCCGCTCCTTCGGAACGGTCGGGATCATGCTCAAAGGTGTTGGCTGCGCCAACTCGCATTTCTGTCAGTAGATCATCTCGCCAATCTGCGGGACCTTCCTGCTTGAGGAAGTCGAAACCGCATGAAAGGGCCGATCGGGAATGAAGAAACCGTCTGCAAGAATTCGCGAAGAAATCGTCCGTCTCCAGGAGCAGTTGAAGCAAGCCGAAACGCGGGAGGCCGAGCGCATTGGTCGCGTCGCTCTCAAGGCTGGGCTAGGCGACATGGAAATCGAGGAATCTGACCTTCAGACGGCATTCGAAGGTCTCGTCAAACGATTTTGCGCGACGAGACCCGCGTCGACAGAAAAGGACAAAGGCGGGGCAAGCAGAACCCCGCAAAGCGCGTCGAACCGCGCTGGAGCAGATCAAGTCAGCACTGGCGAGGATTGATCGGATGCAGCGCGCAAGAAACTCGCAAGCGCGGAAGAAGGATACACGCGACAAGATCGAACTCGGGGGCCTGATTGTCAAGGCGGGCCTCCGCTACGAGAAGCGCGCACTTCTTCTCGGCGCTCTGATCGATCTCAATCGCCGTCTCGGGATCGACGATGGCGAGCGGGCGCGACTGATGGCCATCGGCAACGAGGCATTCCGCCATGACAGCAAATAGGGTCGTGCTCCTTTTCATACCGATCATGTTGATGATTGGTGTTACCGTTGGCACCACTGGCATCGAGCAATGGCTGGCAACGTTCGGCAACACCGATGCGGCCAAGGCCGCGCTCAAGCATCTAGGCATTGCCGCGCCCTTCGTCGCAAGCGGAGGCGCCGGGGTGATCGTGCTCTTCGCCGCGGGCGGCTCGATCAACATTCGTTCTGCTGCCTGGGGCGTCGTTGCCGGGGCCGCCGCCACATTCCTGATGGCGTTTGCCCGCGAGGTGATTCTCCTTTCTGTTCTTGCAACGCAATTGCCCAGAGGCAGCAGCATGGTTGCCGATCTTGAGACTGGGACGATAGCTGGCGCGGTGACTGCACTGATGACTGGATGTTTTGCGCTGCGGGTTGCGCTTCTCGGAAATGCGGCATTCCCGCGCGCCGAGCCAAGGCGTGTTATGGGCAAACGCGCCCTCCATGGGGAGGCCGACTGGATGACGATGCAGGAGGCGGCACAGCTTTTCCCGAATAGCGGGGGCATCGTGATTGGAGAGTGTTACCGCGTCGATCGTGACGACGTTGCTTCACATCCATTTCGGGTTGACGATCCTGAGACCTGGGGCGTTGGCGGCAAGTCGCCGCTGCTCTGCTTCGATGGATCTTTCGGATCTTCCCACGGCATCGCCTTTGCAGGGTCCGGTGGTTTTAAGACGACTTCAATCACCATTCCAACCGCGCTCAAATGGGGCGGAGCGCTTGTCGTGCTTGATTCATCGAACGAGGTTGCGCCTATCGTGATCGAACATCGTCGAAAGGCTGGCAGGGACATTCTTGTCCTCGATCCAAAGCACCCAGACATCGGGATCAATGTCCTCGACTGGATCGGACGTTTCGGTGGCACCAAAGAGGAAGACGTAGCCTCGGTCGCATCTTGGATCATGAGCGAAAATGGGCGAGCACAGGGCGTGCGCGATGACTTCTTTCGTGCTTCGGCACTTCAGCTCCTCACCGCAATCATTGCCGATGTCTGCCTGTCCGGCCATACGAAGAGCGAAGAACAGACCCTTCGCCAGGTACGCAGCAACTTAGCGGAACCGGAGCCGAAACTGCGCCAACGACTGCAGGAGATTCACGACAACTCCAAATCCGATTTCGTGAAGGAGAACGTGGCCTCTTTCGTGAATATGACACCGGAAACCTTCAGCGGTGTCTATGCGAATGCAATCAAGGAGACGCATTGGCTTTCCTACCCAAACTACGCTGCGCTGGTATCCGGATCGAGCTTTATGACAGATGCGATTGCCGACGGCGACACGGATGTTTTCATCAACATCAATCTCAAGACGCTCGAAATGCACTCCGGGCTGGCGCGCGTCATCATCGGCACGTTCCTGAACGCCATCTACAATCGGGATGGCAGGATGAATACGCGCGCGCTTTTCCTCCTTGATGAAGTGGCACGCCTTGGGTACATGCGAATTCTGGAGACGGCGCGAGACGCTGGTCGCAAGTACGGCATCACCCTGATGATGATCTACCAGTCGATCGGTCAGTTGCGTGAAACCTACGGTGGCCGTGATGCATCAAGCAAGTGGTTTGAGAGCGCAAGTTGGCTTTCCTTTGCGGCGATTAATGATCCTGAAACGGCGGACTACATCTCACATCGCTGCGGCATGACCACGGTAGAGATCGATCAAGTCAGCTTGACCTCTCAGTCGCGCGGATCATCGCGCACGCGATCGAAGCAACTGGCACCGAGGCCACTGATTCAGCCGCACGAAGTTCTTTGCATGCGAGCCGACGAGCAGATCATCTTTACCACCGGCAAGCCACCGCTTCGCTGCGGCCGCGCCATCTGGTTCCGACGTGAGGACATGCGGCAATGCGTTCGGGCGAGCCGCTTTTCAGTCGCGTCGGGCGGCCCCTGAAGGTGAGCTCGAACTAGCCCGCGTCACATCGCGACATCACTGAAATGAATCGGTGAGCCGGAACCGATTCAAAACTGTCGTTGGACCCGGAATCTCCAAAGCGCGATTCTGTGTGCATGATCTCGCAACCCTACAAACTCTACATCGAGCGCACCGATCCGACCCGCAACATGGCTCGCTTTTATGCCATGTCGATTGACGCGACTCTGTTTGGTGACGTTTGCCTCACCCGTCGATGGGGACGCATAGGAGCCCAAGGACAGACAATGACCCACCATTTCGAGCGAGAGCACGATGCGGTGGTGCTCTTTCTGGATCTGATCCGGCTTAAGCGAAAGAGAGGGTACGCCACGGTCGCCAGTGGGCGTCGCTCATCCTGAAGACGACTGAAGAGCAAAGGACCTCGCGTCAGAATTCTGACTGCCAGCTTTAAGCACGACGCGCGGGAGGCATTATCCCTAATCGCGATGAAACGAGATCCGCAGCAAAGGTGCACCGGGTCGCACTCGAGACGAAAGTGAGCGCCCTAAGGGTGGTGGCTCGACTTGCACGATATCTAACTGTTCGGCCATGGCGACGGCAAGCTCTGCTCTGGCAATCTCGAGCTCGGCTACGATTTGACGACGCCCAGCAGCCCAACCTGCATTGCGGAGTTCGGCGCGCAGTTCTTCGATCTGCTGTTCGATAAGATTGGCCATCGTTTCGTCTCCTGAAGTTCGTGAAGGACGACAACCGCTGCCAGTGACACGATAGATGGGGCAGGGGATCGCATCAATTCCGATGACGCCGGCGAGTGGGAAGCCAATTTCAACAGGCTCCGCACAATCGGGAAAACCGCTCATTGTCGGGGAGCTGACAACCGATCAAGCTTTATTGGGCAGCTATACTCCCTCTGTTCGCAGCAAAGGCTGGAAACCGGCTCCGCCTTGTGGCGGAGCCGGGTCACTCGCTAGTCCCGGTTCGGGCGGGACCAGATAAGCTGGAGGCTTCCTCCGCCTTCGACTTCGGCGAGTGTCGCGTAAATCGGGGCAGCAAAGCTCGGGTCGTCAAGTTTGACGGAGAGGTAATCGCGGCCCTGCTCGGAGGTCTTTTGCCAAGCAGCGCCCAACTCGACATTTCCAGCATAGATGCGGAAGTGAGGGCCCTTTTCGGAGGGGGTCTCGACCCGGGAGATGCGAGCCTTGAGATTGAGGGCGAGAGTGCGGATCGAACCCGTAAATCCGTTCTCGGTGGAGGTGAAGGTGCCGATGGTTGCCATTCTAAGTTCCTTTCGTTGTTTCCGGCCGCGCCCATCGCGGCCTCGATGACAGTCACGAGTCCGTGGACGATCGGACCGCACCTATTTGGCCGAAATGAAACGGAGGGCGGCAGTCGCATGTTTGTTAGTAGGCGAGGAATGACGGCGAAACGGGAAGGAGTAAGAACACGCGACTGCCGTTGGGGGGGATCGACCGAGGCGAAGCCGTACTAAGGTTAGGCACGTCTCATCGCGGTCGCAGACGGAGCGCCAACAATCCATGAAGGGAACGTGGGTCTGACGGCTTCGAATAAACGGTCTGTTCCAATGCCGGCTTATCGACGAAACATCACCCAACGCGTTCAGTTCGGCCGTACCGGTGCACCGGAAAAGTCGCAGATAAAAGAACACGGCAAGGTACGGCTAGCAACCGTGCCAGATCCAGCAGTTAGATAGCGCTGAGACATTTCCCAAGACCGCTGAATAAGCAGCGCACTCGGAAGCGCCGCCGCTTTGTCGAGCGGTTGGTCGATTTTGGTTCCGCTTCGATTGCGCTTCACGTCAGGTGTTATTATCGTTTTATTTCATATACTTAGCAGAAAGTGGCATAACAGGCATTATGGAACCGCAACCACCCATCACTCCGCAATCGAACCGTCGAAGGCGACATTGAGCTTGTTGCAGGGGTAGAATTGTTGGAAACGAGCGGACACCCGGGCATCAATCCCTTCTCGTCCGCGCCTTCTTGTAACAGGCAATGTATTGCTTGCGGCGGATGCGGTCATGCACAGTTCAATGGCGGATGCGGAAACGCGCCAGATCTTCGTCACTGATATGGACGACGAATCGCGTATTCGACAAAGCACCAAAAAAGTATCCGACTTAGCAAAAAGCGAAGATGTTGCGTTCGTTGGTTTCGGCCATGACGCTGACCAGTGGTCGCCTTGCTAGATCCCGCTGTCGGTCTAGCCACGATTCGTTGATGGATCTAATGATCGCGAAACGCTGCCGACTTGGTCAAAATCAGCGCCAGCCTTTATCAGGCCCCGCTCAAGCATTAAAGCCAGGTCGGGCTGCAAGCCGGTTGCGTCCATCGTCATTCGGAACACAGCGCCGCTGACGCCTCCGTTGTCAACACTCGCCTTGGCCTGATCAGAGCCAAGTTCTCCGAGTGAGGCTGAACGGATTACGTTCGTAAGGGGGCTGCTGCCATTTATCTGTTCGGCCCATAGCAGGGCCTCCGAGTATCGGGCCTTGCGAAATGCATCCAGCGCCAGCACAACCATCGCGCATCGGGGCACCACGGGCGTTTCCTTGCTTGCGTCCAGCGCCATTGATACGCCCGCTTGCCTGTATCCCGCGAAATAAAGCACTCCGCCCAACGCAGCCGCCGCATCAGGATTGTTCGGATTGAGAGCGATCGCCCTGGTGCCCGCTTCGATCGCGGCCTCCGGTCTGCTCTTTGCGGCCTGCGCCGCCATCAATGCCAATTGCGCTCGGTCGGACATCGGCGCTGTGCCGGCGGCTTTTTGTGCGAGACCGAGCGCACGATCAGCGATCTCTGGCGTTGTCACCCTTCCCTGTGGGGCGACGAGGACCCGCGCCAGCGTTGCACTGGCATCGGAATCGTCGGGCCTCAGCCGAAGTGTTTGTTGCAGGCATTCCGTCGCTGCGCCGAGGTCGCCCCGGACATCAAGCGCGTACTCGGCCCTTATCACGCATCCGTTTCCGAGTGACGAACCATCCGCCTGCAGTTCGATGGCATTAATTATGCCCCGGTTTGCCGCGATCCGCTGCGCGAGAGTCTTAACAATATCACCCTGCACAGCGGTATCACTCTTTCCCGTCAGGTCGACACGCTCAAGGCCGGACATCAGCAGCGTGCCGGTGGCGTTGTCGACGACCTGCCACCAGACGCTGCGATCATCGCCATCGCCGTAATATTTGAGCTGAATTTCATAGCGTCGCTCAGATGCGTTGGCTCGGGCCGAGGCATATGCCGGCTGTGCGACATTCATCGTCTGGAACTGCGTCAGGGCCGTAAGCAGGCCGTCTCGCATCTTGTTCGCCTCTCCGGCGAGTTCAGGACTGGCAGCCTCGACAGATACGAAAACAGTGGGCTTTTCGGATACGGTCGGCCTGGAGTAAGCGTAAGTGGCCAGCGCGATTGCCGCTACGGCTACAATCGAGGGCAACGCAAGTCGCCTCGCCTGTTTCTGATACGGCTTCTGTTGGGGTACCGGATGTGCCTGATGTTGAACGGTGTCATCCGCTACCGGATCGCCAACATCTTCACAAAGCGCCATCGACGGCTCCAGCCTGCGCGTAAAGCAAACAACATACTTTCCCTTCGTAATACTGATCCAGATGTCGTGTTCATGTCCAAATGCCAGATAGTAAGCCTCAAGCGAGGAGCGAAGGCGACTCATCTCGATGCGAACGATTGGATCAGTGCTGGGGTCGAAGCTGCTCGGGCGCCCCAGAACGTCAATGGCAATCGCATAGGATTTGACGTTCTCGTCATCCAGGCGACGCTCGACTAGATACATCAAGATAGACTTCTGGCGATCCGGGACTTTAAATCTTGGGTCGGCGATTAAACGCTTAACCGCTTCACGTGTCTGTTCGTAGTCCAGAATCTGTTCGCGTCTGTCATGAATTCCAGCACTCATGGTCGTCCCCGGTGCAATCCTCCAAGCTGAAATCTACGCAGGAGTTTTATCGACTCAATGACATACAGTTGCAACCGAAATCTCTAATGTAATTCAGAAGAGGTGCTCAATAATCGGTGAAGGAAGATCGGTTACATGGAGCCTTTGTCGTCAAGCACAAACCTCAACACATCGTTTTCGATCTCGGCGCACAGGGCCTCGTATTCTTCGATCAAAGGGCAGTCCTCCCGATCTCGCTCTCTCTGAAAACGCGCGAGTGCCACATTCGCCTCTTCATAGGCTTCGAAGAGTTCATTGAGATGGCTCGATCGGGCGGCAATGATCTGCAGGCGGCCGCGAATGGAAGGCAGCTTCAGCAATAGTCGCCAGAGGCCACGCTGTGCCTCCTTCGAACCATTTTTTGCGAAGCCTCGGGTATCGCCCATCGGATCAACCACGCCTCCCCCTAAGGTGGACAATATGATGCGCGAAAAGACCGCCATGAGAAGTACGTTACGGTAACTTCAATAGAGTTACCGTCGCGCACCCAATCTCTGATGCCGTTGGCTTTTGCACGCTGGGCGTCGCAGTTATTCGCTTCGTGGCTTTCGTGAAAAGGAGCGAAACTAACACCTCGCAACATCGGCATTAACCGTAACGTACTTCTAAAAATTACTGGACTGCATACTGTTCGATCTGGCGCTAGCTGAACCCTGAAGAATTGGAGAATGTTGTGAGTTCGTCAGACGGCAATGGCATCAGCAGGTCAAATTTCCTTCGCGGCATGGCATCGGCTGGTTTGGCCGTGAGGTGGCGTGAGAAGCGGATGCGGTGAACTGCCGGCACGTATTTCGATCAATCCGCGCGCGTTAATCACACGATAACGCCATCCGGAGGCCGCGGGGAAATGGGCCGGCTCCTTGCGGAAGCGCCTTCGCTCCGATGCTGCGCCGCCCCCTCTAGCCGTTAACGAAAATCTGGGTGGTTACATGCACACGCTTTCCCGAATACTCAACGACCATCCGGAGCTTGCACTCTTTCTCACGCTCGCTATCGGCTATGCGATCGGAAAATTTAGGGTCGGTAGTTTCACGCTGGGATCGGTGGCCGGTTGCTTGATCGCAGGCGTGCTGATCGGTCAGACCGGCGTTGAGGTCGCAAACGATGTTAAACAGGCATTCTTCCTGCTTTTTCTCTTTGCGATCGGCTACCGCACCGGGCCGCAATTCTTCCGGAGCCTCAATCGAGAGGCTCTACCCCAGATTGCCATTACGGCGCTGGTCTGTGTCGTTGGACTTGCTGTTGTTTGGGCCCTGGCCGCACTGCTGGGCCTGAACGTCGGGAGTGCCGCCGGCCTGCTTGCGGGCGCGATGACCGAGTCCGCAACCGTTGGCGTGGCGATCGACACCTTCCGGAAAACCGGTGCCCAAGAGGCAGTGCAGCGCGCCTTTGAGGCGGACGTCGCGACCGCGTTCGCTGTTTCCTATCTCGTCGGTGTAATCGCAACGATCCTTGTGCTATCGCAACTGTTGCCGCGGCTTTTGGCGCGACCACTGCGGGAGGCCTGCGCTGAGATGGAGGCAAAACTCAACGCGGCAGCGGAAGGTCAAACGACCGGGGAGTCGGCCAGACGCGCTATTGAAGCGCGCGCTTTCGTCGTTGATCCACGATGGGTTGGAATGAGTGTCCTCGAAGCTGAAGCGCAAGTGCCTCGTGGGGCCAAGGCTTACATCGAGCAAATTCGACGCGGCAGCGATATTGTTGCTGCGTATCCCGATTTCAGGTTTGAGACCGGTGACGTTGTCGCGGTGGCAGGATTGCGTGGCCTGCTGGTGGACAAGGGCGCAGGGATCGGTAGGGAAATCGATGATGCGGAATTGCTTGATATACCAACCGAAACGCTCGATGTCGTTGTCACGAAGAAATCGGTCATCGGCAAGACACTCTTCGAACTCAGGCGGGAACCTGAGGCACGCACGATCTTCCTGCGCAAGATCACCAGGTTGGGCGAGGAGCTTCCCGCGTATGGCGGTTTGAAAGTCGAGAGGGGTGACGTGATGACCATCGTCGGCAGCCGCAAGCATGTCGAGGAAGCCGCAGCTGTGGTGGGTTACGCCGACCGGCCCACAACTGCGACAGACATGGTCTATGTCGCCATGTTTATCTTCTTCGGCGGAATGATCGGTATTCCAGCGCTGCGGATTGGCGCCTTGGAATTGGGGCTTGGTGTGGCTGTGGGGACGCTCCTTGGCGGGCTGGTCGCCGGTTGGCTCCGCGCCAGGCGGCGGACGTTCGGGTTTGTTCCCGCGGCCACACTATGGCTCTTTGATTCCGTGGGGCTTTCGGCCTTTATTGCATGTGTCGGCATCTCAGCGGGTCCTAGCTTTGTGAGTGGCCTTCTCGCATCGGGTCCTGCGCTGGTACTGATCACGATCGTCGTTGTCGTTGCCTCGCATGGGCTTGCCGTTCTGGTCGGCACTCGGCTTTTCAAGATGAACGAGGGAGTGCTTCTCGGAACCTGCTGCGGAGCAGGTACCTCTGCCCCTGCCCTCGCCGCCGTCCAGGATGTCGCCAAAAGCAGCGTACCGGCTTTGGGCTACGGGCTTGGCTATGCAATCGGTAACGTGTTGCTTGCCTTGTGGGGTGCGGTGTTGGTGACCGTCCTGGGAGGCGCCGGCTGATTGGCAGCGGGCGGTGCGTGCGGACTTCAAGTCCGCGAATCTTCGGCAGCAAGTGGTCGTCTAACCACAGCCTTACTCAACGATGCTGGGTTCTACTAACCTCACGCGGTATGTATGCCACGGCGAAATCATCATGCGCCTGACAATAGCAATCAGCCTCGTAGTCCTGGTGCCCTTGGCCGCGCTCGCCAAATCGCCATCCGATATCGCCGACCTCGTGGGCTCGCGAGCCGCTGGCGCCGAGAGCGAAATGCAGGCGCGGGGCTATGTTGACGTGGGCGGCAACAATACCTGGTGGAACGCCGACAAGAAGCAGTGCGTCAAGGTTCGCGTC